>JAHFGU010000149.1 GCA_023247285.1 Candidatus Omnitrophota bacterium
GCTGACTCGGACTTCGCCCGCACCAACGCCGCGTGCGCCGCCACCCGCTCGGCCAACGCCGCGAGCGCCTGCGCGCCCTCGCCCATGCGCGGGCTCAGTTGCTCCATCGCGTCAATGACTTCCCGGCCTTCCTGGTCGAGATGCCGAGCCTGCCTGGCAACTCCAGCCATCTCTTCTACAGTCTGCCCGGCGTGGCCGGCGAGCCGCTGGGCAGGCTCGGCCATGTCGGCCGTGCCAGCTTCCCGCCGCACCGATGCAGCGCCGCCGGCCAGGCGCCCTGCGGCGGCGTTTGCCTCTTCAGCCAATCGCTGGAGCTGGCCGAACTCCTCGGCCATCTCACCAAACTGCGCGGCAGCCTCGGCGGCACGCTGCGCGATGTCCTGGGCGCCGAGTGCGCCGCCGGTCGCCGCGCCAGGCGCTCCGGCTGGGGCAGCGTGCCCGGGGGCTGGCAGGGCGTTGGGATCGTCAGCCGCGAACAGCGGCTGCAAGTCATCCGGCAGCGGCATCGAGGCCGACTGCTGCGCGAAGCGCTCTTCGGCGGCGGCGAGCTCCCGCTCCACGTCCTGCTGGATCTCGCGGCGCTCCTCCTCCGAGACCTGCGGCAGCAAGTCGCGCAATTGGCGCATGATGGATTCGCGCTGCGCCTCGCTCAGGGCGCGCAGGTCAGGGTTCTGGGCGAGGTCAATCAGCAGCCGGCCGCGCCGGACTACCTCGCGCTCGTACATCCGCTGCCAGGTCAGCTCCTCCTTGGAGGCTTCGAGCAGCGGCTGCACGCGCGGATAGATCTCTTCCTGGACCACGCGCAGGTGGTCCGTGGCCGAGGCGATGGCGACCGCCCGCTGCCGCGCGGCGCGCGTCGCCTCCAAGGCCGCCTGCACGCGCGCGTCGTGCACGCGCGGATCGCTGGTCCAGCCCGCTCCGTTGTTGAGGAAGCTCGTGGACCATTCGTAGACGCACGCGTCCAGGAACTGCACGTAGAGCGGCAGCCGGCTGAACGCTGCCTGGACGTTGGGATCGCGGACCAGCGCGAAGCGATCCCCATAAAGCTGCTGGATCGCCGGCCGTACCCCGGGCCGGCGGTCTAACCCGGCCGGCAGCACGCGCGGGGTCTCCAGCGCCGCCCACAGCGCCCAGAGGTGCGGGTCTTGCCGCAGGGAATCGGGGAGTGCTGTGAAGGAATACAGGGCGCGGAACATCTCCTGATACACCATGCCGCTCAGCGTCTTCTCATCGCGCCGCAGCACATCGGCCGGCACGATTTGCATGACGGAGAGCGGCCGGCCGGTGTCTTGATCCCGCAGGTAGCGCCATGCCGGCCGGTCGCCGGGCCAGAGCGGCGCCCAGGGCTCGAATTCCAGCAAGGGATCGCGCGTGATGCTGCGCGCGCGGTCCAGCAGCTTCGCCATCCGCGCCATGGCGACCTCGGTCTCTTCGGTCGTCGCCTGGCGCGGCGCTTCGAGCGCCACCACCTGCCGCATGTACGCGAAGACCGAGCGGTCGAGCGCCTCATCATCCACAGGGCCGGCCACCCAGCCGCGCCGCTCGGCGTCCAGCATCGCGCGCTCCCAGAGGAACCCTGCGACGAGCGTGCCGACGGCGCGCTGCTGGATCGCTGGCCGATGCACGGTCGCGAACTCGCTGAGCTCGGCGAACGCCTCCTGCTTCTGGCCTTCCTCGGTCTGTGAGAGCGCCGGCGGCAGCGTGGCGGCATGGGCCTGCGCCGCGTCGGCCGCCAAGCGGATCAGATGCGGCGTATTCACGATCGAGCCGCCTGCGCGCGCGAGCATCCGGCCGCGGTCGAAGATGGCCCACGCAATACCCTCATCCTCCGCGCGCAGCGCCGCCTCCCCGCGTCGGCGCCTGGTATCCAGCGTCGAGATGACCGTCGGCACGGTCTCATCGCGAGGCGACACAGGCACCCATCCCCGATGGGCGCCGTAATGGAACGCCTCATGCCGCCAGGTCCCTATCACCTCATCGGGCGAAAGATCGGCGCGCACCAGGATGCCCAGCCGATGGGGCGGCATGGGACGGTAGGACACCTCGCCCACGAGCTGAATGCGCGGGGTGTGCGCTGGCGTGTTCAGCCGCAAGCGAAACCATCGAATCTCCTTTTCCGATGGCTCGCGGCCGTCGATCTCGCTGGGGATGAGGCGCGTGAGGCTGTACGGCTCGGTCTCCGTCACCAGCTCCTCGGCCGCCTCGCGCTGCGCGCGGGCCCCTTCGAGCGCGTGATGGGCGAACCAGACGGCTGAGCCGCGGATGGCGTCCCGCATGGCCGGCGTGAGGGGGCGGTTGGCGGCAAACACGATCTCCTCCGTGGCGCGCTTGCGATGGGTGTCGCGGAACTCCGGCAGTTGCTGGGCGGTTTGCGTCGCGAGGAGCAGCTCGGTGGTGCGGTCGTTGGCGATCACCGCCGCGGCCTCGCGCTCCATAGTCTGCATGGCGCGGTAGGCATCGTGGTAGCCCTGCGCGTCGCCGGTGAGAAACCTATCCCAGAGCTGATCCTTCGTGCGGTAGTAGGTGGTGGCGAGGTCCAGCAGCGCCGGATCGACCGCCGGCGCGGGAGGCAGCAGGACCACCCCGGCCAACAGGGCCGCGCCGGTCATGAGGGGCGCGATGTTGCCTCGTAACCGCCAGGCTATCAAGCCGGTGAGGGTCACGATACCCGCTGCTATGACCCAATCCCAAATGCCGCGGTGTGACGGGGTCTGCTTCGAAGATGCCTGAGGAGACCAACCCATCAGCGATAACACTCGTACGAATAAGTCAATTGAGAAGCGGACAGTCAGTATCACGAACATCATCAGCCCCATTGACGTGGGAAGGCTCCCAGAAGATGGCGGAATCCATTGGGCTTGCATCACAGTAACGCCGACGATCCAGAAACCGAACGACATCAGGCCCAACATCACGCCATTGTCGAGCCCTTCATCAGTGAACACGCGCCACCGCAGCATACCCACCTCATGCAATTTGCGGCCGAGCCGAACCAGCAAGATCAGCCCGAGAATGGACACGGCCACAACCACAATCCACGGTTGGGCCGCCGAGATGCTCACGCCCAGGCCGAGCGCAGCGATCGCGCTGACTGCCGCAGCGGTGACGGTGACAAATCCGTGCGGCGTGACGCGCACCTGAGCAGGCGCAGCACCGGCGGACTGGCGCTCCCACGCCGCGAGCTTGGCGCGCAGCCAGTGGATATAGGGCTCGCTGAACTGTTCGCGCTCAAGCTGCTGGATGACGGCGCGCAGGATGTCGATCGGATCGGTCAACTGGTTCGAGATCACCAGCGAGTCCAGGTGATGCGACGACATTGAGAGGACTTGCCAGTTAAACTCAACCGGCTGCTGCGGTGTGAGCCGCGCGCTGAAGGCTACCTGGGTGCCAAATATTTGGGTGAGGAATGCCCTGAGTTCCTTGATGCTTGGCCTAGGGGTTCCGATCTCTTTCACGGCGCGGCGCATCTTCGCGATCTCTTGATTCAGGTACGCCTGGTCAGCCTTCACCAGTCGATGGCCGAGAGACCGCTTGAACGCTTGGAGAATCTTCAGCGGGTCAAGCGCCGCAGCAGCCGGAATGGTGAATCCGGCGACGCGCTCCCTACCCGCTTGCTGCTCGCTGGGCAAAGCCGTCATCGCAATCTCTAATGCTTTGGCACGCTGGTAGGCGAGCTCTCGCACCGTGCGGCCGGATCGCATCGTCCACAGATGGTCTTCCAGCGCGCGTATGGCAACCGAAGTCAACCCTGCGTAAGTCGGCGTCTCGACGAGCCCGAGGAGGCCCTTCCGGTTGCGCTCCTCGTACCGCTCGTGGACCTGCTGGCTGGTCGCAAAGCGCGCGCCTCCATAGAGTGCCACCGGAGTTGAACTGACCTCCCCGAAGGTTCCGGAAGGTCCGATCTGTTGGAGATTCAGCACCTGGTCTCTGCCTGTCTGTTCGACGTTGACGACCTTCTGGACGAACGCGCCACGATTCGTGAAGAAGATGAGGAGGTCGCCTTGGGTCCACGTCAAGAGTCGCTCTTCGGCGGAGAGCAATGCCATCAGGGCCTTCGCGTCGCGCCCAGGCGCGCTATTCAGATCGCGCAGCAGCGCTTCCCACCGCGCGTTATCGCCCATGACCAATGATGTAAGGAGGTCATCGCGCGGCGTCGTGCGCACAGCCGGCACCGTAACCGCCGGCGCCTGGCTCACCGGCTGTAATGCCGCGAGCCGCCGGCGCAGGGCGTCAACTTCGTTCGCCGTGGCAAGCCGCACCACCCCTTGCCGGCCAATCCGTATCGCCTCGAGCACTGGGATCTTGCGCGACA
>JAHFGU010000039.1 GCA_023247285.1 Candidatus Omnitrophota bacterium
CTTGATGCCTGCCTTGGCGCAGGTTTCGTAAAACTCGACCGCGCCGAACAGGTTGCCGTGGTCGGTCATGGCCAGCGCCGGGAACTTCAGCTCGACTGCGCGCTTGACCAGCGGCGCGATACGGCAGGCGCCATCGAGGAGGGAGTAGTTCGTGTGGACGTGGAGGTGGACGAACTCAGCGTGCGGCATCAGTGGATGATCGCGAGAACGGTATTAGTGTAAACCTGAATCGCAAAAAGTGCCAGGCACTTTTCGAGAAAAGTGCCTGGCACTTTAGGCGGGCTTACACAAACT
Source organism: Candidatus Omnitrophota bacterium (assembly GCA_023247285.1). Next base: position 295 of record JAHFGU010000039.1, read on the forward strand.
GCTCGTCGCCGGTGCTGGGGGCCCGCTCGCTGCCGGCAGACGCGGACGGGGGCACGCCGAGCGCGTTGATCCGGTTGATGAGCTGGATCAGCCGGCCGAAATCTTTCCGGTTAAAGTGCAGCACCAGGCGCGGCAGGTGCCGGAGGTCCGGCTCGTCGGCTTCTTGGGGCAAGGGGCCGCCCTGGGCGATCTCGCCGCCGCGCAGAATGTCGCGGAATTCTCGGGTCAGCCGGCTGACGGCCCGCTCGGGCAGCGCGTACTGGAGCCGCATGACCAGGCGATCATTGACATACCGGAGCGAGTGGTACACGGAGTAAAAGCGCCGGATGACCGCCACCGCCTCTTCGGCGGATCGCGCCACCTGGTAGATGGAGCGATCGGCTTCGGAGATCATCCCGTCGCGCGCGAGCTGGCGGTCGAAATAGATCAGCAGCGGCCTCCAGAACGCGCCGTCAGGCGCGTCGATGAACACGATCGGCCGCGGATCGGATTTGCCGGTCTGCACGAGGGTCAGCGATTCGAAGCCCTCATCCAGCGTGCCGAACCCGCCGGGCAGGAGCGCTGTGGCGTGCGATTCCTTGATGAACAGCAGCTTGCGGGTGAAGAAATACTTGCAGGTGATCAGCTTGGGGTCCTGGGCGATGACGGTGTTCGCTTCCTGTTCGAACGGCAGCCGGATGTTGAGCCCGAAGCTCGCGTCCCGCCCGGCGCCTTCATGCCCGGCCTTCATGATGCCGCTGGCCGCACCCGTGATCACCAGCCAGCCTGCCCGGACCATGAGCCGCGCGAAGGTCTTGGCGGTGCCGTACGCCGGGTGGCGGCGCGAGACGCGCGCCGAGCCGAACATGGCGACCTTCCGAAGATTGCGGTAGGGCCGGAACACCTTGAAGGCATACCGCAGCTCTTTGAGCGCGGAGTTCAGGATCTTAAGATCGCCGTGGGCGGAGCCGTCCAGCCCGAAGCGGTACGCCGAGACCATCATCTCGGCGAGCAGCCGGCGGCTGAGCGCGTCCTCGAAGGAGCCGACGAGGCTGCTGATTTGCTGGTCGACGGAAGGATTGTGCGTCGTGTACGGATGGGGGTTCATGCGCGACCCCAAGTGTACCACATCATCCCGCCGCTAGAGCGGCGCGCGCTGCAGGCGCAGCGCGTTGAGGATGACCGACACCGAGCTGAAGGTCATCGCCGCACCCGCCAGCATGGGGCTTAAGAGAACCCCGCACAGCGGATAGAGCGCCCCGGCCGCGACCGGCACGCCGAGGGCGTTATAGATGAAGGCCAACAACAAGTTCTGCCGGATGTTGCGCATGGTCGCCCGGCTCAATCGTCTGGCCCGGGCGAGGCCCCGCAGGTCCCCCTTCACCAGCGTCATGTCAGCGCTTTCCATGGCGACATCCGTGCCTGTGCCCATGGCGATCCCGACGTTGGCTTGCGCCAGCGCCGGCGCGTCATTGATGCCATCTCCGGCCATGGCCACGATGCGGCCTTCCGCTTGCAGCCGCTTGATCAATGCGCCCTTCTGCTCGGGGAGCATGTCAGCGTACACCTCCTTCACCCCAAGGTGCTGAGCGACCGCTTCTGCCGTCGTGCGGCCATCCCCGGTGGCCATCACGACCTGAACGCCTTCGCGACGGAGGATCTCCAGGGCCTCAGGGGTTGAGGGTTTGATTCGGTCGCCGATTCCAAGAAAGCCCGCGAGTTGCTGATCCACGGCCACAAAGACCACCGCGTGCCCGTCCTTGCGCACTTCTTCGGCGCGATCCGCCAGCGCACCGACAGCGATTCCCTGCTCCTGCATGAGCGCGTGACCGCCGATCACAATCACCCGCCCCTCGATCGTGCCTGTGACCCCTTTTCCGGTCAGCGAGCTGAACGTGTGCGCCGATGCCAGGGAAATACTTTCGGCCGCTGCAGCCGCGGTGATCGCTGCCGCAAGCGGGTGCTCGCTGTCGCGCTCAAGGCTGGCCGCCACTCGGAGCAGATCCGATTCGCTCCAACCGAATGCCGGTACGACCGCCAGCACCCGCGGCTTGCCTTCGGTCAGCGTGCCGGTTTTGTCCACGATCAGCGTGTCCACCCGTTCCATGACTTCGACCGCCTCGGCATTCTTGATCAGCACGCCTGCCCGCGCCCCCCGGCCCACCCCTACCATGATGGACATCGGGGTCGCCAGTCCCAGCGCGCACGGACAGGCGATGATCAGCACCGCGATGGCGCTGATGAAGGCATGAGCTAATCTTGGCTGCGGTCCCACAAGAGTCCAGAGGATGAAGGTGCTCGCAGCGATGACCACCACAGCGGGGACGAACCAGGCCGAGACCACATCCGCCAGCCGCTGGATCGGCGCCCGGCTGCGCTGGGCCTCGCCGACCAGCCGGACGATCTGCCCTAAGAGCGTCTCTTGGCCCACCCGCGCGGCTTCAATCAGCAGGCTCCCGGTTCCGTTCATGGTGCCACCGGTGACACGAGCACCGGGACCTTTCTCAACAGGGACGGGTTCGCCGGTGATCATCGACTCATCGACCGCGCTGGCGCCTTCGAGGACCACCCCATCGGTGGGAAGGTGCTCGCCTGGCCGCACGCGCAGCCGGTCGCCCACGCGCACCTGCGCCAACGGCACATCCGCTTCCCGCCCGTCAGCCTCCAGGCGCCTGGCCGTCTTCGGGGCAAGATTCAGCAAGGCTTTGATGGCTTCGCTGGTGCGGCTCCTGGCCCGAAGCTCCAGCACCTGCCCCAAGAGGACCAGCGTGGTGATGATGGCCGCCGCTTCGAAATAGACCGGCGCCGTCCCGTGCGGCCCAACCACGGAGGCTGGAAACAGCCCCGGCACCAGAACCGCCAACACGCTGTAGCCATAGGCGGTGCCTATGCCGATCGCAATCAGCGTGAACATGTTCAGGCTTCTTCGAGCGATCGATCGCCATCCCCGCTGGAAGAAGGGCCGGCCGCCCCAGAGCACGACCGGGGTGCTGAGGGCAAGCTGCAGCCACAGGCTGAGACGACCAGCGATGAGATGTCCAAGCGGTTTGCCAGGGATCATCTCCCCCATCGCCAGCACCAAGACGGGGATGGCGAGGATCAGGCTCAGCCACAACCGCCGGGTCATGTCATGCAGTTCTGGATTGGCCGGCTCCTCCGCGATCGGCTCGAGCGGTTCCAACACCATCCCGCAGATGGGACAGGCCCCTGGTCCGGGGTGCCGCACCTCGGCGTGCATCGGGCACGTGAAGAGGCTCGCGAGAGTGGCGGCAACGTCCTTGCGCGCCGCGTCCGGCATGTCAACGGCTCGCCTGCCGGCTGATCCATTCAGCCTTGCCTTCGCGCATCTCGTAGCGCCACTTCCACAGCGCATAGATGGAGGGGTAGACGAGCAGTTCCAGCATGAACGAGGTGAACAGACCTCCCACCATGGGCGCGGCGACCCGCTTCATCATGTCGGCCCCGGCGCCCGTGGACCACATGATGGGCAGCAGCCCCATGAAGGCCGCCATCACGGTCATCAGCTTAGGCCGGACCCGTTTCACCGCGCCATGGATGACGGCTTCCTCCAGGTCCTGCTCGTTCCGCATCCTGCCCTTCTGGATCGCCTCGTGATAGGCCAAATCCAAAAACAGCAGCATGAAGACGCCCGTCTCAGCATCGAGCCCCATGAGCGCGATCATGCCCACCCACACGGCGATGGACACGTTATAGCCCAGCAGCCACAGCAACCACACCGCCCCGATGAGCGAGAACGGGACAGCCAACATGACGATGCCGGTCTTGACGGCCGACTTCGTATTCATGTAGAGCAGCAGGCAGATGATGAAGATCGTCAGGGGCAGCACAACCTTCAGCCGCTCCTTGACCCGGATCATGTTCTCGTACTGGCCGCTCCACGTCAGGGCATAGCCGGCGGGCAGGTGCAGCTCCTTCGCCACGATGTGCTTGGCCTCGGTCACGTAGCCGCCGATGTCGCGCTTTCCGGTATCGACGTCCACGTAGACGTAACCGGCCAGCAACCCGTTTTCATCCCGGATCATGGCCGGCCCGGAAACCAGGCGGATGTCCGCCAACTGCACCAAGGGAATGTGCTGGCCGGCCGGCGTGGGGACCAAGACCCGCTTGAGCTTTTCGATGTCATCCCGCAGCTCGCGGGAGTACCGGACGTTCACCGGATAACGCTCCCGGCCTTCGATCGTGGTGGTGACGTTCTCCCCGCCGATGGCGGACATGATCACCGTCTGCACATCCGCCACGGACAGCCCGTAGCGGGCGATCGCATCGCGGTTGAGATCAAAGTCGACGAAGTAGCCGCCGGCAACCCGCTCGGCATAGATGCTCCGCGTGCCGCGCACGTTCTTGAGGATCATCTCGAGGTGCGTGCCGAGCTCCTCGATCTGTTTGAGGTCGGCGCCGAAGATCTTGATCCCGATCGGCGTGCGCACGCCGGTGCTGAGCATGTCGATCCGGTTCTTGATCGGCATGGTCCAGGCGTTCGTCGTGCCCACGATTTTAAGCGCCTGGTCCATTTCGTTGATCAAGTCCTCGTAGGAGACGTGGCAAGGCCAGAACGGCCGAAACGGACCCTCCATCCAGTCCGGAAGCCAGGTATACCAGCGCTTGACCTTCCGCCATTGGCGTTCCGGCTTGAGCACGATGACGGTCTCCATCATGGAGAAAGGCGCTGGATCCGTTGAGCTCTCAATCCGGCCCGACTTGCCGAACACCCGCTCGACCTCCGGGAAACTCTTCAGCACCTGGTCCTGTTTTTGCAGCAGGGTTTGCGCTTCCGTCACCGAAATGCCGGGCAGGGTCGTCGGCATGTAGAGCAGGCTGCCCTCCCGCAGCGGCGGCATGAACTCGGACCCGAGCTGCAGGTAAATCGGAATGGTGGTCAGCACCAACCCCATGGCGGTGAGGATCGTGGCCTTCCGATGCTTCAGGACAAACCGGCAGGCCGGCTCATACACGCGGAACAGCACTTTGCTGACCGGATGCTGTTCTTCTGGATAGTAAGTGCCGACCGCCACGGTCGTGGCGAGCTTGGACGCCACGCCCCTGATGCGCTCCGGGATCCAGCGGGCGTTCAGCGTGATCGGCTCCATGCGGGTGAACAGCATCCGCATGGCGGGATCGAGGGTCACGGCCAGAATTGCTGCGATGGCCATCGCAAGGTTCTTGGCCCAGGCGAGCGGCTTGAACAGCCGGCCCTCTTGATCCACCAGCGTGAAGATAGGCATGAACGCCACGGCGATAACGAGCAGCGAAAAGAAGACGGATGGGCCGACTTCCTTCAACGCCTTGAGCCGGATGGCGTGGTAGTCGCCCTTGCGGCCCCCCTCGATCCATTGCTCGAGCCGCTTATAGGCGTTCTCCACTTCTACGATGGCGCCATCCACTAGGACGCCGATGGAGATCGCAATGCCGGACAAGGACATAATGTTGGAAGTCAGTCCCATCCCATAGAGGGGGATGAAGGCCAGAATGACCGACACCGGGATCGTCACGATCGGGATGATCGCCGAGGGGAAATGCCACAAAAAGATGAGGATGGCGAGACTGACAACAAGCATCTCCTCGATGAGCTTCTCCTTCAGATTGTTGATGGCATGGAGGATCAGCTCGGAGCGGTCATACGTCACCTCGACTGTGACCCCGGCCGGCAGCGAAGGCTCGATTTCTTTGAGCTTCGCCTTGACCCGATTGATGACGTTCAAGGCGTTTTCGCCGTAACGCATGATCACGGTCCCGCCGACGACATCGCCCCGGCCGTCGAAATCGGCCAAGCCCCGACGGATCTCCGGGCCGAGGGCCACGGTGGCGATGTGCCTGACCAGAATGGGCGTTCCGTTCTGGCCCATCCCGACGACGATCTTCTCGATGTCATCGACGGACTTCAGATATCCTCGACCTCGGACCATGTACTCCGCGCCGGAGAATTCCAACAGCCGTCCCCCGACCTCTTGATTGCCTTGGCGGATGGCCTCCACGACCCTCGTGAGGGGAATGTTGTAGGCCAGCAGGCGGTTGGGATCGATGGTCACCTGATATTGCTTCACGAATCCGCCGATGGACGCCACCTCAGCCACGCCGGGAACGCTCTGGAGGTGGTACCGGAGAGACCAATCCTGGAAGCTGCGCAGTTCTTGCAGGTTGTGCTGGCCGGACTCATCCACTAGGGCGTATTGGAACACCCACCCCACCCCGGTGGCGTCCGGTCCAAGCTCAGTGCGCACCCCTTCCGGCAGCCGCGGGATAATTTTGCTGAGGTACTCCAGCGTGCGGCTGCGGGCCCAGTACATGTCGGTGCCGTCTTTGAAGATGACGTAGACGTAGGAGAACCCGAAGTCCGAGAAGCCCCGGATCGCTTTGACCCGCGGAGCCCCCAGCATCGCCGCGGTGATCGGATAGGTGACTTGATCTTCGATGATGTCCGGGCTGCGATCCCAGCGGGAATAGATAATCACCTGGGTGTCGGAAAGGTCTGGGATGGCATCGAGGGGAATGTTCCGCATCGCCCAGACCGAAGCGACCAGGGCAAACGCCACGAAGATCAGGATGAGGAACTTATTGCGGGCGGAGAACTCGATGAGCTTCTCGATCATCCCGCCCTGGCGCAGGGTAGGCGCCTGGCCGGTTTCGGCTCCAGCCGCATCGGGACGCATAGGTTCACTGGCCGCCATGCTGGTGCCCTTCCCCCGTCATCCCTCCTAAGGCGGCTTTGAGACGGCTCTCCGAATCGATGAGGAAATTGCCGCTGGTCACCACGAGCTCGCCTTCGGCCACGCCGCTCTTGATTTCGTAGTAGCCGTCCGCCTTGACCCCCACGGCCACATCCCGGGGCTCGAAGAGCCCCTCGCCTTTATCGACGAAGACGATCTGCTTCTCCCCGGTGGCGAAAACGGCGCTTTCAGGAATTGCCAGGACCTCGCCTTGGTCCATGGCGATCTCGACGTTGACGTACATGTCAGGCTTCAACTGGCCCTGCGGGTCGCTCAGCAGCGCGCGGATGCGCACGGTCCGGGTCATGGGCTCGATCATCTGATCGATGGCGCGGATCGTCCCGTGGAGCGGCTCGGTCTGGGCGGGCACTTGGACGGTGACCGCCTGGCCGACGCGAACCAGCGGCAGCTCGTATTCGTAGATCTGCGCATACATCCACACCGGCTCCCCGGGGTGGGCGAACAGCAGGCTGTGCTGAGGTTCGCTCCAGGCTTCCATCTCCTGGATGAGTTCATCGCTCAGTCCCAGGTGCTTCAGGCGGATGCGCGAGGCTTCGACAATGCGTTGCGCCTGCTCGATCGCGTCGTGCGCCCCGGTAGACCGCGCCTGGTCACGGGCCTTGATGGCTTGGATGTACTCGGCCTGCGCCTGGTAGAGCTCGGGATCATGCGCGATCGTGCCGACCGTGCGAATGTTTTTCGTCAGGTGCTGGCGCCTGGCCGGGGCTGTTGTAACCCCGATAAACTGTTGTTTCTGCGGGGTCAGCAGCACGGGCGCATAGCCGTCCGGCGCCGCGCCGCCTCCTGCCGGCGCGCCTTCCTCCGCGTACACCGGCACCAGGTCCATGCCCATAGGGGACTTCCCCGGCGTCTCTGACCGGTAGCCGGGGATCATCGGGTCGGTCCAGTACAGGATTTTACGGAGCGTTCCGCCGGACGTGTCGGCGATGTACGCGCCGCAAATCGGGCACGTGACTTTTTCCCCGGGTTTCGCGACCACCGTCATGGGGCACGGCTGGCCCTGGTGGAGCTTCGCGCAGTTGTGCAGCAGGCAGATCGTCTCGGCTTGTTGCGAATGGTCATGCCCGGTCGATGCCGACGATACAGTCTCCTGCTTGACCAGCTTCATGTTGCAGATCGGGCAGTCGCCCGGCCGGTTGCTCGTGTAGCTCGGATGCATCGGGCAATAGTAGACCGCATGCGTCATCTGGTGCGCGCGGCGCGCGGTCAGGACGGCTGCGCCGACGGCAGCCGTCACGGCGACCGCGGCCACCACACCGATCACGAACGGTTTCTTGAGCGGGATCATTGGGCGTCTCCTCCGGGGATCTCGGCGCCGACAGCGCGGCGCAAGTCGGCGAGCGCGCGTTCATGGTCCGCGCGGCGCCGGTAGTACGCGATCTGGGATTCCTTGAGCGTGCGCTGGGCATCCAGGAGATCGAGGAAATCCGTCCGGCCGGCCTCGTAGGAGGCGAACGCGACCTCCACTTGCTGCTTCGCCTGCGGAAGGATCGTCCGCTCATAGGTCTCCAGCGCCTGCGCGGCGGCCTGCGCCTGGCCGTACGCTTCATGCACGGCCAGCAACACCTCGTTTTTCATCGCGTCGTATTCCGCCTCGGCTTCGCGCACCTCGTCCTGCGCGCCGGCCCATTCGCCGCTTACCCCCTTCACCAGCGACCAGACCGGCACGGTGACCCCCACAAAGGTGTCGTGCTCCCGGATCCCGCTTTCACCCGGGAACTGCCGGCCTTCCCACCGCGCGGTCACGTCAGGCAGCCAGCGGGTGGCGGTGAGGAACCGGCTGGCTTTCGCGCGGCCGATCCCGATGTCCAGGGCGAGCAGTTCCGGGCGGGCGTGCAGCGCCAGGTACTCCAGCTCGCGCAGATTCACGGCCAGCGGGCGGGCGGGCTCCTCGGGCCCCAGACGGTACTGGGTATCGAGGGATTGGTTCAACAGGTGCGAGAGGTGGGCTTCCGCGGCATGCTGGTCCCGGAGCAGCGCGGACCGTTCGATGTCGACTTTCGCCGCTTCGACGTTGGCCTTCAGCAGGTCCTGCTGAGACGCTTGATTGGTTTCATAGCGGCTCTGCACCGCCCGGCTCAATTTTTGCAGCAGGGTGCGCACATCGTCCAGGGCGGCCAGCGTCTTCTGCGCCAGGTACAGCTCATAGTACGGCTGCTCCGCGTGCCAGATGACGTCTCGCTCTTCTTCGTGATAGCGCTGGTAGGCCATTTGGGCCTCGCGCGCGGCGATCCGGCCCTGGGTGATGAGCTTGAGCGGGAACGGGATGGTCTGCGAGGCCATGTACTCGATGTCCGTCCGGTCGCCGAATGCGAAGAGGCTTGACTGACCTTCAACGTCTGCGCCGAACATCGGATCGTCCGGCAGCCAGGCGGCGATGACGCGATGCCGGGCGGCCTCGTACGCGTGCCGCTTGGCCTGCACGGCTGGGCTGCGCTCCAGGACGGCGCGCGTCAACCCCTCAAGGGTGATCAGCGGCTCGTCTGCCGGCGGTTCGTTCGCGGCCGCCAGCGGTGCCGCAGCGAATACCGCGGCCATGACGATCCAGGGAAGTTGTCGGTGCTGCACGCTCCACATGCGTTTCTCCTCCTTCAATGAACCACAAGGGTCCAGGCTAGGCAGCCTGGGAGGAGGAAGGCTAGAGCCGGAGCACGCAGGCGAGCAGGTAGCGTTCGAGCGGAGGGGCGTGGAGCGAACGACGCGCCGCAGGCGGCGCTGCGGCCGCAAGCGGAAGCGTGGTGGCGGCGAACTGGCCGCTTGACGCGGCCGGGGACGCGATCGTCGAAGCCTGAGCCGGCGGTGTCGCGGACACCTGGCCTGCGCTGCCGTGGCAGGCCATCTGGCATTCCTGGGGATGCGCGTTAGCCGGGCAGCAGCGTGACGCGGAGCCGGATTTGGCGCACGCCGGCGCAGGGGTTGCGCACGTCAGCGCGATCATCCCCGCGACGAAGAACAGCACATACGGTTGAATCGGTTTCCGCATCATAGGCTTTCCCTGCCTCGCCAGTATACCTGCATGACCAGGGTGAACGCAAGGGCAACCCGCCTAGCGGCTGCGGCGGACGCCGCGGAAGGGGGCGTGGCGCTCGGTGTGCTCGATAATCTTGCGCATCATCCGCACCGTCTCCACCGGGAACTTGCCGGCGGCCGTCTCGCCCGAGAGCATGACGAAATCCGACCCATCGATGACGGCGTTGGCCACGTCGCTCACCTCGGCGCGCGTCGGGACCGGATGGTCGATCATGTGCTCCAGCATCTGGGTCGCGGTGATGACCGGTTTGCGCAGGTGGTTGCAGGCGGCCACGAGCCATTTCTGGAGGATGGGGATTTCGTAGATCGGGATCGAGATGCCCAGGTCGCCGCGCGCCACCATGATGCCGTCGGCCGCGCGCAGGATGGCGGCGATGTTGCGCACCCCTTCCCGGTTTTCGATCTTCGCGATCACCTTGCACCGGGGGGC
>JAHFGU010000150.1:0-1374 GCA_023247285.1 Candidatus Omnitrophota bacterium
CACCGATCAGATATTCCGGCTGCTGATGCTGCTCTACCGGCCGGACGACATCCGGCTGATCTACGAGCAGCTCCGCGCCCCGGACCGCCATATCCGCGCCGATGCCATCGAGCTGCTGGATAATCTTATCGACCCGTCCATGCGGGCCGTGCTCCAGCCGCTTCTGGACGAGGACCAGTTCCTCGGCGTGCTGGACGAAGAGAGCGAACGCGCGCAGGATCCTGCGCTGGCCTACCAGGTGCTGCAGGGCGCCATCTGGGACCACGATAGCTGGCTGAGCGTGACCACCCTGTGCGCGGTCGGCAGGCTCCGGCTGCCGGCCATGCGCCAAGAGCTCGAGCGGGCAGCACGGCATTCCACCTCGCTGATCGCCAACGCCGCCAAGGTGGCGCTGCAATTCCACGCGCCCTCCTGACCGACGCATGCCGCACGACCTGACGCCGCCCGCGCGCCTGCTGTGCGTCGGCGCCGCGTGCCTGCTGTTGGCCGGCTGCGCCAGCTGGCCGCGCCGGTGGGGGACGCGGCCCTGCTGTTTCAACGGCAAGCCGGCGGTCCACGAGCCGCCGATCTGGTGGCACCTCTTTGACGTGACCGTGATCGAGCCGGTGGAGTATTCGCTGGAGCTGGTGCGCCCCGCGCGCAAGCTCGTCGGCATGCCGGTGCGCGCCGCGAATCTGCGCCACGGCGAACTGAGCGACAGCATCTTCTTGACCGCGCGGGATCCGGCCGCGCTCTCGCCGGCCGAAGTCACGGCCGGTCCCACGAGGCCGGACGACATGCCAACACCCCCCTACACGGTGACGAAGGCTAAGACGGAAGGGCAGACCGCCGGGTTTTTCGTCGACGACGCGCGCGGCCGCCGCTATTTGTTCAAGCTGGACCCGGTGCACGCGCCCGAGCTGCTCTCCGGGGCTGAGGCGGTGACGAGCAAGCTGCTGTACGCGCTCGGCTACCATGTGCCGAGCTATGAGGCGGTGACGTGCGCGCTTCACGAGGTGCGGCTGAGCCCTGGGGCGCGGATGCGAGGGGCCGATGGGGCGATGCATCCCTTCACCGACGACGCGCTGCGCGCGCTGCTTACGCCGCGGGCGCGGGACGGCCGGGTGCGGGTCTCGTCCAGCAAGATCCTGGAGGGCGAGATTCTCGGCCCGGCGAATTTCAAGAAGTTCCGGGACTGCGCCGAGATGCGCGCGCTCAAAGTGGCCTACGCGTGGGTGAACAACATCGACGCCAAGGATCACAATTCGCTGCTGGTCTGGGACGGGCAGCGCACCGTCGGCTATCTCATCGATTTCGGCACGTCGCTGGGCGCGGACGCCGGCAGCGGCGGGCCGAAGAGCCCGTGCGCCGGGTGGCTCAACATCGTGGATCTCA
>JAHFGU010000150.1:1474-4268 GCA_023247285.1 Candidatus Omnitrophota bacterium
GTGCATGTGGGGCACCACGTCAACCTGCACGGGTGCGTGGTGGAGCGCGGGGCGATGGTGGGGATCGGCGCCATCGTGCTGAGCGGCGCGCGGGTGGGCGCCGGCGCCATCATCGGGGCGGGGAGCGTCGTGCTGGAAGGCACGCGGATTCCGCCGCGCTCGCTGGCCGTCGGCGCGCCGGCCCGCGTGGTCCGGAAGGTGACGGCGCGGGATCTTGCCTACATCCGCGGGTGGGTCGCGAAGTACGTCCAGCTCGCGAAGGCGTATCACGTCGGGGACAGAAAACGTGCGGAGGGAGGGAGTTGAACCCTCACGCCTTGCGGCATAGGCTTCTGAGACCTACGTGTCTGCCAGTTCCACCACCTCCGCAGGGAGCCTCAGTATAAAGGCGCGGTTTCACCGCGTCAATGCGGCCAGACCCGCGTGGTATAATCCTTCCGTCGACGATGAACATCGGCCTCGCGTACGATCTGCAAACCGATCCGGCTGACCCGCGGCAGGCGGAGTGTGATCCGCCGGCCACGCTGGACGCCGTCAGCCAGGCGCTGGCGCGGCTCGGGCACCGCGTCGAGCGGCTGGGCAGCGCCCGGCAGTTGCTGGCCGCGCCGGGCCGGCTCCGCGCGGTCGAGCTGGTCTTCAATCTCGCCGAAGGGACCCAGGGCCGGTGCCGCGAAGCGTGGCTGCCGATGCTCTGCGAGCTGCACGGCGTGCCGTACGTGGGCGCGGATCCGCTGGCGCTCATGCTGGGGCTCGACAAGGTCGTGAGCAAGCGCCTGGCCTGCGCCGAAGGGATCGCGACACCGCCGTGGCTGTCGGTGGATTCGGCCGCGGCGCTGCCGCATCCGCTCCCGCTGCCGTTTCCGCTGATCGTCAAACCCCGGCACGAAGGCTCAGGGCGCGGCATCGACGCCGGCGCGATTGTCAGGACGCCGGAGGCGCTCGCCGCGCGCGTCGCCTGGGTGATCGCCGAGTGCGGCCAGCCCGCGCTCATCGAAGCCTTCATCGACTACGGCGAGCTGACCGTGCTCGTCATCGGGAACGATCCGCCCGTCGCGTATCCGGCGGTCCAGCGGCCGGTGGACTGCGCAACACGGCTCTCGTGCCATGTCGCGCCGCAGCCGCCGGCCGCGTGGGAAGCGCCGCTCATCCTCGAGGGCGCCCTGGACGCCGCGGCGCGGCGCGCGGCGGCAACGCTCTTCCGCGCGCTCGGGTGCCGCGACATGGCCCGCGTGGATTTCCGCGTCGCGCGCGACGGCGCGCTCTTCTTCCTCGAGATCAACCCGCTGCCCAGCTTCGATCCGGCCGGCACCATCGGCCTGCTGGCCGAGCATCTCGGCGTGACGTACACCGCGCTCATCGGCCGCGTGCTGGACGCGGCGCTCGCCCGGCTGGGCGCGGCCGCAGCACCCGCACGATGACCAATTCGCAGGTCTACCGGCATCCGCGCTTCTACGCGATCGGCTACCGCTGGAACACGGAGTCGGAGTGCGCGTTCATCGAGGCCTGCCGGGAGGCGTACGGCCCGCAGCTTGGCAAGCGGCTGCTCGACATCGGCTGCGGCGCCGGGCGGCACGTGATGCGCCTGGCGAAGCGCGGCTATGACGCGACCGGCATCGACGCCTCGCCGGAGATGGTCGCGTACGTGCAGGGCGAAGCGCGCCGCCTCAAGCTCTCCATCACCGCGCGCGTGGATGACCTGCGCCGCCTCACCGTGTCAGGGACCTACGACCTCGCGTACTGCTTCATGGACACGTTCCGGTTCCTCCTCACGAACGACGAGATCCTCGCGCACCTGCGCGCGGTGGCGGAGCGCCTCGCGCCCGGCGGGCTCTACCTGCTCGACTTCTGGGTGCCCAGCCAGTGGGACCAGATGGGCAACGAGGTCCACCAGTGGGAGCAGAGCGACGGCGACACGACGGTGCGCGTCTTTTACCTGCAGCACCCGGAAACGGTGGACCCGATCACGCAGACCTTCGAAGACGAGCTCGTCTTCGAAGTCACGGAAGGCACCCAGACGACGGCCATCCGCGGCGGCCCGACGCGCACGCGCCTCATCATGCCGCAGGAGTTCGCCGCGCTCGTCGCCGGCTCCGGCGTCTTTGACGTGGCCGCCACCTGCGGCGAGTTCGACCTCGCCAAGCCCTTTTCCCGCGAGTCGCTCTCCTGGCGCATGATCAGCGTGCTCAAAAAGCGCTGACGCATGGCAGGGAAGCCCCCGCCACCGACTACCTTCGCCACCAACCACAAGGCCGGCCGGGACTACGACCTCCTCGAAAAGCTCGAGGCCGGGCTCGAGCTCAAGGGCACCGAGATCAAATCCATCCGCGCCCGGCGGGCCAGCATCGACGACAGCTTCGCCCGCATTGATGGGGAAGAGGTGTTCTTGTATAATATGCACGTGAGCCCGTACGCGCAGGGCGGGCCGTTCAATCACGAGCCCACCCGGACGCGCAAGCTGCTCTTGCACCGACGGGAAATCGACCGGCTCAACGGGCTGATCACGCAGAAGCGCCTGGCGCTCATTCCCCTACGGCTGTACGAACAGCGCGGCCTGGTCAAGGTCGAGCTGGCCGTAGGGCGCGGACGACGGGTCTTTGAAAAGCGCGACCGCATCCGGGAGCGCGAGCTGGATCGCCAGCTCCGCCGCTCGATCCGGAAAGAGCAGCAGCGGCCGCGCTGAGACACTGGGGGCGACGAGGTTCGATTCGGACCAGTGAGCTGTGAGGGGCATGCCGAGGTGGTCAGGAGGCCTCGTCCCGCAAGGGACCCCCGCAAGGGGGGAAAACACCTGACA
>JAHFGU010000040.1 GCA_023247285.1 Candidatus Omnitrophota bacterium
ACAGACCACAGGCCCGCCGCCGAACGTGGGCCGCACGCCAAGATTCATCACGCCGGGGCCTCGCCAGCGGGCGCCCGGTCGCTCGACGGTCACGGCATAGACGCCCTGCGGCGGCAGCACATGCTCCCTAAGGGCGATATTCGCCGTGGGGAATCCAAGGCCGCGACCCCGGCCGGCGCCCGGCACGACGCGACCATAGAGCGCCGCTGGACGACCCAGCAGCGCGCGGGCCTGGGCCAGCTCGCCGGCAGCGATGAGCCGGCGAATCCGCGAGCTCGAGATCGGCGCGCCGCCGTGCCGCACTTCCGGAACGGACACCACGTCGAAGCCCCGCGACGGACCCAGCCGCCGCAGCAGCGCGAGGTTCCCGGCCTGCCCGCGGCCGAAGAGGAATTGTTCGCCGACCACGAGCACGCGGGCGTGCAGCTGACGAACCAGCACGCGGTCCACAAATTGCGCCGCGGTCACGCGCGCGAATCGCTGCGTGAACGGGATGACGAGCACCCGGTCGACGCCGGTCGCGGCGAGGACGCGCACGCGCTCACCCAGCGGCATGAGCGCAGGTGCGGCCTGCGCCGGCGCCAGCACGCGTTGAGGGTCCGGATCAAAGGTCAGTGCCACGGCGAGCGCGCGCTGTCGGCGCGCGAGGCGCACGGCTGCGCGCAGGATCCGTCGATGACCCCGGTGCACGCCGTCGAACACGCCCACCGCGACCACCGTGCGGGTGGGTGCGCGGCGGATGGCGGACAGGCCACGCAGAATGCGGATGGGCCGACGCGGCAGCATGGGGATCAGGGCGCGGTCACGATCTGACGGCGGATGGCACAGGCACCGGCACGAGCGCTTCACGAATAGCTTCTGGGTCTGCGCTCCGGATCCAGGAGAGCGGCTTAGCCTGCGTAAGGGTCCAGCCGCCGACAGCGGTGCGCACGAGGCGGGACACGTGGCCCACCGTGCCCAGCCGCTCAGCGATGGCTTCCGCCAGCGTGCGGATGTAGGTCCCCGCCGAGCAGCGAATGCGCAGCGTAATCGCATCGGCTGCCACCTCGAGCAGCGTCAGCTCGGCAATGCGCACGGTGCGCGCGGCCAGCGTAACCGGCGTATGATGGCGGGCCCACCAGTAGGCTGGCCGGCCGCGCACTTTGACCGCGCTATAGGCAGGCGGGACTTGCGTGACAGCGCCGCGGAACGCGCCCAGCGCCGACTCCACCGTGTCGCGCTGCAGCGGCGGCACCGGCGCGGTCGCGATTGGCCGCCCGTCCGCATCGCCGGTGTCGGTGCGCGTGCCGAACCGCACCACGCCTTCATAGACCTTCTCATGATGTTGCAGGGCGGCCTGGTGCTGCGTGGCGGTCCCCACCAGCACCACCAGCAGCCCTTCAGCCATCGGGTCCAGCGTGCCGGTATGGCCCACCCGCCGCACGCCGAGCTTGCGCCGCACGATCTCGACCACGTCATGCGACGTCAGCCCGCTGGACTTATGCACGAGGAGCGCGCCTGCGTCCATCCGAGGCGTCAGCCCTCGCTCGTAGACGGACGGTCGAGCTGATCCAAGCGCTCCATCATGGAGATCGAGCCTTCGATGGAGGCGTCATAGTGGAAGGACAATTCCGGAATCACCTTCAGGCGGAACCGCCGCTTGACGAGCCCATGGATAAAGTTGGCAGCCCGGTTGAGCGCCTCCTGCGTCCGCGCCTGCTCCGCTTCGCCGCCCAGGCAGCTGTAGCGCACCTTGGCGTACCGCAGGTCCTTCGAGAGCTCGACGCGCGTGATGGTCACGAAGCCCAGCCGCGGATCCTTCAGCTCCTGATGGATGATGAGCGCCACTTCGCGCTGCAGCTCTTGCGCAATCCGGTCGACGCGTGTGGACATGAGTCTCGGCGCTACCAATACTCCTGGTCGATGCGAATCACGGCGACCAGCTGCGTCTGGCGCAGCCAGTCGGTCACGTCGCGCAGCAGGCGCTCGACGAACACGCGGCTCTCGGCGAGCGTGGAGATCCCCAGTGTCGCGCGCTGCCATTTCTCGCTGGCCTCCACCTCGGCGACGGCAATGTTAAACCGCCCGCGCAGCTGATCCTTCAGGCTCCTCAGGACGGCGCGCTTATCTTTCAAGGACTGCGCGTGCGGCAGGTGCACCTCCACCTGTAGGAGGCCCACCACCATCACGCGGCCAGGCGCTGCGCCAACGCCCGCAGGCACGCGGCCGGATCCGGCTCATCGGCCATGCGCTCCAGTTCCTTGCGCACCCGGCCCGCGTTGAGCCAGCCGAGCGCGCCGGCCTGGACCGCCTCGCGCGCCGCCGCATCAGTCTCCGGCGCCCACGCCAACCCGAAGCGCACGGCAAAGCGCACGCCGCGCAACAGGCGGCTCGGGTCGTCGAAAAAACTGCGCGGGTGCAGCACGCGCAGCGCGCGGGCCTCCACGTCCGCGGCACCCTGGTAAGGGTCGATCAGCTCCCCGAACCGCTGGGCGCTGAGGGCGGCGGCCATGGCGTTGATCGTGAAATCCCTCCGGAACAGATCGTCCTGAAGACGGCCCGGCGTCACCGCCGGGTAGGCGGCCGGCTGCGCATAGCGTTCCGTCCGGCACATGGCGACATCGATCCGACACACTGCCCCGCCGGAGAGCAGCCGCACCGTCGCGGTCCCGAACTGCGGATGCATGGTCACCGTGCCGCCGAGCGCGCGCGCCACGCCCTGCGCCGCAGCCGCGCCATCGCCCTCAACCGCCACATCTGCGTCCTCGACCGTCGGGATCCCGAGCAGCCAATCCCGCACGCAGCCGCCGACCGCGAACGCGCGCACCCCCTGCTCCTCGGCGATCCGGCCGACCCGACGCAGCAGCGCGCGCGCGTCCTTCGGCATGCGCACTCTCATGGCCGCGGGTGGTACCGTTGATGCACCGTTTTCAAGCGTGCGCGGTCCACATGGGTGTAGCGCTGGGTCGTGCTGATGGAGGCATGGCCGAGCAATTCCTGCACGACCCGGAGGTCCGCCCCGCGCTCAAGCAGATGCGTCGCGAACGAATGGCGCAGCGTATGCGGCCCGATGGATTTCGGAATCATGCCCGCCGCCGCGTAATGCTTCACGAGCTGCCAGACGCGCTGGCGGGTGAGGCGGCGGCCGGCGCGGTTGACGAACAGCGCGGCCGTCTCCGGCCGGCCGGCCAAGAGCGCTGGACGCTCATCCGCCAGGTACCGGTCAATCGTCTCCGCGGCAGCCTGCCCAAGGGGGACGATGCGCTCCTTGTTCCCTTTCCCGATGCACCGGAGAAATCCCGCCGCCACGTGGCACTGCATCACCTCCAGCGCTACCAACTCGGACACGCGCAGCCCGGTCCCGTAGAGCAGCTCCAACATCGCGAGATCCCGGAGCCCGAGCCCCTCCGGCGAGACGCTGCCTAACAGCCGCTCCACCTCCTGGACATGCAGCGTCTGCGGCAACCGGCGCCACAGGCGGGGCGTGTCGATGAAGGCCGTGGGGCTGCGCGCGATCCGCCGCTGGCCCTGGAGAAACCGGAACAGCCCCTTGAGCGCCGAGAGCTTGCGCGCGAGGCTGCTCGGGCTGCGGTGCGCCCGCAGGGCCTGCAAGAACTCCCGCACGTGCACGGCGCGCACCTTGGCCCATGAGCCGACGCCCTCCCGCTCCAGGTGCGCAGCAAATTGGGCCAGGTCTTCCCTGTAACTCGCGCGGGTCGTCGCGCTGAGCCCCCGCTCCAGCTCGAGGTAGGCGAGGTACTCGTCGACCGTCTGCGCGAGGCTCACCCGCCGCCTCCGGCATCAGGGCGCACGCGATCCTCCACGTTGCGCCAGAAGAACTCGCGCTGAATCGCCCGCGTCTGTATTTCCAGTTGGCGCACGGCGCCGGTCGCCTCGGATTCCACAAAGGCCACGCCCTGCAGCCGGCGATCGATCTCCCGCCGCTCGTTGAGCACCGGGTCGAGCCGGGCCGCCGCTTCCTCGGCCAGCAACCCTCTGAGCTGCTCCAATTCAGCCAGCGACTCGCTGGAGGCATGCCGGTACCGCTTGCCGTAGAGCGGCGGATGCTGCAGCGCGTCCAGCAGCTCGCCGTTCCAATACTGAAACATGAGATAGTGCTTGCGATACCGGTCCAGCGGCGTCACCGCCCTGCTGTAGTCCTGGAATTGGAAAATCGGCCCCGGGGCCGGCTGAGGGTGCTTCGAGGTGCGCGTCAATTTTCTTTGCAAGGCCTCGCAGCCACCCGCGGCGACGGCCACCGCCAGCCATCCAGCCGCCACGGCCAGACGCAGGCGTCCGCGCGATGGATCAGCGGCGGTCATGCGGCGCGATGAGCGCATGGAATTCCTCCTCCGTGAGGATGGCGACGCCGAGCGCCCTTGCTGTGTTCAGCTTCGACCCCGATGCCTTCCCCGCGACCACGAAGCTGGTCTTGGCGCTGACGCTGGATGCCGCTTCGCCCCCAAGTTCCCGCACAAGGGCTTCGGCCTCGGACCGGCTCAGACGACCCAGCTCGCCGGTGAACACGATACGCTTGCCGGCCAGCGGCTTCGGGCCGCGCGATGCCGCCTCGGTCAACGTCACACCCGCGGCGCTCAGCTCCTCGATCAGCCGGCGCGTCTGCGGCTGGCGGACATAGCGCGTGACCGCGTCGGCCACCACCGGCCCGATGCCGGGGATCTGCTCCAGCGTCTTGGCATCCGCTTCCAGTAGACGACTGATGGAGCCGAATCGTGCGGCCAGCTCGCGCGCCGCCTTTTCGCCGACGTGCCGGATGCCGAGCCCATACAGCAGCCGCGCGAGGCCGCGCGCCCGGCTCTCCTGAATCGTCCCCAAGAGCTTGGCCGCTCTTTTTTCCTTGAAGAGCGGCAGCTGCAGCAACTGGGTCTCGGTGAGCCGGTAGAGACCGGCCACGTCGCGGATGAGGCCGCGCTGGATTAGCGCCTCAACAACGACGTCCCCAAGCCCTTCGATGTCCATTGCCTCGCGGCTGCCGTAATGCAGCACCGACCGCGCGAGCTGCGCCGGGCAGAGCGGATTGATGCAGCGATACGCGACGGCCTCTTCCGTCTCCTTCTCGACATCGCCGGCGCAGACCGGACACCGCGACGGCGGCGCGATGCGGTGACCGCGCCCGCCAGGCCCTTTCGCCACCACCTTGACAACTTGCGGGATCACGTCGCCGGCGCGCTGGATCAGGACCTGGTCACCGACTCGGACGCCCAAGCGCTTCACCTCATCGTAGTTGTGCAAGGAGACGCTGGAAATCGTGACACCGCCGCACGAGACCGGACGCAGGCTCGCCACCGGCGTGATCACGCCGGTGCGGCCGACGGAATGGGTAATGCCGACCACCTCGGTGGTGACCTGGTGCGCGGGAAACTTGAACGCGATCGCCCACCGGGGCGACTTCAGCGTTGCGCCGAGGCGCTCCTGCAGCTGCCGCTCGTCGACCTTGACGACCGCTCCGTCCGCTTCGTAGCCCAGCCGATCCCGCAGCGTTTCCAGTCTGCGGCATCGCGAGACGATCTCCTCCATGGAGGCGGCGCGGCTGATCTCCTCCGCCACCGGCAAGCCCAGCGCGCGGCAGGCGTGGAGAAAATCCCAATGCGACGCGAACGACTCGCCCTCGACCATGCCGGCGGAATGTGCCAAGAACCGCAGCGGCCGCGCGGCCGTGACGCGCGGGTCTTTTTGCCGCAGGCTCCCGGCCGCCGCATTGCGCGGGTTCGCGAACGTTTCCTCGCCACGCCGGCTGGCGTTATCGTTGTAGCGCTGAAACGCCTTGAGCGGCATGTAGACCTCGCCGCGCACCTCCAGCCGCCTGGGCGGGTTGCCCTGAAGCCGCAGCGGAATCGCGGGGATGGTCCGCGCGTTGGCGGTGACGTCCTCGCCAGTCACCCCGTCGCCCCGCGTGGCCGCGCGGGCCAGACGACCATCTTCGTAGGTGAGCGCGAGGCTGACCCCGTCGATTTTTGGCTCGATGGTGAACGTGGTCCGCGCGCCCGCGACCCCCTTTTTCACCCGCTGGATCCAAGCACGCAGCTCTTCCTCGTTGAGCGCATTCTCCAACGAGCGCATCGGGACCGCATGGCGCACCGGGCGGAAGGCGTCGTCCGGGACGCCGCCGACGCGCTGGGTCGGCGAGTCTGGCGTGACCAAGTGCGGGGCCTGCGCTTCCAGCGCTTGGAGCTCCCGCATGAGCCGGTCATATTCGGCATCGGAGAGTTCCGGCTTGTCGAGCACGTAATAGCGGTAGTCGTGATGCCGGATCGTCTCGCGCAGCCGCTCGATGCGGCGCGCCAGGGCCTCAGCCGAGCCGGGGCGCGAGGGCGAGACGCTCATCTTACCGGCCTGCGGCCAGACGGTCGGCCAGGAACTCCGGCAATCCGGCTGCGCGGATTTTGCGCTGCGCGGCGGCAATATCATAGGCCACACGGATCACCTGGATGCGCCGCGCTTCGGTATCCAGAATCGCCGCGCTGGCCCGCGGATCGCCGTCCCGCGGCTGGCCCACGCTGCCGGGATTCACCAGGTAGCGCCAGCGGCCCTCGTCCGGCTCAATGGCGACCTCGGCCAGCTCTGCGGGGCGCGTGAGGATCCGCGGCAGCCGCCGGGCCGCGCGGTCATATTCGACGACGAGGGGAAGATGCGTATGCCCCGCCAAGCAAAACAGGGTTCGGCATCCGGCGAGCATCTCGACCGCTTGGGCCGCGTCGACGAGGTACTCGAACCGCTGCGGGTGCGGCAGCGTGCCGTGAACCAGGGTGCACGGCCCTTCGGTCGCGGTGAGCGGCAGCCGCCGGAGGACATCCAGATCAAGGAAGCTCAGGTGGTCGCGCGTCCAGAGAAGTGCTGCGCGGGCCAGATCATTGAACCATCCAAGATCCAGCTTCCCCACGCACGCCAAGTCGTGGTTGCCGCCGACGCAGACCGCCTGGCAGGCGCGCAACCAGTCGAGACAAGCGGCCGGCTCGGCGCCGTACCCCACGAAATCCCCGAGGCAGAGGGTGCGGTCGATGCGCTCGCCGGCGAGGGCGTCCAGGACGGCGGTCAAGGCTTCGAGGTTGGCATGGATGTCGGAGAGCACCGCATAGCGCATCCGCGAGGCGCGCCGCTCAGTAGTAGCGGATCTCGAACTCGCTGAACATCTCCGAGGCTTGGCCCCAAGTGGCCTCGACCCGGGAGATGAAGTTCTTCATGGGGCCGGAGCGGAGCGCCTGCAGGAACCGCTCCAGGGTCGCCTCATCCGCTTCGGCGATCAGCTCCACGCGCCCATCGCGGAGATTCTTGATCCAGCCGACCACGCCGCACTGCTGCGCGGTTTCCTCCGCGGTCATGCGGAACCCGACCCCCTGCACGCGGCCGGCGTAGAAGACGTGCACCCGCTTCTTCGTGGTGGGCTTCATCGCAACAAAAAGAATATCCGCGATAGATAACGAATCGGGGCGCGGCTCCCTTCACATCCCATCGCTATCAAGAAAGAATCGGGGCGCTGGGATTTGAACCCAGGACCTCTTGGTCCCGAACCAAGCGCTCTACCAAACTGAGCCACGCCCCGTATGTCTGTCAGCTCCTGTTTTATCGTTCAACCACTTACTACAAATGCGTCCAGGAGTTTTTTAATCTTTAGGACCCCATCCTGGGATAGCGTGGCAGGAATCCACAACACCGCTTTTTCACTAGGGCCGAGCACGACTTCGAGTTTATTCATAGAGGAACCAGCCTGCGTGGTAGTACCAACAATTGAGGCTGTCTCTTCAGGTTGCTCTGTTTTCGTGCTTCCCTTTCGCGTTAACTTAGATGAACCGTTACGAGTCTTCCGGTTCCAACTAGCCAACGCGGAAGAATTGGAACCGTATTTTTCATAGTCGGAAACAAGAGTTCTAATTCGAGTCTTATACGTCTGTAGCGAAACCGGACTGACCTTGTTCTTATGTTTGTTGAACACGCGAGTGAAGATCTGGTCTAAGTGATCCCTGAATGTATCGAGTGTAGCGGCCTCTTGGTCTGTAAGGACAGTCGACACCATCTTCACAGCGGCTTTCATCCCCCCCGCTGTGTTCGGTGGATAATTACCATTCCTTTCAGCTGTCTTCACAAATTCAAGCAGTTCCCCCAGCATTCGGGTATTTCCCACAGTCGCTAGCTTTTCCCGTTCCATCTCCATCCTCCATGTGTTATAGGGCACCGCGCCCTAGCTTTGCATGGAGGACATGGCATCTTATTTTGTCAGTCTTGTCAAGTCAGTTTTTTCAGTCAGTCATAACAAGACACGCCACAAAACATCATTACCGCATCCAGCTTAGATCGCGCCCGATGAGTGATTCCGTCATCTGCGCGTGATGCGTGTTCTTCATCGCAACTGTTCGAGTTTGAAAACCGTGCTTGGCTGCAAGAGCCAAAACCTCGTCAGCAAAATCATAGGTCATCAAAAAATCACCAGTGATGTTTGTTGCTAATTCAAAAAGTCTCTGATGGTCAAGCGTGTGGTAAGTATACAGCCGCGCTCCGGCCTTCTTCCCCCCAGCGGTATACGGTGGATCAATAAAGAAAACGGAGTTCTGACGATCAGCGTATCTCCGTATTGCCGCAAGGCCGTCTCCTTCAATAAAACTGATGCGATGGCGAACCTTAGCGATCATCCTAATCCGCCGCGCAAGGGTTGTTGGATACCATCGGGATTTCAACCCTTTTCCATTTTCCCCGTTCTTGATAAGACTACTCCCCGGAGCCAGGATACCTCCATGGAAGGTTCGGTTCTTTAGGATGGTCCGAAAGGCTTTCTGCCGTATTGAGGAACTTCCCTTAGCCAACTCCGCTAGGACATTGTCGTTGGTCAGCTCAAACGACAGGATACGTTGGGCTAGCCATTCGTTATCGTCACTCAGAATGGTTTTCCAAACAGCCGAGACCTGATCATCAAGTTCAACAAGGATGACGCGATCTGCTAACTGTTCAAACGCCACGGTAAGACCTATGATAGCGCCTCCCGCGAATGGTTCTACGAACAGTGAAGGTCTTGTATCTAAACACCTCAACCATTCCCGGACGCGCGGGACAAGCCAGGTTTTCCCGCCAGGGTATCGGAATGGGCTCCGTTGAGGGACTGACGCAACGTTGACCACTGGCTCCGATACAGGGACATCGAAAAAAGTTAACTGAGACCCTGGGCTAAAGGAGTTCATCGATGGTCTTCGTATCGGGCGGATTAGGTTCTTCAAGTTTTTCATCCACTTTTTCTTGCAGGTGCTCGATGAAACTCTTGACGTCGCCAGCCTCAGAGCGGGTAATCCTATCGAGGCTCTCGTTGAACTTGGTATACACGGTCTCATGTCGAACGAGCGTGTAACAATTTTGCGTTCGGCTACGCTGCAAGTCGTAAACGAACCACGCGATATCTGCCACCGCCGGCCTTACTTTTTCCAATCTTGGCAAGGTCTTGAAGAAACCTTTATTGAGCGCAACGGCGATCTTTTTGTTCCAGGCTCTCAATATCCCGCCCTTGAAAATCAGTTGGGGAGCTAACCGCTTTCGTGAAGAAGAAAGATAATCCGGATTGGGATAGTTTGGCCTTTTGCTCCAATCCATCGACGCTCGGCTCGTTGGCGCTTGCATGTAATACTCAAAGGGATTCCGCACGTTGCCTGAAATATATACGGCCTGGACTTCCAGCGCTCCGAAGTCGGTTACCTTGCCTCTATCATCGTATGAAACCAGTACCACATCAATGTTCCCTGCCGACTTCCCATTTTTGTCGTTTAGCTTCACTTCGGTGAGCGTAGTCCACTTGGCCGTGGGTGGGAAGAAAAAGGCCGCGGCGTCTTCAGCGATGATCCAGTTTTGCCGAAAGCGAATTGGACAAGTAATCACGACTTCCTGGCCATCGAAGATGCTACATACGCCAAGAGGATCGTTTGCCTTATCCTTCGTACAATTCGGCACCCTGTTCCCAAAGGGGCATAGACGGTGTTGGCGAGAGCGTACTGCCTCACGGTTATGGTTGGTGACTGGGAAACCAAAGACTTCAGCGAGTGGCTGATTGGGCATCACTCACCTATCTCCACCGTCGAACAACCCACGCAACCAACGGAGATTTCTTCTGAGTTGAGACTGTTAGCGGTCAGTTCGGCTCCTTCCGTTAGACAGCTGTTAGACAGCCTGGATTTTGCTCGACGTAACTCATTGCAAACATTGACGCTCATGATCCGCGTCCTCTATGTCCCGAACCAAGCGCTCTACCAAACTGAGCCACGCCCCGATAACAATGGTCTTCCACGCGGGCGCTCTCCTCCCTCGGCCGTGATCGGCCTCGGGACTCCCGTCACCCGCCATCGCGGGCTCGGTCGCAAGCTGAGCCACGCCCC
>JAHFGU010000041.1 GCA_023247285.1 Candidatus Omnitrophota bacterium
AGGCGCTCCGGATCGCGGCGCGCGGCCAGCATGTGCGGCGCTGGACGATTCCGCGCAGCCGGTATCCGATGACGCGCCAGGGGTACCTCAAGTGGCGGGAGACGCTCAAGACGTATCACGCGGACACCGTGGCCGGGCTCATGCGGGAGGCCGGCTACGCCGACGAGGACACCAGCCGCGTGCGCGCCATCATGAGCAAGCGGCAGCTCGGCCGCGATCCGGACACGCAGGCGCTGGAAGACGCGCTGTGCCTCGTCTTCCTCGAAACGCAGTTCGCCGACCTGCGGAAGAAAACGCCGGCTGAGAAGATGCGGGACATCGTGCGGAAGACCTGGGCGAAGATGAGCGCGGCCGCGCGGGATGCCGCGCTCACGCTGCCGCTGGCGGAGGACGCTCGACGCTTTCTTGCAGCGGTTCTTGAGAACCGCTCAGCCTAAAAAGTGCCTGACACTATTTGCGGCGGGGGATCGGCAGGGCAGAGGTCTTGCGGGCGGCGGCGGCGGTCTGCACGTGCCGCGCCGGCGGCTTGTACGAGGGGCAGAGCATTTTGCCCAGCGGGCACTCGCCGCACTTAGGCGCCAGCGCCTTGCAGATCGCGCGCCCGTGCGTGATCATCTGATGGCCGAACCGCGTCCAGCGCGGCTGCGGCACCAGGCGCATGAGATCCCGCTCGATCTTGTCCCGGTCGGTCTGCGCGCTCAGCCCGATCCGCTGGCTCAGCCGCATGACATGCGTGTCCACGACGACGCCGGCCTGGATCCCGTAGGCGTTCCCCAGCACGACGTTGGCCGTCTTCCGCGCCACCCCGGGCAGCTCGATCAGGTCCTCCATCCGGTCCGGCACGCGGCCGCGGAACCGCTCGGCGATGATCTGGCATGCCCGCTGGATGTTTCGCGCCTTGTTGCGGAAGAAGGTGACCTTGGCGATGTCCCGCTCCAGCTCGCCGAGCTCGGCGCGCGCGACGTGCGCCACCGTCGGATACTTCGTGAAGAGCGCCGGCGTGACCGTATTGACCAGGACATCGGTGCACTGCGCCGAGAGGATCGTGGCAATGAGCAGCTCCACCGGCGAGCGGTAGTGCAGGGAGCACGCGGCGTCGGGATACGCCTGTTCGAGCGCCTTGAGGATCGGACCGATGCGGCGCTCGGGCGGGGGCAGGGGGCGGGCCATGGCGGCGCTCATTGTACGCAGCCCGGTGCGTGGGCGCAAGCAGCCGCTCGGCGAGGCGCCAAGTTGCGGCATCCGGCGCACCCCGTTACAATAACTCCATGCCCGCCACAGCGGCCCCGCTCATGGAACGGCGGCGCGCCTCGCGCGGCGACCTGCCGGCGCGGTTCGCCATCAACCTCCTTCGCGCCAACCGGCCGGTGACGGTCAGCGGTGTCAACGTGAGCGAAAGCGGGATCTGCCTCCGGATTCAGGAAGTCATCGAGGTGCGGTCGCTCGTGCGCCTGCAACTGACCGCCTCCCGGCAAGGGGAGGAGCGTCCGGCCGCGCGCGGCGGACGCGGGCCGCGCCCGGTCCAGTGCACCGGACGGGTCATCTGGGTGGTGCAGCGGCTGGATCTGCGCGAATCCCCGCCCTTCCTTTACGACATCGGCATCGAGTTCGTCGACCCGCCGGCATCGCTCCGCCAGCTCATGGCCCGGCAGTCCGGCGCGACCTCGCCCGCGGCGTCGGCGCCCGCCATCCGGCCGCCGGAGCCCGCGCGCATCCGCGGCCGCACCTACGTCCCCACGCTGGAGCATGCGGACGGCATCCCGATGCCCTGGCACCTCGTGGTGTCGGTCGATGGCATCCCGTGCTACAGCAGCCGGTATCCGTCTTCGCGGACCGCCCGCACGGGGTGGGAGCAGTTCAAGCGCCGCCAAGCGCGGCGGATCGCCAAGAAAGGCTGAGGCGACGATGGTGAGGATCGTCCCGCAGTTCGCGCTCTTCCTCGAGAACCGCCCCGGCATGCTGGCCCGGACCTGCCAGGCGCTGGCCGGCGCGCAGATCAACATCCTCGCCCTCTCCATTCTCGACACCGTGGACCACGCGATCGTCCGCATGATCGTGGACAAGCCTAAGGAGGCGGAACCGGTGCTCTCGCGCCTCCACACAATGCTCCAGCGGCATGACGTCGTGGTGCTCGATGTGCCGCACCGGGTGGGCGAGCTCTCCCGGATCGCGGAGCATCTGGCGCAGGCCGGCATTAATCTCGAATACGCGTACTGCACCGCGCCCTCCGGCCACAGCGAAGGGTCGCTGGTGCTGCGCACCAACGACCTCGAAGCCACGATCAACGCGCTGAGCTAGCTCCCTCCGCGCCCGCCACCCGCGCGCATCCGGTCGCGATGAACGCCGTGCTGTTCCGCCGCCATGGCGGCCCCGAGGTCCTGGAGTACACCGGCGTCCCTGATCCGTCCGCGGGTCCTGGCGAGGTGCTCGTCCGGGTCAAGGCGTGCGCGATCAATCACCTCGACCGCTGGCTGCGCGAGGGCCTTCCGGCCTACCGCCTGACGCTGCCGCACATTCCAGGATCCGATGTCGCCGGCGTTGTGGAGCGGCTCGGCGAAGGCGTGGCGCAGCTTCGCGAAGGCGATCGCGTGGTCCTAGCACCCGCGCTGCGCTGCGGCCGGTGCGAGGCATGCCGCCGGGACGCGGACACCTTCTGCCCCTCGTTCGGGATCCGCGGCGCCGCGTGCCCCGGCGGCTATGCCGAGCTTGCCGTGGCGAAGGCCGAAGATGCGCTGCCGATCCCCGCGGACCTGGCGTTTGAAGAAGCGGCCGCGTTCCCGCTCGCGTTCCTCACCGCATGGCACATGCTGGTCGGCCGCGCCCGCCTGCAGCCCGGCGAGTCCGTGCTGGTGCATGCGGCCGGCAGCGGCGTCGGCCACGCCGCCGTGCAGATCGCCAAGCACCTGGGCGCGACCGTCTTCGCGACCGTCGGATCCGAGGCCAAGGCGGCCAAGGCGAAGAGACTCGGCGCGGATGCGGTGATCAATTACGAGCGCGAGCGATTCGAGGACCGGCTGAAAGAGCTCACCGGCGGCCGCGGGGTGCAGGTCGTCGTCGAGCATGTCGGCCCGCAGACCTGGGAGGGCAGCCTCAAGTCGCTGGCCAAGGGCGGGCGCCTCGTCACCTGCGGAGCCACGACAGGTCCGACGGCACCGCTGGACCTCCGCTACGTGTTTTCACGGCAGCTGAGCCTCCTGGGCTCGATGATGGGCACCCGCGCCGAGCTGCTCGAAGTGCTCAAGCTCGTTAGCGCGCGCCGCTTGCGCCCGGTGATCGATACCGCCTTCCCCCTCCGCGAGGCCAGGCAGGCGCATGAGCGCCTGCTGCGCCGCGACGTGTTCGGCAAGCTGCTGCTCCTTCCTTAACCCCTTCCCATCAGGCATACTTGAGGTAACCGTTAAGGGCAAACTCTTCGAGAGGAGAGGGCGCAATGCCACGGGTCCCCCCACCTGCGGGTGGCCCAACGGGCCTGTGTCCGCGATGCGGACACCGGTCCTACGGACCGACCCGCAGGTGTGGGGGGGACAGCCGGGCTGCCGGGGTCATGCACAGGCTCCTTTCGAGGCCTGTGCATGTTTGTTTCCGGAGGAGTGGATGAGGCATACTTCACGTAGCTGCACGAAGGCGGCGCAGAGCCTTGGGCGTTGGGCGCCTCGAGCGCCCAGCTCTGGATGCGTCGCGGTCCACGCGAAGACGCGGGTACAAGCTCGCGTCTTATGTGTTTGAGGAGGAGCATGCGCCATCAAGTCGCACGCGGGTTCCCGCGGGGCGGGTTCACGCTCATCGAAGTGCTGCTGGCTGCCGTCATCGTGGTGGCCTCCGGCGTCTGGGTCATGGGCGCCTTTCAATCCGCGCTCCATCTCTCCGAGGTGTCGCGCCAGGCCGGCACCGCGGTCACCGATCTCGACGACATGCTCGAGCGGATCAAAGCCACGCCGTTCACCCAGCTCGCGACCGACTTTCCGAACGGCGCGGCCAACGGCATCGTGGGCGGCGGGGCGGACCGCTACGGCGGCATCATCGGCGGCTACACATTGGCGAACGAGCAGATCGTGGTGACCCATTCGCCCTCGACCGCCGCCGATCCGCGGGAGGTCATCGTGCAAGTGAGCTGGACGAACCGCAACCGGACCTACCAGCGGGCGCTGCGCACGGTCCGCTCCAGCCAGGCCAGCTGATGAGACGCCACGCCGGGTTCACCCCCACGCCACAGACGCTGAGCGCGGGCCGTCGATTGGTGTGGGGGTTCACGCTCATCGAGACGATGGTGGCCGGCAGCCTCCTGGTCTCGCTGAGCGTCGTCACCATGGTGTGGCTGGGCGGGGCGGCCGACCTCTGGTGGACCAGTTCCGCGCAGCAGCAGGCGCGCGAGGCGGTCGAACAGGCCAGCAGCCGGATGGTGCGCGAGCTGCGGATGGGCACGCGCGCCGCGGGAGCCAGCCCGCCGAACGCCGCCATCCCCGCGCCGCCCGGCAACACCCAGATGGAGTTCTATCTGCCTGCCGACCTCGACCCCAACGACGGCAACACGACGATCGTGGACGCGATCGGCAATATCGAGTGGAGCCTGGCGCCGCCGCCGAACAACCCGACGCGGGTGCAGTACGTCTATGACGCGCCCTCCCGGCAGCTCCGGCGGATCCAGGGCGGGCAGACGGTGGTCCTGGCCAACGGCGTCACCGCCGCGACCTTCGCGGACGCGGGCATTGATCCGTCGCTGCGGGCGAATGAGATCCGCGTCACGCTGACGGCCCAGCAGACGACCCCGCTGCGGCGCGCGGTGGCCTCGACGTCGAGCCAGATCGTGCGGCTGCGCAACTAGGCGGAAAACCGATGCAGCGATCCGAACGAGGGCAAACCGCGGTGCTGGCCTACCTCGCCATGGCGGTCTTCGCCGTGCTGGGCGGCTCGTTCCTGACGCAGAGCTTCAGCTCGCAGCGGCACAGCGAGCGGCAGCAGCTCCGGGAGGAGGTCTTCTACCTGGCCGAAGGCGGCGCCGAGGATGCGCTGGCGCGGTTCGGGCAGGCCATCGCCAACTACGATGTCAATGCGAACGTGCCGCGCTACCCGACCGCCGGCAGCTTGGTGACCGCCTTCGCCTCCGGGGGCGCCGCTTCGTCCGTCGTGCAGGAGGCGGAGGCCGCGCCCCGCACCGTCGTGGATCCGGACGGCCTGGCCGTGTTCGTGAAAAACTACCACATCACGACGACGGCCACGCACCCGGCCTTCCCCGGCGTGACCGCCACCGTGCACCAGGTGGTGGCCCGCCGCGTCGTCTACACCTTCCAGCACGCCGTCTTCTATGACGGCGACCTGGAATGGCTTCCCGGCGCCGACATGACGCTCTCCGGCCGCGTCCACAGCAACGCCAACATCTATCTAGGCACGCACGCGCTGCTCACGGTGGACAGCGAATACCTCCGCGCCGCCGGCAATCTCTACAACAAACGCAAGGACAGCGCAGACGTCATGGAGGGCATCGTGCAGATCAAGAAGGCCGGGACCAGCCCGGCGCAATACCCGGCGATGTCCGGCCTCGACAGCGCCAGCCCGACCTGGCAGACCGAGTCGCAGACGCGCTGGAACGGGACGGTGAAGACCGGGGTCCACGGCGTCACGAAGCGCGCCGTGCCGGTCGTCGGATCCATCGCGGCGGGGGGCTTCTACGACACGAACGCGCAGCTGAAGATCGTCAACGGCGCCATCACGCTGAACGGTGCCGCGCTGACGGAGGGCGTCGATTTGCCGCCGGGCACCGTGACGACCACGGCGAGCTTTTACAGCAACCGGGAAGGGAAGTTCGTCAAGATGACCAACATCGATATGAAGAAGCTGGCCGGTTATTACGATGGCAACGGCGACGGGGTGCTGGACCCGCCCGGCGCGCCCGGCAACCCGTACACGAGCAAGCTGCCGGCCAACGGGCTCGTGTACGCGACGCGCACCGACGCGCCCAGTTCGCAGCAGCCCGGGATCCGGCTGCTCAATGGCAGCGAGATCCGCCGGACCGGGGGGCTGACGATCGTGTCCAACGATCCGGTGTACGTCCAAGGCAACTTCAACACGGTGAGCAAGAAGTCGGTGGCGGTGATCGCCGACGCGGTCAACCTGCTCTCGAGCGCCTGGCAGGACAGCAACAGCACGGTCAACAACGTCAATGCCGGCAGCCCGCGCACGGCCACCAACACGACGTACAATATCGCCTTCATCGCCGGGAGCCGGACCACGACGGCGGGCAATTACAACGGCGGGCTGGAGAACTATCCGCGGTTCCACGAACGGTGGACGGGCGTGACGGCCAGCATCACCGGCTCGTTCATCTCGCTCTGGAACAGCCAGGTGGCGACCGGCAACTGGATCTACGGGCAGCAGGGGTCGAACTCCCAGTACACCGCGCCCACCCGCAATTGGGCCTATGACGCCGGCTTTTCCTCCGGGGCGAACATGCCGCCCTTCACGCCGTGGGCCGTCGAGATCGTCAAGGGCGCGTGGTGGCAAGATTAGTGCCAGACACTTCGCCATGGCGAAGTGTCTGGCACTTTTTTCTTTGGCCTTTTTTCTCTTTGACGCGCAGCGCAGCGGCGATTAAGCTACGCGCATGGCTTCCCCGTTCAACCTCACCGGCCGCGTGGTCCTTGTCACCGGCGCCGGTCGAGGGCTTGGCGCGGCCATGGCGCAGGCGCTGGCCGCGGCCGGCGCAGACCTCGTGCTCTGGGGCCGTCATCGCGAGCGGCTCCTGCGCCACGCAGCCCGCTTGAAGCGGCTCGCGCCCGCTGCCCGCGTGCTCGCCCAGCCCGTCGATGTCACGAGGCCGGCGCAGGTGCGTCGGGCGCTCGGCGCTGCGGTCCGTCGGTTGACACGCGTTGACGTCCTCATCAACAACGCCGGCATCTGGGATGGCGATGACGCGCGGCGCCTGACCCGCCGGCAGTGGGACGCGGTCCTCGAAACGGATCTGACGAGCGCGTTTTTCGTCAGCCAGGCGGTGGCGCCCATCATGATCCGCCGCCGGTACGGCAAGATCATCAACATCGCTTCCACCTCCGGCGTGCTCGCGCTGCCGCACGGCGCAGCCTACGGCTCGGCGAAGGCCGGGCTGCTGCACCTGACCCGCATCCTCGCGGTCGAGTGGGGGCCGCACGGCCTCCGCGTAGTCGGGATCGCACCGGGCTTGTTCCGCACCGACATGACGCGTGACCTCTTCGCCGACCGGCCCTGGGTCCGCCGCCGCGCCGCCGAGATCCCGCTGCGCCGGTTCGGCGAGCCGGAGGACCTCGGCGGGCTAGCCGTCTTCCTCGCCTCCGCGGCGTCAGACCACATCACCGGCCAGACCATCATCATCGACGGCGGCGCCTCCCTGACCGTCTGACGCTGCGCGCCCGGCCGGCGGATGTCGCGGGTCTGGGCGCCCGCGCCAGCCCGCAGGCGGGACGTGGAAGCCAAGTATTTGACAGATTTAGTAGGAATATCGTACACTACCTGCGGACCATGAAATTATCGACACGTTCTACCTATGGGATGCGCGCGCTCGTGGAGCTGGCGCTGGCCGCCGGGCACGGGCCGGTGTCGGCCAGCCACATCGCCGCCCGCCAGGACCTTTCGGTCGCGTATCTCGAGCAGCTCCTGCACCGGCTCAAGCGGCAGGGGCTGGTGAGCAGCGTCCGCGGGCCGCGGGGCGGCTACGCCTTGGCGCGCGAGCCGCAGCGCATCACCATGGCGCGCGTGGTCCAGGTGCTCGACGGGGCCAACGGCCACGGCAAGCCGGCCAGGCGCCGGGGCCGGCACGCGGATGCGGCGGGCCGGCACGCGGAGCACATCGCGCAGGCGGTGCGCCGCTGCGTGCACGAGCGCATCGTGCAGTCCCTGGAAGCGGTGACGCTTCAGGACCTGTGCGAGGCGGCGAGGACCGGGGCCGGCGAGCCGTTGGACCATCGGTATGTGTTCCATATTTAGCGTGTCCGGGGATGACGAAAGGCCAATTACGGACGGCGCTCATGCGCCGGTTGCAGCAACAGAGGGAGGAGCAACGGCATCGACGCAGTCAGGCGATCTGGCGACAGGTGCAGCGCTTGAAGGCGTTTCGAGAAGCCAAGACGGTGTGTTGTTACGTGGCGTTGCCGTATGAAGTGCAAACGTGGCGGATGATTGAGCAGATGCTCGCGCGAGGCAAGCGGGTGGTGGTGCCGCTGGCGCAGCCGCGGACGAAGCGGCTGCGGCTCTCTGAGGTGCGCGATCCGGCCAGGGACCTGGCCCGGGGCGCCTTCGGGGTTTGGGAGCCGGTCCGTCCGGCCCTGCGGCCCGTCGCCGTGCGCGACCTTGACCTGGTGCTCGTGCCTGGCCTGGCCTTCGACCGGCGGGGACACCGCCTGGGCCACGGGCACGGCTATTTCGACCGCTTCCTCGCCCGGGTTCCGAAGGCCACCTCCACCGTGGGGCTGGCTTACCGGTTCCAGCTGCTCGATCGCCTGCCCGCCGCAACCCACGACCGCGCCGTCCAGACGATCCTGACCGCCTGAGTTTCGCGCAGGCCGTTCAGGATCATGCGAGGTAACCAACCATGGAATGGGGGCTCTGGACGCTTGTACTCCTCGTGATCGCGGGCGCGGCATTCGGCGTGGGCTATGGGCTGCGCGCGCTGCGGAGCCGCAAGGCCTTGGCCGCGGCCGAGCACACAGCGCAGCAGACGCTCGCCGAGGCGCAGCAGCAGGCCGCTGCCATCGCCAAGCAGGCGCAGCTCGACGCCAAGGAGCAGTTTCACGCGCTGCGCCAGGAGTTTGAAGACAAGACCCGGGACCGGCGCAACGAGCTCGGGCAGCTCGAGAAGCGGCTCCACCAGCGGGAGGAGATGCTGGATCGCAAGATCGAGCAGCTGGACCGCAAGGAGAAGGAGCTCGCCGACCGGGACCGGCAGTTTGCCGGCCGCGAGCAGGCCTTGAAAGCCAAGGACGACCAGCTGACCCAGCTCGTCGCCGAAGAGAAGGAGCGGCTCAAGACCCTCGCCGGCCTGTCCACTGAGGAGGCTAAGCAGCAGCTGCTCTCGCGCATCGAGCAGGAGTGCCGCAGCGAGGCCGGCATGGTCATCAAGCATCTCGAAGAGGAAACCAAACGCGACGCGCAGGCCGTGTCGCGCCGGATCCTCGTCGAGACGATGCAGCGCTGCGCGGCCGAGCACACGGTGGAATCCACCACGGCCGTGATCCAGCTGCCCAACGAGGACATGAAGGGCCGGATCATCGGCCGCGAGGGCCGCAACATCAAGGCCTTCGAGCTGGCCACCGGGGTGGACCTTATCGTCGACGACACGCCGGACGTCGTGACGCTCTCCTCCTTCGACATGGTGCGCCGCGAGATCGCGCGCCTCTCGCTGGAGCGGCTGATGTCCGACGGCCGCATCCACCCGGCCCGCATCGAAGAGGTGGTGGAGAAGGTCAAGAAGGAGTTCCAGCAGCACATCCAGCAGGAAGGGGAGAAGACCATCAACGAGCTCGGCGCGCACGGCGTCAACCAGGAGCTCGTCAAGCTGATGGGCCGGCTGCGCTACCGGACCAGCTACGGGCAGAACGTGCTGGTGCACTGCAAGGAGACCGGCTACATCAGCGGCATGATCGCCGCCGAGCTGGGGCTGGACCAGCGCCTGGCGCGCCGGTGCGGCCTGCTGCACGACGTGGGCAAGGCCGTCAGCCACGAGGTGGAAGGGCCGCACGCCATCATCGGGGCGGAGCTCGCGAAGAAGTACGGCGAATCGCCGGAGGTGGTGCACGCGATCGAAGCGCACCACGAGGATGTCCCGCCGAAGACGCTGTACGCGGTGCTGACGATCATCGCCGACTCGGTGAGCGGCTCGCGGCCCGGCGCGCGGGGCGACACGCTGGAGAATTACGTGAAGCGGCTCCAGGCGCTCGAGGCGATCTGCGACTCGTTCAGCGGCGTCGAGAAGGCCTACGCGATTCAGGCCGGGCGCGAGGTCCGCGTCATCGTGCAGCCTGAGCGCGTGACCGACCTCGAGGCCATCGCCCTCTCGCGCGAGATCAAGCAGAAGGTCGAAGGCTCCATCGAGTTCCCCGGCCAGATCAAGATCACCGTGATCCGCGAGACGAGATCCATCGAGTATGCCCGGTAGAGGTAGGGCTGAGACAAGAGACAGGAGACAAGGGACATGTCCCCTGTCCCATGTCTCTTGTCTCAGATCCTTGTTCCGATGAAGATCCTTGTCATCGGGGATATCGTCGGGCGGCCGGGCCGCGTCATCGTCCAGCGCGAGGCGGGCAAGCTCCGCGACGAGCTGGGCATCGACGCGGTCATCGCCAACTGTGAAAACGCCGCGGGGG
>JAHFGU010000042.1 GCA_023247285.1 Candidatus Omnitrophota bacterium
CACGTCGACGAAGGCGAGCGAAGCGCCGGCGTCCGCAAACCGCGCGATGACGCTCGGGACGAACTCGTTGGGCAGGTTCGGCAGCGCGATCAGCACCGCGTCAAGCCGCCCGGCGAGCGCGACGACCTCGCCGATGGGGTCCGGGCTGTGGCGGGCGTCGACGCGCGGGGCCATGACAGCCACCCCGCCCTGCTCGGCCATCCGGGCGCTGCCGGCGCGCGCGCGCCACCCCTCGACCAGATCCCCGGAGAGCTGCGCGATCGCCTCCGTGTCCACGCCGTCAGGCGACTCCACGATGCCGCGGCTGTCGCAGATCGCGCACAGGCGCAGCTCCCGCTTCATCCCGATGAGGCGGGCGGCGGCTTTGCCCAGCCCGCCGGCCCCGAGGACGGCGAGGCGGATCGGCGTGTCATGCTCGGTCATGATGGCAGGATCCTCATGGACGGCTGCAGCAGCCATCGCCTAAATGCGCCCCAGAATGCACGTGAACATGGTAGGGCGCATTTCACTAGAACCACCGTGCATGTTACGGTGCGTTGGTGGTTCCATTGAGGGGGTCGAGCGCGCTACCGCTCCAGCCACGTCTGGCGGCACGAGTGGCGTTCCACAAGCTTCGTTCCCAGCAGGGTTTTGGTCGGCTTGATCGCCTTGCCGCTCATATGCTTCATCAGGATGTCGGTGGCCAGCTCGCCGACCTGGCTGAGCGGCTGCCACACCGTCGTGAGCGGCACCTTCGAGAACGAGGCGATGGGGCTGTCGTCGAATCCCACGACCGAGAGGTCCTCCGGCACGCGCAGCCCCAGCTCGAGCGCGGTTTCAATCACGGTGACGGCCATCTCATCGCTGGCCGCGAAGATGGCGGTGGGACGCTGGGGATGCGTGAGCAGCCGCCGCGCCGGCTCGCGCGCGGAGGCCCCGGTGTAGTCGCCGCGCTGCACGAAGTGGGGCTTGACCTCGAGCCCCTTGGCTTTCATCGCCTTGAGGTAGCCGTCCAGCCGCTCGATCCCGCAGGGGGTGCGCAGGTGGCCGGTGACGGTGGCAATCTCCCGGTGGCCCAGGGACACGAGGTACTGGACCACCGCTTCGCTGGCCGTGCGGTTATCCACCGCCACGCAGTTGACCGGCAGCTCCTTGATGTAGTGCACCATCACCGCGCAGGGCACGTCCTGGTCGAGCACGGCATCCAATTGCTCCTCGTTGCC
Organism: Candidatus Omnitrophota bacterium; assembly: GCA_023247285.1. The sequence continues at coordinate 1,203 of JAHFGU010000042.1, forward strand.
GTCGATATCGGCGAACAGGATCCCCTGCACTTGCGTGAGGTCAAGGAACGAGCGGCCGTCCGTGATGTGCAGCAGCAGGTTGAGCTTCAGCCGCTCGACCGCAGTGCCGATGCCCTTGAGCAGCTCGGAGACGTGGAAGGAGTGGAACATATCGGCGAACCGGGGGATGACCAGGCCGATCGTATCGAGGCGCCCGGAGGCCAGCCGGCGGGCGTTTGGATTCGGCCGGTACTTCAGGCGCGTGATGGCGTCCAAGACGCGGCGGTGATTCTCCGGCGAGACGGTGGTCACCCCGTTGATCACGCGCGAGACGGTCGTGGTCGACACGCCGGCGGCCTTGGCGACTTGCGCGATATCGACGCGCGTCATGGAAGGCGCATCCTCGCGTGCGGCCTAGAACTCTGGAGGCTCTTGCCGAGCGAGCTGTGACGCGGAGGAGTTCAGCAGGCGCGCGGTGACGAAGATGAGGAGGTTCGACCGCTCGACCGACGTGTCATCCTTGCGGAACAAGGGGCCCAGCACCGGCAGCGAACCGAGCACCGGTATTTGGGTCCGGGTTTTGGCCGTCGTGTCCTTCATGAGCCCCCCGAGCATGACCGTTTCCCCGTTCTCGATCACGACGCTGGTCTCGAGCTCGCGCGCGGTGAAGCGCGGCAGCGTCACTTCCCCGCCGAAGCTGTCGTCCGTTTTCTTCTCGCTGACCTCCGGCTTCAGCGCCAACGTGATGGTTTTTTGGTCCTGCCCCACGCTGGGGGTGACGTGCAGCATGATCCCCAGGTCTTTCGTGAGGAAGCCCTGCGGGACGTTGACGAACCGCGTTTCCTTCTTGCCGCTCACGGTGTCGAGGAAATCCCCGTCGCCGTTGAGATCCTCGCGCACGACCGAGGGCTGATAGCGCGTGGCGTACACGAACTCGGTCACGATCTTGATGGTGGCCGTCTGGTTGTTCAGCGCGGTCACGCGCGGCGCCGAGAGGGTCTTGGTTTTCTTGTTCTGCGCCAAGGCGTGCAGCACCGCCTGGTACTGGGTGCCAGTCAGGATCCCCTGCAGCGTGAGATTGAGGCCGTTGCCTGCGGTCTGGTTCGTGAAATCGGTGAAGTCGAACTTCGAGCCGCGGGCCAGCGTCGTCCCGGTGCTGGAGAACTGCAGCGAGGGGGCCTGGGTCGAGCCGTCCGGCGCGTCTTTCTTGGTCAGCGCCGCGTTGCCCGTCAGGGCCGCGTCAAACCCCCACTCGGCGGTATCGGTCATCGTGACTTCGATGAAGCGGGCCTCGATGAGCACCTGCTGCGGCAAGACGTCCAGCTCGGCCACCAGCCGCTCGATCTGCTGCAGGTAGTAGGGCGCGTGCGTGACGATGAGCGAGCCGCTGCGCTCGTCGAGCAGCATCGAGCTGCTCCCGACCTTGGGAATGACCTCGTCCAGCACGTTCTTGATGGTCTTCATCTCGCGCAGCGCCGTGGCCTGCAGCGCCACACTCTCGCGCGTGTCGGCCAGCGGCTCGAACGACGCCGACAGGCCAGGCCCTTGATTCAGCGCGTAGACCCGCGTCTCCATCGGCTCGGCGTCCATCTCATCCCGCGTGGCGATCCACAGGGCATCGCCATCGAGGCGATAGAGCAGCCCCTGGCCTTTCAGGAGATATTCCAGCGCGCGGAAGAGCGGCATCTCCACCAGATGGATGGTCACCGGCTTGGCCAGCTCCTTCGCTTTTTCGGAGAGGAGGATGTTGAGCTTGGCGCTGTCCGCCAGAAAGCTCACCGCTGCCGCGAATTCCACCTCGGAAAAATCCGCGGTGACCGGCTGCAGCAGACGCTCGCGCAGCGTCATCTCCGCCGCGGACCCGACGGCAGGCGGGTCCTGCGGCCGGATCGCAGCGGCGACCACCGGCTGCGCCATGGCCGGCGGCGCCTGCGCCCCGGCTACCAGCGCGGCAACCAGGAGTGCCATGGCCCGGCGCGCGGCGGCACCCGCCGTCATATCACGTGGTCGGCCCGCGCGGCATCAGCAGGCGCGCCGTAATGAAGATGAGCAGGTTTTTGCGCGTGCTGGAATTTTCGGTCTGGCGGAACAACGGCCCCAGCAGCGGCAAGTCGCCGAGCACCGGAAGCTTGGTCACGGTTTTGGCCGTCGTGTCCTTCATGAGCCCGCCGAGCATCACGGTCTCCCCATCCTGCATGACCGCGCTGGTCGTCAGCTTGCTCAAGGTGAACTCCGGCACCGACACCCCGCCCCCGAGGTCGCGAAATTGGCTGAACGCGCTGACCTCAGGCGCCAGGACCAGGGTGATCGTCTTCATGTCCCGCCCGACGCTGGGGGTCACATTCAGCAGGATGCCGATGTCGCGCTTCTGGAGGTCCTGCGGCACATTGGCGAATTCCGTCTCGCCGGCATCGTCGAAGTCGCCGTCGCCGTTGATGTCGAACTGGACCAGGGACACCTCGTACCGGGTTGGGTAGTTGAATTCCTCCACGACCCGGATGAGGGCGGTTTGGTTGTTCAGCGTCGTCACGCGGGGCGCCGAGAGGGTCTTGGTCTGCTTGGATTCTTTCAACAGGTGCAGCACCGACTCGAACTGGACGCCGGTCAGCACGCCTTCGAGGGTCAGGTTCAGCCCCTCGCTTTCGCGGGCCATGGCCGGGAACTTGAAGCCCGCACCCTTGGCGATCTGGTGGCCGGGGCCGTGGCTGTTTTCAGGCGTGACCTGCTTTGTCAGATCGACGGGGTTGTTCAGCACCGTTTCGAGGCCGAGGTGCTCCAGGTCGGTCGCCGTCAGCTCAATGAAGCGCGCTTCGATCAAGACCTGGATGGGCGTGATGTCGAGCTGGGAGAGCAGCCGCTCGATGCTGGCGAGATTGTCCGCGGTGTTCGTCACGATGACCGCCCCGCTGCGCTCATCCACGATGAACTTGCTGTCCGGCGGCTGGGGCGTCGAGTCCTGGATGAGCTTGGTGATGGATTCCATGGTCAGCGCCGGGTTCGGCTCCACTGCCGAGGTTTCCAGCGCTATCGGGCCCAGGCCGTTGTGCAGGAAGAACACCCGGGTTTCCATCGGCTCGTTGGAGAATTCCTCGGGCGTGGCAATGAGGATCGCGTCCTGTTCGACCCGGTAGGCCAGTGAAAGGCTCTTGGCCAGGTACTTGATGGCGTGCTCCAGCGGCAGCTGATCCACCTTGAGGGTCACCCGGCGGGTTTTGAGATCTAACTGGGGGGACGGGATGATGCTGACGTTGGCGGTGTCGCTGAGAAAATCCAGCACGTCGATCAGCGCCACGTCGTTGAACTCGAAGCTAACCGGCTCGCGCAGTTTGGCGCTGACCCCCGGAGCGCCCTGCTGGAGCGTGGCGGACCCCCTATGCAGCGGAGGCAACGGGGGCAGCACCTGCGCCTTGAGCACGTCGTTGATCATCGCCTTCTCGTCACGCTCGATCTGCCGGGTGGTCCGGGCCTTCGCATCGTCCAGCTCGGCGAGCTTGACCTGCTCGAGCAGCTGCTGCGCCTCGCGGTTGCCGGGGTTTTGGACCAGCACGGCGGTCAGCAGCTTCGCGGCCAGCTCGTATTTGCGGTCCGCCAGGGCGTTCTTGGCGTACTTGATTTCCGTCTCGTGCTCGATGCGCTTCTGGACCAGCTGCTGCTCCAGGTCAGGCATGATCGCCCCGTGGGTTTCCGGCGCTTCCGCGCTGGCGCGCAGCCGCTGCTCGAAGCGCTTGAGGTCGGCCTGGGCAATGAACTGCTGCGCGGTCTTCACGAGGGGATGAGTCGGGTCAATGAGGGCCACCTGCTGGAAGAGCTCGACGGCCGCGGTGTAGTTGCCGCGGTTATACTCGGCGAGGCCCTTGCTGTAGAGCGCCTTCAGCTGGCGCTCGCGGGCCACCTGGAGCTGCCGCTGGGCTTCGCGGGACCGCTCGACTTGCTGCCGCAGCTTTTCGCGTCCAAGCTGAATGGCCAGCTGCTGGGCTTCCAGCCGGAGCTGCTCGCGCTTGTGCTCTGCCTCGAGGCGGCGGCGCTGCTCGTCTCGCTCAGCGATCTGGTGCTGGCGTTCCGCGTCAGCTCCTCGGCGCTGCGCTTCCCGTTCAGCCGCTGCGCGCTGACGCGCGGCTTCTCGATCTGCTGCTTCCTGCTGCCGCCGCGCGTCGCGCTCGGCGGCCTCGCGGCGGCGCTGCTCCTCTTGCGCTGCGGCTTCGCGCCGCTGTTGTTCAAGACGCGTGCGCGCCTCTTCCAGCAATTGTTTGGCCCGCTCGGCAAACCCTGTCTCGCCGGCGCGCGCCTGGGACTGAGCGGGCGCGGCCTGATCATCTGACCTCGACGTGGCATCCGGCGCTTCCTGCTTGGCGGCCTGGTCGATCTTCCCTGCCCAGGCAACCCCGGCTCCCAGCAGCAGACTGAGCCCAACCAGAAGCCTCCGGGGGATGCGCATGCGCGCTACTTGGCTGCCTCCGAAGGCTGCTGCTGGTTGGCTTTGTCAGGCTGCTGCAGCTGGGTTTCGTCGGGCTGCTGCAGTTTGGCTTCGTCGTCGACAACTTGCTGAAACAGCAGCATGGCGTGCTCGTAGTCGCCGCGCTGGAAGACGGTCATCGCGTTGGAAAACAGCCGCCCCACCCGGGCCGCATCCTGTTTGCGCATGGCGGCAGTCTTGGCCGCGACCATGTCATCCCGCAGCGTCTTGATGCGCGCCGCCTGCGCGGTGTCGTCCGCCTGCGCTTGGACCTGCTCCAGCGTACGCACGGCCTCATCGAACTGCCCGCGGCTGCCGAGCTCATTCGCTCGCGCGATGCCCTCTTCGATCCGCTTCGCCAGGGCCTGCGCTTCCTGCTGCTGCCGCAGCCGGTTGCGCTGGTATTGGAGCTCGAGGGCGCGCGAGAGCTGCAAGGCGAGCTGCCGCTCTCGCAGCACGCGGCGCTGCTCTGCGAGCTGGCGCTCCTGCCGGATCAGGGCAGCCATGCGCTGTTGGAGCGCTTCCAGGTCGGCGGCGATTGCCGGCGGCAGCGATGGCAGCGCTTGGCCCAACCACGCCAGGGCTTGCTCATTGTCGGAGGCATGCGGGTTCTGCAGGGCCTGCTCGAGCCGTGTGAGCGACGCGTCGCGCTGCCCGTGGAGATCCTTCACGCGCTGCAGCGCGGCCTCGAGCCCGCGGGCCGTATCCTCGGCGCGGGTCTTGAGCAGCGCATGGTGCTGCGTTGCCGTCATCCGGCGGTGATCGAGGTCCGCGAGCCGCTCGCGCGCCAGCGTGACCTGGGCATCTTCCTGTTCGCCGGTTTTGTGAAGCAGGTCTGCCATGCCCGAGCGCAGGCTGGCTTCTTTCAAGGTCAGCCGCCGCGCCGACTCGGTCGCGAATTGTTCCTGGAGCTTGGCGGCGAAATCTTGGCGCACGCGCGCAAGCTGGGCATCGCGTTCGCTTTCCAGCCGCGTGCGCTGCAGCTCCACCTCGCTCTCTTTCTTCTTCTTCACGACCGCCTCCTTGAGCGATTGCTGGATCGAAAGCGCCATCTGCGCATCCAGCCCGAGCCGGGAAAATTGGCTGCCGAGATTGTCGGTCAGGACGGAGAGTTCCTGCGTCGCCTGCTCGACCTCGCGCTCTTTGGCTACCAGGCCTTTGGTTAAGGCGGCGGTGATCGCTTCGGACTGGTGCGCCTGAAATTGCTGGACCTGCCTGGCGAACTCCTCCTGCTGCTCTTGGGTGATCGTCTGGCGCGCCTCAGCCAGCTGGCGCTCCAGCTTGGCTTCAAGGTTCTTGTGCAGCGCAGTGACGCGCTCGCGCGCCTGGCTATCCAGCGCGCTGAGCTCCTGCGCCTGCCGCTCGTGCTGCTCATCCAAGAGTTGCACCTCGCTGGCCGCGGCAGCGAGCTTGGAGGCGAAATCGTCATGCTCAATGCGGAGGCGGCGCACCGCCTCTTCGGTTTCAAGGCTGGTCTGCGCAACCTGCACCACCATGCGCAGCGTGGGGGCAATCGTTCGCGCTTCAGGGGGCACTTGGAGCAGGAAGGCCGGGGAAGGGGGCGGATCACTTGCCGCGCTGTCCGCGGCCTGGGCGATGCAGGGCGCTGCGGCAAGCGCGGCAGCGAGCAACGCCCATCTCAATGGATCCTGATACGTGCAGCACACTCGGCTCCGCTGCAGAGCCTTCATGCGCGGCCTGCCCTGTTCACGGCTTGACTTCTGGTTGAGCCAATGATAATACCACCTCCTTGTTGGATTCTGCGTCCGATAATACCACTCGGTTTTCTTCGATGTCAAGCACTTTGAACCCTGTAACTTCTTGTCCGACTTCGAGAAAATACGTCTTCTTTACCGCGGCGTCTTCCAGAATTGCTCGGGTGCGCGTGCCCATGTTGATGCGGCCCTTGTAGACGAACTGCGGTGCCGGCGGCAGCCCGGCCGAGGGTCCGGCAGCGGCCCCGGTGGTGCGTGCCTGGGCCGCCGCAGCGCGCCGCGATGACGAGAACGGATTTGCCTGCACCGCTTTGTCAAGCATCTGGCTGGAGAGTGCCGGGGCATCTCGCACCGTTTCGTCGGTCGGGTATTGCTGGGTCACCAGCTCCCATGCCTCCGGCTTGATCTCGTCGCGCGTGCCCTTCGCGATGCCGCGCTGCCAGGACCAGACCCCGCCTGCCGCCAACGTCAAGAGGAGCGCCATGGCCATGGGAGTCAGAGGGGAGTCCGCGTTCATCGGGCGGGCGCGCGCTCCGTGGTCCGGCTTGCAGGCCGCTCCGGTTTCGCGGGTCCTGAAGGTTTCGGCCGCCCCTCGATGCGCCCGCGGCTTGTCGGCGGCTTCGCGCGCGGGGCAGCGGGTAGCGTGCTCGCGTCGTTGGCCGCCGCACCCGAGACGAGATACCGCCCCAGCAGCAGATCGGCGTCGAGGTCGCCGGCGTCCGTAGCACTGAGGCGCAGCGACAGCAGGTCCATCATGGGCGTGGCGCGCTGTGCTGCCGCGAGCGTTTTCATCATGTCCGTCAAGGAGCCGGCGAAGCGCACGCGCACCGGCAGCTGCGTCAGAAAGGGACCGCCCTCGCCTTGTTCGAACGCGGCCGTCGGATCCTCGATCTTCATCGAGGCCACGCGCTGAAGGCCTTGCGCGTACAGCAGCTCCGTCGCGTCCTGCATGAGCGCCAGCTGCGCCAAGAGCCGCGGCACCGCATCCGGCGGCGGCAGGTCTTTCGGCAGGCCGAGGACCTCCGGCGGCTGCGCGCCGCGCGCCGTCGCCAGCCGCTCAATGGCGCGCTGCACTTCGTGGACCTGCTGCTGGAAATAGAGCTGCGGGTCGGCCTGCGCGTCCTCGGCCAGCGGTGGTGCGGCGACGACGGCCAGCCAATGCTGGTAGCGCCGCTCCAGCGCCGCGTGCCGGGCCGTGAGATAATTCATGACCTCCTGGTTGGGCGGGATTCCGCCGGTCAAGGTCAGCTTTTTCAAGGTGGCGCGCGTGCGCTGCACCTGGAGATCAATCTGGCGCAAATGGACCTGCCAGACCGCCACCGCCATGAGGGCTGCCACGACGCCGCCGGCCACCGCCGCCCCGGCAGACAGCGCGCCTCGCGAGGCGCTCATCGCGCCGCCGGCTCCTCGACGGAGGGTGGACGCAGCGCGCGCTGCACTTGCACATTGAACGCGATGGATTCCCGATCCCCCTCTTTCAGCACCGTGGTGGCCAGCGGCTTCACCGTGGTCAGGCCCGCGACACTCTTGAGCCGCTCGAAAAATTGCGTCACCTCCTGGAACGTGCTCGCCCGGCCCTCAATCTGCCCTTCCAGCAGCGTGGCGGTCTTCGTCAACTGGACCGTCGTCAGCCACGCGGCATCCGGGAGGGCCTCGATGATCTTGACCAAGAGCTGCCCTGCGACCGCTGATTCGAACGCGGCCCCTTCGAGCTGGCTGGTGCGATCATAGAGATCCTGCTGCCGCTGGAGCAGCGCGCGCAGATCCGGCCGCAGCGATTGGTAGAGCTGCTCGCGGCGCGCCAGCACCTCGAGGACGCGCGCGCGCCGCCGCGTAATCCCCATCATCCCGACCAGGCCGAAGACGAGTGCCGCCCCTGCCGCCAGCCCGGCGATGAGGTTCGCGAGGCGCCGCAGGCGTTCGGCCCGCGCCGCGTGCTGCTGGATCGCAAGCAGATTGAGCGGCATGCGCACGGGACCTGCGGCCTGAAGCGCCAGCCCCAGCGCCGCCGCCCAGCGCTGCGGCTCGCCCAGCCGCGTCCCGCTAGCCTGCACCATTGGCGGCGGCTCGAACCGGCGCATGGGGGTGGCGATCTGCGCGACGATCCTTGGCTCCAGGGCTTGCCACACGCCCGGATCGCCGACGACCCAGATGACCTCTGGCATCGTGGAGAGCTGTCCCCGGAGGCCGTCCCACGCCGAGGCCGTTTCGGCGGCCAGCCCTGAGGCGTCCGCCGCTGAGACCGGGACGACCGCGAGCCCGGCTTCCGACCAGACGATCCACTCCGCCGCCTCCGCGCCGAGCAGATGCAACAGCGCAGCTGCGGCGGCGCGCCCGGCCGGCGCGCGAGCCAGCGCCGCGTTCACGAGGGCCAGCGCGGTAAGCGAGACGGCAGCGACAGGCAGCTCGGCGTGGCGGCAGGGCCCCAACCGCTCCTCGAGGATGCTCCGGCGCACCGCGCCCACCACGGCGCTGGGGCTGGCGGATCCTCCGATGACGCCCGGGGGTGCTGACGTCCCTGGGCTGCCGAGGAGCCGATCCGTCCACGCGCGCGCGCGCGAGAACAGCGAGGGCTCTGCCGCGCCATCGAGGCCGATCCATTGGTAGTGCCAGGCCGCCTCGGCGAGCTCAAACGGCACGACCTGCTGCAGCTCGAACTGGACGCCGTACTGCGCGCGCTGCGCAGAGACCAGCATGGGGGTGACGACGGTGAGGATCGCGGACGTGCTGGGCAGGCCGAGCACGACGGGGGCGCCGCGCGGCAGGCGGCGCCGCAGTTGCATCAGCGGGTTGGCCAGCGCAGCCGGATTGGAGGCGTCACACGCGATCTCATGCGCGCCGCGGAGGATGGTGGCTGACCCTGTCCGTTCAAGGATCGC
>JAHFGU010000043.1:0-3529 GCA_023247285.1 Candidatus Omnitrophota bacterium
GCTGCGCGAGCGCATCGCGATACCCCTGCGGGAGCTTGGCCATGAGGATCTCGACGAGGCCCGGCAGCATCGTGAACCGCTCGAGCACCACGCGGAGCACGTTCAGATTCTTGATGACGCCGTCCTCGAACCGCAGGCTGCCGTCGGCGGACACCGACTGCTTCAACCGCTCGGGTGCCAGCGTGCCGATCTGCCCTTCCACGGTCAGGCTCAGGTGTCCTTGGAGCTGCGGCTCTCCCGAAGCCGAGGAGGCAACGAGCTCATGCACCGGGACCCGCGTCACGGTGAGCGCCATCTGCTCAAGCGACCCGGCCTGGCCTGGCCCTGGAGGCGTGAAGCGCCCGCGCAGCTCGACATTCGGAGCCTGGCTGGCCAGCGCGCAACTGACGTGGATGTCCATCGGCCGGCCGAGGGCGATGTCCGTCGCCGTGAGCGTGAGGGCGCGGATCGAGAGCGTGAGCGGCGGATGCGCCAAGGCGTCCGTCCACCGCACCGCGCCGTCTTCGATCCGGAAGGACGCGATGCTGAAGGACGCCGGGCTGCTCGCAGGCGCCTGGCTGGGCGCCGCCGCCGGGCTGGCCGCGGCGGCCAGCCCGAGGAGGTTGATGCGGCCTTCCGCGTCGCGCGAGGCCAGGATGCGCGGGCGCTTCAGCACGATCGCCGCGATCTGGATCTCGCGGTGCAGCAGCGGGGCCAGCCGCACCAGCGCGGTCGTGCGTTCCACCGCGATGGCCGGCTCGCGCCGGGCCTCAGCATCCTCATAGACCGACAAGCCGTCCAACCGGAGTGCTAGGCCGCCATGCCATCCGAGATTGACGCTGTCGAGCCGGACCGGACGCCCCAACGCCTCCTGCATCTTGGCGACGAGCATCGGGCGGTAGCGGTTGGCGTCAAACGTCGCGATGAAGACGGCGAGCCCGGCGATGGCCAGGGCCGCGAGGATCAGCAGGACAAGAAGGATGCGTCTCATCGCCGTGATGACAATCCCCCGGGCCACCGGATAAGCCCCACCAGCTCGGCGCGCTTGACCGGGCCGAAGGCGCGCGAGTCTCGACTGCGTTCCGCCAGATCGCCGGCGACGAAGAACTCCTCGTCGCCAAGCTGCCAGCCCCGGCCGTCGCACTCCACCGTCTCGCGGGGCAACCCGACGAGGCGCTTGACCAGCGCCATCCCGCCGCAGGCCGCGGGCCGCACCGCCACGACGTCGCCCCGCGCAGGCAGGCGCCGCCGGTACGCGCGCCGATCGACAAGCACCACCTGCCCCGGTCGCAGCGCCGGCCGCATGCTATCGCCGACCACCCGCATCAGCCGCCAGCCGAACATGCCCGCGCGGCCTCACTTCTTTTTTGCGGCTTCAGCCTTGTGGAAGATGTCGCTGATCTTGGCCACGGCATCCATCAGCTCCTGCGCCTTGGCCAAATCCACATGCTGCTTATTGTAGGAGCAGAGCTTCGCCGCCTTCCAGAACGTGTCGTGGAGATCGGGGAACGCGGCCAGGTGCTCAGGCTTGAAGTAGTCCGCCCAGAGGATGAGCAGCTCCTGCTTGCAGATCTGGGCGTGCGCTTCTTTCGTCTGGACCATGCGGACCAGCGTGTTGCGGTACTCGAGGTGCTCCTGCGGCGAGGCGCTCGGCCCTGGGACCGGCAGGTCGGAGACTTTTTTGTCCATCGTGTAGGCGGTCTTCGCCGCGATCTGCGCGCCGTGCGGGTCATAAATCCCGCAGGGGACGTCGCAGTGGGCGTAGAGCGGCTCGATGCTCAGGAGCCGATCGAAGCATCTGGCGAGACGCACTTGAACCGGCATGGAAGACCTCCGCGTTGTGGGACGTGGATGCAGGATTGCGTTCATTATAACAAGCCGCATGGCATCAGGCCATGAACCAGGCGCGGCGCAGGGCGGCAAGGGCAGCCTGATAGGTTTGGCCCGGCGGCCGGTTGTCCGAGAGCCGGGACCAGTCGCGCGCCGGCCAGCCGTTCACGGGCTCGAATCCTAGGCGCAGGCGGTCATAGTGCTCGGGGCGGGCTTCGGAGATGTCGCTCCTAGCGGTCAGGCGGCGGGCGATACGCCGCAGCGCGACAGCCTTGGGCACGACGCACTCAAAAAAGTGGAACGAGGCGCCGTGCCGGCGCGCGATCCGGCGCAGCGCCTGGCGGCCGGCCGCGCGGGAAAAGGTGCCGTCGCAGACCACCGACCGTCCCTGGCGCAGCAGCGCCTCGGCGCGGCGGATCATCCGCTGGTAGACACGCTCGGAGACGCGGGGCGCGTAGAGCCCGGAGGCGAATCCTTGCGCCGGCTGCCGCGTGTTCGCGAACTCGGCGAGCCGGATTTCGTCGGTCCGCAGCCACGCGGCGCCGAGGCCGTCGGCCAACGCGCGGGCGAGCGTGCTCTTCCCTGAGCCGATGAGCCCGCCGACCACGATCAGGCGCGGAGGGGCGAATTGTCTGGCGTACCGCACGGCAAGCGCGAAGTGCCGCTCGGCCAGCTTGCGCACCCGGCGGCCATGCGCGGTGCGCGGCTGCTGCAGCCACGCGAAGCCGCGGACTTTGCCGCGGACCAGGCTGCGGTGGCACTGGTAGAAGAGCCGCAGGCGCTCCGCGTCAGGATCGCGGGATCTCCGGAGGTAGCGGGTGACGAGCGCGCGGGCAAGATCAGGGCGATCGCGGAACTCCAAGTCCATCGAGAGAAAGCTCAGATCGTTGACCATGTCCCCGCAGCGAAACGCCGGCTCAAACTCCACGCAATCGAAAATCTGCACCGGCGCGCGGCGGCCGGCCGGCAGGCCCTCACACCAACCCGGTTGGTGTGAGGGCAGGCAGATGTTCTCGCACCGCAGGTCCCCGTGGCCGTCGATGATCCGTCCCTGCCGCACCCGGCGGCGCAGCAGCGGCTCAGCGAGCGCGAGATACTGGCGATAGGCGGATTCCAGCGCGGCGCGCGCGCCCTCTGAAAAGAGCCGGCCGAGAAACGGCCGGCATTCCGCGAGGTTCCCGAGCACCAGCGCCGCCACCTGCTGCGGCGCCCCGTAGCGGCTGATGGACCTGCTGCGCGCCGCGCGGCGGAAAAAAGCGACAAGGCGATCGGCGATGCGGAGAATGTCCGCGCTCGACACAGCGTCCCGAGGCACGAGTTGGTCCAGCATGCGCGCCTCGGGGAGACGGCGCATCTGCACCAGCCATTCGAGGACCCGACCCTGGCCGCCGAGGCGGAGAAACCCCTGCTGCTCGATAACCGGAACCACGCCGAGATAAATGCCGGAGGTCAGGCGGCGGTTGAGGGACAGCTCAAGCAGGCAGAAGCGGCGGCGGCGGGCCAGCGTCGAGGCGTCGAGGAACGGAAACTTGACCGGCTTTTTGAGCTTGTAGGCGAACTCCCCGGCGAGAAACACGTGGGAGACGTGCGTTTCGCGCCGCTCGATCCGTCCGGCCGCGTGCGGGTAGGCAGCCCTGCGGCTGAGAAACCGGACGATCCGTCGCTCGTGCGCGTCCATGGAGAGGTCTATTGTACAAAAGAATTCGGGGACAGCCACCGA
>JAHFGU010000043.1:3629-10198 GCA_023247285.1 Candidatus Omnitrophota bacterium
CGGTGGCTGTCCCCGAATTCGCATGCTAGAGTGATGCGCAACAGGAGGTGGCCATGGGCCGTCGGATCGCGCGTGGGCTGCTCGTGGGAATCGCACTCTGGCTCGCGGCTGCGTCAGCGGAAGCCGCGGACGCGCCCAAGACGGGCAGCGCGTTCACGAAGTTGACCCGGGGCTTCGTCAACCTGGTCACCGGATGGGTGGAGATCCCCAAGCGCGTTCTGGAAACCTCCGCGCAGTCCGGCTACTGGAGCGGCTTCACGTGGGGCATCCTGCGCGGCATCGGCTACGGCTTCGTGCGCACCGCTGCCGGCGGCTATGAACTCATCACCTTCCCTTTCCCGGCCCCGCCGAATTATGAACCGGTGATCCAGCCCGAGTACGTCTTCACGGAACCCGGCTCCAGCGCATACTGAGCGCGCCCTTGCGACGGCCTGCAGGAGGTGGCGATGCAAGGCGCCTTGGACGCGTTCCCTCCGCCCTGGACCTAGTTATTGCCGCGGGCCTCTTCCTCAGTTGCTGGTCCGCGCCCGCCTGGGCGCTGGACGTGCGCCGGCTTGAGCCGGCGGACATCGAGCGGCTCCAACAGCTCATGCAGCGGCTCGAGCCGGTGATGAGCCGCCGCAAGCAGGACGGCACCGCGATCCTCATGACCTGGCCGCAGCTCTACGAGCCGCTGGATCAGAACCAGTGGATGCTGCTCGACGAGTTCCGCGCGCTCAAAGCCGAAGACCTGGGCGCGACCAGCCACTACTTCGGCGAGCTCGCCGAGGACCCTGCCCTGGTGCCGGTCGGGCAGCAGGATGTCCGCAAGGCCGGGACCGCGTCCCCGCTTGATCCCCAGTACCTGCCCCGGCCGGCGTATGACGCCTACGTGCGGATGATGGATGCGATGGATCGCGAGCTGGGCCGCCATCTCCTGGTCGAGTCCGGGTACCGGTCCCCGGCGTATCAGCTCTATCTCTTCCTCTTTTATCTCCCGAAGCATGCCTATTCCATCACGGACACCAACCGGTTCGTGGCGCTGCCCGGGCACAGCGAGCACGGCTATCCGCCGCGGCAGGCCATCGACTTCATCAACCAGGACGGGGTGAACGGCGAAGATGCGCCGGAAGTGTTCGAGGCGCTGCCCGAGTACCACTGGCTGGAGCAGCACGCCGGCGAGTACGGCTTCGCCCTGTCCTATCCGCGCAACAATGCCTCCCGCACGTCCTTCGAGCCCTGGCACTGGCACCATGAGCCCGATAGTCGGTCGCCGGACCCGGTGAGCTGACCCTGCCCACATCCCGCCGGTCCGCTCCCACCCTCGCCCGCTCGCTCGGGCTTGGCGACGCCGCGATGCTGGTCGTCGGCTGCATCGTCGGCGTCGGCATCTTCCGCACGGCCAGCACCATCGCCACGCACCTGCCCTCGCCGGCGCTCATCCTCGGCCTGTGGGCGGTGGGCGGCCTCATCTCGCTCTGCGGCGCGTTGTGCTACGCGGAGCTGGCCGCGCTCTTCCCGGCCACCGGCGGCGACTACGTGTTCATCACCAAGGTCTACGGGAGGTTCTGGGGCTTCCTCTTCGGCTGGGCGAAGCTGTTCGTCGAGCGCACCGGCACGATCGCCATCCTGGGCTACGTGTTCGCCGAATATGCCCGCACCGTGGTCCCGTTCGATGCGGCGATGCTGCGCTGGGTGGCGGCCGAAGCGGTCCTGCTGTTGACCGCGGTCAATGTCGTCGGCGTCCGGTGGGGAACCGCGGTGCAGAATCTCTTTACCGCGCTGAAGATTCTTGCTCTGGGGTCCCTGATCCTCGTGGGGTGGCAGGCCTGGTCGATCCGCCTTCAGGTCGCCGACTGGACCGTGCCGCCGATCGATTTCTCCGTGCTGCAATCCATGGGCGTGGCGTTCACCTTCGTCCTGTGGACGTACGGGGGCTGGACCGAGGCCGCGTACGTGGCCGGGGAGGTGCGGCGGCCCACGCGCAACGTGCCTCGGGCGATCGTGGGCGGGCTCGCGCTGACCGCGGTGCTGTACCTGCTGGTGAACTGGAGCTACCTGACGGTGGTGCCGATTGACGAGCTGGCGGACACACCGCTCGTGGCCGCGCGCGTGGCGAACACGGCCTGGGGCCCTGCGGGCGGCGTGTTCATCGCCTGGATGATCGCGTGCTCGGCGTTCGGCGCGCTCAACGGCTACATCCTGACCGGCGGCCGGATCCTGTACGCGATGGGGCGCGACCACCCGATGTTCGTGCGCCTGGGCACGGTGCATCCGGACTTCCGGACGCCGACGCGCGCGCTGTGGGCGAACGCGGCCATGGCCATCGGGCTCATCTTCACGAAGACCTTCGATCAGATCATGACGTACTCGACGGTGGTCATCTCGGTGTTCTTCATCATGGCGGTGTTCAGCGTGGTGCTGCTCCGCCGCGCGCGGCGTCCCTCGACTAGAGCTCGGGACGCCGCCCTGAGCTATGTCGAAGGGCGGCGGCGGGCTCCGCGGCGCGCCCTGGCCTGGGGCTACCCGGTGACCCCGCTGGTCTTCTGCCTGACGCTGGCGGGATTCATCCTGAACATCTGCGTGAAGGAACCCTATGAGGCGGCATTCGGGTTCGTGCTGCTGGCCATCGGCGTGCCGCTCTATGCGCTCTCCCACCGATCCCATCGGTCCCGATGAGCCTCATTGCCGTTGCCCTTGCCGCTTGCGCCGCCTTCGCGGCCGGCTACGCCCTCTATGGGCGCGTGCTGGCGAGATGGTTCGACCTCAGCCCGAAGCGGCCGACGCCCGCCTGCGAGATCAACGACGGGGTCGATTACGTGCCGGCGAAGGCCCCCTTTCTGCTGGGCCAGCATTTCTCCGCCATCGCGGCGGCCGGGCCGATCGTCGGCCCGATCCTGGGCGCGCTGTGGTTCGGCTGGCTGCCCGCGCTGCTGTGGGTGGTGCTCGGGGCGATCTTCTTCGGCGCGGTCCACGACTTCGCCAGCCTCATCAGCTCGGTGCGGCACGGCGGCCGGTCCATCGTTGAGCTCGTCCAGGAGCTCCTGGGTCCGCAGGCCCACCTGCTCTTCCTCGGATTCGTCTGGCTCTCGCTCATCTACGTCATCATCGCGTTCGCCGACCTGACCAGCAGCTCGTTCGTCGAGCCTGTGGCAGGCGGCGGCGTGGCGACCTCGTCCAGCCTCTATCTGCTGGCCGGCATCCTGATGGGGCTCTGCCTCTACAAATGGCGATGGCCGCTGGGGCTGGCCACGCTGGTGTTCCTGCCCGTGGTCGGGCTGATCATCTGGTTCGGACAGTCCGCCCCGCTCATCCTGCCTCCGATCGGGGGCGTGCGCCCGCAGCTGATCTGGAACGCGATCATCCTGACGTACTGCTTCATCGCCTCGATCATCCCGGTCTGGCTGCTGCTCCAGCCCCGCGGCTACCTCGGCGGATTCTTCCTCTATGTCACGCTAGCCGCCGGCGTGATCGGCCTGCTCCTCGGCGGCGATCAGGTCCGCTACCCCGCCTTCCTCGGATGGACCAGCCGGCGCGGGTTCCCGCTGTTTCCGCTGCTGTTCGTCACGGTAGCCTGCGGGGCCTGCTCAGGGTTCCATGGGATCGTGAGCTCGGGAACGACCTCGAAGCAGATCGCGCGAGAGCCGGATTGCCGGCTGGTGGGCTACGGCGGAATGCTGCTCGAAGGCGTGGTGGCGGTGGTCGCGCTGGCGACCGTCATGCTGCTCGCACCCGGGGACCCGGCCACGCTGCAATCGCCGGACCGGATTTACGCCAACGGCCTGAGCCACTTCGTCCAGCAGCTCGGCATCGACGCGGGCTTTGCCAGGTCCTTCGCCCTGCTGGCGTTCGCGACCTTTATCTACGACACGCTGGACGTGGCGACCCGGCTCGGGCGGTACATCTTCCAGGAGCTGACGGGATGGAAGGGGCGCAGCGGCATGGTCGGCGCCACCTTGGCCACGTTATTGCTGCCGGCCTTGAGTATGAGCTGGACCGTGACCGACGCCGCCGGCCGCATCGTGCCGGCCTGGAAAGTCTTCTGGACCCTCTTCGGCACATCCAACCAGCTGCTGGCAGCACTCACCCTCGTCACGATCACCGTCTGGCTGCGGCGGGCGCGCCGGCCGTGGATGGTGAGCGCGATCCCGGCTGCGTTCATGCTGGTGATGACCTTCTGGTCGCTGGGCTTGACCATCCAGCCGTGGCTGGCTGCGCTGGCCGGCGGTCAACACGGCATCGACTGGATCGCGCTGATCGCGCTGGTGCTGCTGGGGCTGGCCGCGCTCGTCCTGGCCGAAGCGTGGAAGGCGCTGCGCGTCGTCAGATCGGTCAGATAAGGTCAGCGCGCGCAGCCGGGGGCTCGGGCTTGAGCTCTCGGAGGACCTCCTCGAGGATCCGGTCCGCGTCGGCTGCGGACACGCCGTGGTACCAGACGTAGTCGGGAAAGACCATCACGTTCGGCCCCTTGGCGCACAGGTCCTGGCAGCCGGACTTGCTGACGCGCACCTGCCGCGACAACCCCAGCGCCTTCACCCGCGTCTTCAGCGCCTCCGCCAGCGCCTCGCTCTCCCGGTGCGCGCAGCAGGCCTGCTCCGGCGCGCGGTGGTTGATGCACACGAAGAGGATCTTGCGGTAGGGCACATCCAGGCGCCGCATCAGCCGCTCACAGCATCTGCAGCGCGCGCAGCTCGGCTTCGAGCTGCCGCGCGCTCTCGAACCTGATCGCCGTCAGCCCCACGGCGCGCCCGGCTTCGACCAGCTCCGGCCGGTCGTCGATATAGACGGCGACGGGCGCTGCCACCGCCGCGCGCGCCAGGGCCAGCTGATAGATCGCCGGGTCGGGTTTTCTCAGCCCGACCTCGCAGGATGCCACCCAAGCGTGGAAGCATTGGAGCGAGGGCAGGCTGTCCCGCAGGTAGCGCAGGTGCAGGACGTTGGTGTTGGAGAGCGCGACGAGCGTATGCCGCCGGCGCAGGCGCGCCAAGAGGCTGGTGACATCGCGATTCTCAAGGAAAAATCCGGTCCACGCCGACACGAATTGCTCGTAGGACCACGGCAGAGAGAGCAGCCGCCGCAGCCCCGCGTAATACGCCTCCGGGGCGATCCGGCCCAGCTCAAACGGCAAGAGCAGCTCGCTATGGTAGACCGCCTGCTGCACGTCGTCGAACGGGCGGCTGAGGAGCTGCGACACCTGCTGCACGAGCTGGTCGGCGTTCACCTCGACCACGACACCGCCCAGATCGCAGAGAACGGCTTCCACCATCACGGGATGACGATCCCTTCCTGCCGGCACCGGACCTGCAGCCGCTTGATGAGCTCGTGCTTGATGCGAAGCCGCTCAGCCATCATCACGCAGGGTCCTTGAGCGGATGCCGGCCGCTGAATCCTTCGTCAAGCGAATGCCAGTATGAGACGCTGCGCTCGCCGAGCTTCCAGCAGAGGAAGACCAGCTCGCCGCCGCGCAGGGTATAGAAGTCCGCCAAGCCGGCATTGAGGTCTTTGAGGACGACGCCGATCTCCTCGAGCTGCTTCAGGGCGGACTGGAACGCTTCGATGAGCTGCAGCTGGTGCTTGGTGAGGCGCTGCACCTGATCCTTCAGCGCGCGGATGGGGTATCCGTTGCCGGCGCCCAGCTTCGCCACCGTTTCATCCAGATCGCCATTGGTTTTGATGATCGACCGCTGGAGCCCTTGGAGCTGCTCCACGAGCGCCATCACCGAGGGGAGCGCCGCCTCGGCTTCTTGGAGAGTGAAAATTTTCGTGGGCTGCGTCGGGGGCCGGTCCATCGCGTCGTCGTGGTGATTATAACATGGGGGGTGCGCAGCAGCGCCAGCAGCCGCCGGTTGGCCGGCGGGAAAGCGTACCGGGACAGGCGCGCCGCCGGCACCCAGCGCAGCGCCCGCGCGGCGCGCGCTCGCGGGCGCCCGGCGACGGCGCACCGGTACGCGCGAAACGCGATCGCCGCGTGCGGATACCGGTGGCGGAAGATGCAGAAAAGCCGCGGTGTCCGGACCGCGATGCCGAGCTCTTCCCTGAGCTCCCGGCGCAAGCAGCCTGTCCACGACTCGCCAGGCTCGCGCTTGCCTCCTGGGAATTCCCAGTAGCCGCCCAGCGGCCCGCCGGCCGGCCGCCGGCAGATGAGATACCGCCCGCGGCGCTCAATGAGCGCAAGCGCCGCCTCAACCTGGGGAGGCGCGGCGGGCCGGGCCATCGGCGAGCGAAAAGCTGCGGCATGAGCGGCGCAGCGGGCAGGCCGGGCAGCGCGGCCGCCGCGCGGTGCAGACCATGGCGCCGAGGTCCATCATCGCCTGGTTGATCGCGTAGCCCTGCCCCGGCGGGATGACCGCCTGCGCCAGCGCCCAGAGGTCGCGCCGCGCGGCCGGGGGTGCCTGTCGCGAGCGGGCCGAGCCGAAATAGCGCGAGAGGACCCGGGCCACATTCGTATCCACGATGGGCGCATCCTGGCTGAAGGCGAAGCTCAGGACAGCGCCGGCGGTGTAGCGCCCGATGCCCTCCATCGCGAGCAGCCCGTCATAGGTGGCCGGGATGCGCCCCGCGTGCTCTTCCATAGCGCGCTGCGCGATGCG
>JAHFGU010000151.1 GCA_023247285.1 Candidatus Omnitrophota bacterium
AGGCACAGAACCCCGGTCGCCACGATGACGTCATGCACCAGCGCGATGACGCCGGCGACACCGAAGTCCAGGTGGCGGAACCTGACCGCGACGTAGACGAGGATCCCCACCATGGACCACAGGATGGCCAGCCACGCACTCTGCTGCAGGATCCGCCCGACGGTCGGACCCACGCGCTCCAGCCGGGTCATCTCCGGGGCCGCGGCGTCATAGTCAGACCGGAGCGCCTCGCCGACCCGGGTCACGGTGTCGTGGATCTCCGCGTCGGTCACGTCCGCGGTGCGGATCAGCCACTCGGTCGGGCTGCCGTACTGCTGGATAATCGCCTCGCCGAGGCCGACCTTGCCCAGCGTCCGGCGCAGGTGGTCGGCGCTCACCGGCGCCGAAAACCGGTACTCCTGCAGCAGCCCGCCGGTAAAGTCGAGCCCGTAGTGCTCGTTTCCCCGCATGATAAACGCCGCGATGCCGGCCCCCATGATGATCGTGGACAGCGCGTAGCAGATGGCGCGCTTGCCGATGAAGTCGATCTTCGTCTGGCCGAGGAACCGCAGCATCGGCAGCCGCGTCAGCGTGCCGGTGGCCAGCCAGGCGTCGAAGAGGATCCGCGTGACAAAGATCGCCGTGAACATGCTGGCCGCCAGCCCGATGCTCAACGTCGTCGCGAAGCCGCGGATCGGCCCGGTCCCGAACCAGTAGAGGAACCCCGCGGCGATCAGCGTCGTGAAGTTGGAATCGAAGATCGCCGAGAAGGCCTTGTCATAGCCGGCGGAGACGGCCAGGCTCAGCGGCCGGCCGGTCTGGATCTCTTCGCGCATCCGCTCGTAGATGAGGACATTCGCGTCAACGGCCATGCCCAGCGTCAGGATGATGCCGGCGATGCCCGGCAACGTCAGCGTCGCTCCCAGGTAGCCTAGGCCGCCGAGGACCAGCAGCAAGTTCAGCGCAAGGGCGATGATCGCGATGATCCCGGAGGTGGTGTAGTACACGAGCATGAAGGCCACGATGAGGACGCCGCCGATGGCCGTCGCCAGGATGCCGGCGCGGATGGAGTCGCGCCCCAGCGTCGGGCCGACCGTGCGCTCCTCTTCGATGGAGATGGGGGCGGGCAGCGCGCCGGCGCGGAGCACAATGGCCAGGTCGTGCGCTTCCTCGCGCGTGAACCGGCCGGTGATGCGCCCGGCGTCCGTGATCCGGCTTTGGATCACGGGCGCGGATTGCACCCTCCCATCCAGCACGATCGCCAGGCGCCGGTTGATGTTCGATCCGGTCAGCACCCCGAAGGACCTGGCGCCTTCGCGGGTCAATCGAAAACTCACCTCAGGCAGCCCGAACTCGCCGGCCTCCACGTACGCATCCGACAGGATGGCGCCGGTCAGCGTGCCGTCGGTTTCCAGGAGAGAGGGCGCCCCCTGCTCGTCTTCTGCAAGCCTGAATCCCGGCGGCACCTTGCCGTCCAAAGCCTGCTGGAGCAGCCGCTGGCTATCGGAGACGAGCTGGAATTCGAGCAGCGCCGTCTTTCCGATCAGCTTGATGGCGCGCTCCCGGTCCGTGACACCGGGAAGCTGCACCACGATATGATCCGTGCCCTGGCGCTGGATCAGCGGCTCCCGGACCCCGAATTGGTCGATCCGGTTCCGGATGATCTCCAGCGCCATGCCGGTGATATCCTGGTTGTGGGATTCGGCCGGCACCTGGCTGAGGTCAACCTTCAGCGTGAGGTGCATGCCGCCCTGAAGATCCAGGCCGAGGTTGATGCGCTTCTCCAGCGGGAATGCAAACCAGGCGGCCAGCGCCGTGATGATCAACGCCAGCGGCACCCGCCAACGGAAATTGGCCGGCATCACCCCACCACCTGCTGCAGGCTCCGCCAGCCAGCGGAGCCGCGGCCGGCCTCCGCTGCATCGCCCGCGGGACTGCCGGCCATGGCGGCGCTACACCGACGTGTGATCGTGACACATCCAACCTCTTGGTTACGCATCATCATGAGTCTCCTTGAGCGCCGCCGCCGGCAGCAGGTGGTGGGGTCACCCGCCCTGCCCTGGCTGGCCCTTCGGCTTGACCAAGCGGACAATCGCCGACGGCTCCACCTCGACCCGCACGTTTTCGTCGATCTTCAACGTGATCGCGTCCGGCTTCACATTCACCACCATGCCGAACATCCCGCCGCTGGTGACGACCTCGTCATGCTTCTTGAGGTGCTTGACCATCTGCTCATGCTCTTGGCGCGCCTTCGCCTGAGGCCGGAACACCAGCAGATAGAAGATCAGGAACATCAGCCCGAACATCACGACCAAATGCAGAAGCGGCGCCATTCCGGTCGCCGTCTGTGCCGGCATCATCACCCTCCTTGGGTCGACAGGGCCGGCTAGCGCAAGGACGCCAGCTCAGCCTTCGGATAATAGTACGCAAGGATCTCGCGGGCGGAGAACCCGCGCCGGGCCAGCTCGGCTGCGCCCCACTGGCACAGGCCGACCCCATGGCCCCATCCGTGCCCGTCAATCACGAACGCATCGCCGGTTTCCGTGATGGAAAACAGCGGGCTGCGGATCCGGTCAAAGCCCAGCAGCGCGCGGACATCATAGCCGGTCAAGCGCAGCGTGCGGCGCGCGCCCACCACGGCCACCTCGGCCACGCGCCCGGCGTCCGTGCGCTTCGTCACGACGCACTGGCTGACCGGACCGATCGAACCGAACGGGCTCTTGCGCAGCGCCCAGGCGATATCCGCCTTCGTGACCCGCCGCTGCCAATGGTAAAACGGCGAGGCCGAGCAGAACGTGCACGCCACGCCGCCCTGCAGCGGCTCGAGATCGAAGTCCCCCATCACGCGCGCATGCTCGGTCCGTCCCCCGCAGGTCGAGTGATAAAACGTCGGAAACAGCCGCCCCTGATAGGTCAGGATGACGCCCGTCGTTGATTTGACCGCGCGGGTGGTCGCCGCCTTCTCCCCGCTTTTGCCGCCATAGTCCTGGGACATGACATCGCCGGTCACGTCGAAATCCACCGCGGCCTTGTCCAGCCGCTGGTAGGCCGCGTAGGTCCGCGCGGCGATCGCAATCGCCTTGAGCGCCTCCGGCGGCCAGTAATCCGGCGCCTCGCGGCTGATCACGCCGCGCAGGTAATCCTCCAGGCTGATGTGGTTGACGACGAGCAAGGTGAGGTCCTGCTGGCGCACGATCTCGATGGCGCCGCGCAGGCGCTTGCCGTTGAGGCTGATGGTCGCTTCGCTTTCCGGCTCGATGCGCACCCCCACGACCGGCAACAGATCTTCCCCCAGCGCAATCCCCTGTTGCACCGCCCGCACAGCGACTGCCGGCAGGCGCCGCCCCTGGTGCAGCAAATCGCGGGTGTGCAAGGCAAGGATGGAAAACCGGCCGTAAATCTGCAGCGACACTTCCGGATCGGAGCGGACCACCGCTACGCGGATGAGCTCGGCGCCGGGCGGCTGCGCCCAGGCCGGCGGCGCCAGCGCCGCCAGGCTGAACATCGCCACGAGCATCCGGCTTGCGCGCGCAGCGCCCTGCATCAGCGGAACCGCCCCAAGATCCAGCAGATGAGGCTCAGCACCAGGCTCGCCAAGAGGCAGCTCGCGAGAGGCACGTACACCGTCAGATGATCGCGGCGGATCAGGATGTCGCCTGGCAGCCGTCCCAACCACGGCAGCTTCGGCGCCAGCGACACGAGGATGCCGGCGGCAGCGAGCACCAGCCCGAACACGATGAGCGCCCGCCCGACCGAGCCGGGGGCCCCGCCGCGCGGGGTGGCGAGGAAGTGCCACGCCATGCCGATGGCGCGGCCAATCGGCGGCACGTCGCTCATCCAGCGGCAAACAGTTCCAACTCCTGCTCCTTGAAGTGAGCCACGTGCTGATAGGCCAGCCGCGTGGCCTTCCGCCCGCGGGCGGTGCGCTTCAGCAAGCCGGCTGAGAGCAGGTACGGCTCCACCACGTCGACGATGGTGTCCGGTTCCTCGTTGAGGGCAGCCGCCAGCGCCTCGATGCCCACCGGCCCGCCGCCGTAAAACTCGATGATCGTGCGCAGCACTTTGCGATCGAGGCCGTCCAGGCCGATATCATCCACCCCTTGGGCGCGCAGCGCGGCCGCGGTCACCTCGGGCGTGATCTGCCCGCCGTGCTTGACCTGCGCGTAATCGCGGACGCGCCGCAGCAGCCGGT
>JAHFGU010000152.1 GCA_023247285.1 Candidatus Omnitrophota bacterium
ACCCGGACGCCAAGCCGGTCTTGCAGCGCTTGCACATCAATGTGCCGATGGAAGGCTGCACATGCCTCGATGAGCTGGCCTGGCGCCACGGCATGGACTATCGCGACTTGCTGGGCGCGCTCAGGGATGCGCTGGGGGAGGAGGTGCCGCCTGAAGAGCGTGCGCCGCTGCATGGCTGAGCATCTGGGCGACCGTCGCCTGGAAGAATTTCTCCGCGAGGCCCCGCAGGCCAGCCGCGAGGAGATCATCGAGTTTCAGCAGCTCGTCGAGCAGTATTTTCTGGGGGCGCTCTCGCCGGATGAGTTCAAGGCCCGCCGGCTGCAGTTGGGTACCTATGGGATCCGCGGCGTCAAGGATGTCCACATGATGCGGATCAAGATCCCCCAGGGCCGGCTCGACGCCGGCCAGCTCGAATGCCTGGCGGATCTGGCGGAGCAGTACTCCAAGGGAATCGGCCACATCACCACCCGCCAAGACATGCAGCTCTACTGGGTCCCGACGCGCGAGGCCCCGTACGCCCTGGCGCGCGCGGCCGCCGTGGGCCTGACCACGCGCGAGGCCTGCGGCAACAGCGTGCGCAACGTGACCGCCTGCCCGCTCGCCGGGGTCAGCCCCACCGAACTCTTCGACGTGACCCGGCATGCCGAAGCGGTGACGCGGCATTTCCTGCGCAACCCGGTCAGCCAGCAGCTGCCCCGCAAGTTCAAGATCGCCTTCGAGGGCTGCCGCGTGGACCACGCGAAGACCGTCATCCATGACTTGGGCGCGGTCGCCGCGATCCAGGGCAGCGGGGCCGCGCGCACGCTCGGTTTTCGCCTCTATGTCGGCGGCGGGCTGGGTGCCTCTCCGATGCCGGCGATTCTCCTGGAGCCCTTCACGCCGACGACCGAGCTGCTGCGCACCTGCGAGGCGGTCATCCGCGTCCACGACCGCCTGGGCGACAGGAAAAACAAGGCTGCGGCGCGGATCAAATTCGTCGTGAAGCGCTTGGGCCTTGAGGCGTTTCGCCAGGCGGTGTTCGCCGAACGGCAACAGCTTCCGCGGTACGCCTATCCGCACATGCATGCCGCGGAGACGGAGGAAGGCCCGCCGAGCACCCGCGGGGTGCCGCCGGTCGGCGTGACCAATGAGGCCTACAGCCGATGGCTGAGCACGAACGTCATGGGCCAACAACAAGAAGGCTTCGCGGTGGTCACGATCCGGCTGCGGCTGGGCGACATCACCGTTGCACAGATGCGCGCGCTGGCGCAGATCCTCCGGCGCTACTGCGGCGGCGAGCTGCGCACCTCGATCGACCAGAACCTGCTCCTGCGCTGGGTCCGGGCCGACCATCTGGCGCCGCTGTACCTCGAGCTTGAGCCGCTGGGCCTGGCCGAGCCGGAGGCCGGGAAGCTCTTCGACATCACGTCGTGCCCTGGCGCGGAAACCTGCCAGCTCGGCATCTCGGCGTCGCGAGGGCTGGCGCGGGCGTTGGAGACGAGGCTAAAGGCGCAGGGAGTGGCCGGGTCGGATGTGGACGACATCCGCGTCAAGATCAGCGGCTGCCCGAATTCATGCGGCCAGCATCACATCGCCGATATCGGGTTCTTCGGCGGGGCCCGGAAGATCAGCGAGCGCCTCGTTCCGCACTTCCAGCTCCTGCTGGGCGGGGCCGCATCAGAAGGGCGCGCCGCGTTCGGCGCCCCGGTGCTGAAGCTGCCGGCCCGCCGCATTCCCGACGCGGTGGCGCGCATGCTGGAGCGCTACCGCAGCGACCGCCAATCGCCGCAGGAGCCCTTTCAGGTATTTGCCGCGCGCGTCGGCGCCGCCTATTGGAAGCAAGCCTTGGATGAGTTCACGACGCTGCCTGCGTACGGGGCATCCCCGGAGCTGTACCGCGATTGGGGTGCTGACACCGATTTCACGCTGGGCGGGATGGGGCCCGGCGAGTGCGCGGCCTGACGCCGCGTCGAGGAGGGGTCGCGCGATGGTCAAGCCCGGGATGGAATTCCGCTATCAACCCCGGCACTGCGCGCTCCTAGGCAAAGTCGTCTGGGCCATCCTGACGAAGCAGGAGGACGGCGGCTGGCGCATCGTGAACTGCCTCGACAAGGACGCGGCCTGTTTCGGGCTCAACTGCGCCTTTACCACCGACCAGGGCGAGTGGCCGTACAAGGAATCCGCCGCGCGCGTCTCATGATCAACATCACCAAGCTCTATTGCGGCCTCGAGACCACCGGCGACCCGCTGCGCTACGGGCAGTCGCGCGGGCCGGATCACGGCGCCCCGCACCCCACCGAGCGCCAGCCGCACGACGTGCCCCCCTCGGCGGCGCAGCGCAAGCCGGTCGTCGTCTGGACCATGACGCGCAGCTGCAATCTCCACTGCGTCCACTGCTACAGCGATTCGTGGGACCGCGCGTACCCTGGGGAGCTCAACCTCGAAGAGTCGATCTACATGCTCGCGGACCTGGCAGGCTTCGAGATTCCAGCCCTGCTCCTCTCGGGCGGCGAGCCGCTGCGCCATCCGCGGTTTTTCGCGTTGGCCAAGGCCGCCCGGGCGCCGGGCCTTCGCCTGACGCTCTCCACGAACGGCACGCTGATCGATCAGGCCACAGCGGAGCACATCCGGCGCACCGGCTTCAGCTACGTCGGCATTTCCTTCGATGGGCTCGGCGAGGTGAACGACAAATTCCGCGGGCAGCTCGGCGCCTTCGAGCGCGCGGTGGCCGGGTTGCGCAACCTGAAGGCGGTCGGCCAAAAAGTCGGCCTGCGCTTCACGCTCACCCGGCGCAACCTCGAAGCGCTGACCGAGATCTTCCGCTTCGTCGAGCGCGAAGGCATCGACCGCGTCTGCTTCTACCACCTGGTCTATGCCGGGCGCGGCAGCCGGATCGCCGCCGATGACCTCAGCCACGAGGAGACGCGGCGAGCGCTCGACCTCATCTGCGCCGAGACGAAACGCCTGAACGCCGGCGGCAAGCGGGTGGACGTGCTCACCGTCGACAACCACGCCGACGGGGTGTATGCGTACTTGAAGCTCTTGCAGGAGCGCGCGCCCTTCGCGCGGCGGACCTGGGAGCTGCTGGAATGGAATGGCGGCGGCGCCCATTCCTCCGGCGTGGGGATCGCGAACATCGATGCCTGCGGCAACGTGCACCCAGACCAGTTCTGGCAGACCCACACGCTCGGGAATGTGCGCGAGCGGCCCTTCAGCGAGATCTGGACCGACGCGCGCGATCCGCTGCTGGCCGGCCTGCGCGACCGCCTGCCGCGGCTCAAGGGCCGATGCGGCAGCTGCCGCTGGAAGCCGGTCTGCGGCGGTTCGTTCCGCGCCCGCGCCGTCCAGGCGACCGGCGATCCATGGGCGGCCGATCCAGCCTGCTACCTCACGGATGCGGAGTTGGCGTGAGCGCGCCGGTCGACTGGCCCAAGCCGGTGTTCTGGGAGGCGACCACCGGCTGCAATCTTGCCTGCCGTCACTGCCGGCGCGCGGACGCGGCCACAGCGCTCTCGCGTTGGGATCTCTCCACAGACCAGGCCAAGCGCCATCTCATCGCGCAATCGCGCCTGCTCCAGCAGTTCCGGCACGCCCCCACACCAACCCGGTTGGTGTGGGGGCGCGGGGCGAAGTTCAGCGCGATGACGAAAGGCTGCCTGGCCGAAGAGCCGTGCTGCGCATACACGCCAGCGCGTCAGGCTGTGCTACAATGACACCGGGCTGCATGCATCTTCTCTGCGTGGGGGTGAATTTTCGCACCGCATCGCTGGCCGTGCGCGAGCGGGCCGCGATCGCCCCATCGGAGATTCCCGCCGCGCTGCGCATGGCGCGCGCCGCCTGCGGCAGCGCCGAAGCCGCCGTCCTCTCGACCTGCAACCGCGTCGAATACTACGCGGCGGCCCCTGATCCTGACGCGACGGCCTCGCGTCTCCGCGAGATCCTCGTCCGCCATGACCCGGCCCAGCGCCTCTCGGCCTCCACGTATACCCTGACAGGATCCGACGCCATCCGGCACCTCTTCCGGGTCGCCGCCGGATTGGAGTCGATGATCCTTGGCGAGTCGGAGATCGTCGCCCAGGTCAAGCAGGCCTACCTGGCGGCCTGCGCCAGCGGGGCCACGGGTCCGATGCTTGATCGCCTGTTCCAAAAAGCGCTCCACGGCGCCAAGACGGTTCGATCCGAGACGCGCAT
>JAHFGU010000153.1 GCA_023247285.1 Candidatus Omnitrophota bacterium
CGCGAGCGCGGCCCCGGTGGCCTTCGCGAGCAGCTGCCAGGGCACGAGGTTGGAGTGGTGCTCCATCTCGGTCAGCAGGATCTCGTCGCCCGGCTTCAGCCGCGAGCGGCCCCAGGCCCACGCGAAGAGATTGATGGCCTCGGTGGCATTGCGGGTGAACACGATAGACGCCGCGCTCGGCGCGCCGATGAACCGCGCGGTGCGCCCGCGCACCGCTTCGTAGGCGGCCGTCGCTTCCTCGGCCAGCGCGTGGATGCCGCGGTGGATGTTGGCGTTGGTCTCGCGGTAGTAGCGCGCGAGCGCTTCGATCACCTGTCGCGGCTTCTGCGTCGTCGCCGCGTTGTCGAGATAGACGAGCGGCTTGCCGCGCACCTGCCGGCCCAAGATCGGAAAGTCGCGCCGGATCTGTGTGATGTCCATGCCCTTCACCCTACCTGCACGCGCACGCGGCCGCTCTCAACCTGCACTGGATAGGTCCGGATGCCCACCGGCGCTGGCAGCGCGAGCACGGCTCCGGTGGTCACGTCGAACCGCGCCCCGTGCCGCGGACATTCGATGGCCCGTCCATCAAGCCAGCCATCGCCCAGCGGCCCATCGTCGTGCGTGCACGTGTCATCCACCGCGTAGAATCCCTCGGCGAGATGGCAGACCAGGACGCGCTGGCCGCCGGCCGCCACCGCCTTGAACCGGCCCACCGGGATCTCCCCGGCCGCCGCCACGTCGACCCACGCAGATCTGGTGTCAGACACTTTTGGTGCCTGACACCTGGTTCAGGCCGCCCTCGAGCTCCTCGCGCAGCCGCTGCTGCAGCGGGGCAAACGGCACTTGCTGGACGATCGGCTCGATAAATCCCATCACGATCAGGCGCTCGGCCGCCGGCCGCGGCACGCCGCGCGACATGAGGTAAAACGCCTGCTCCTCGTCGATCGGCCCGACGGACGCGCCGTGCTTGCACTGCACGTCGTCGGCCAGGATCTCCAGCATCGGGATCGTCTCCGCCTTCGCCGTGCGGCTCAGCAGGAGGTTGTGGTTGGACTGGTACGCGTTGGTCTGCGCCGCGGCCTTCGCGATGCGGATCAGGCCGGTGTAGACCATGCGGCTGCGGTCTTGGAGTGCCGCGCGAAACTGGAGATCGGAGACGGTGTGCGGCGCCTGATGATCTTGCAGGGTGTGCTGGTCGATGTGCTGCTGCCCGTGGCCGAACACAAACCCATAGAGCCGCGCCGAGGCCTGCTCCCCGGCCAGCCGGGTGACGACATGCGCCTTGGAGAGCTGCGCGCCGAGGTTGATGTTGGCCATCGTCAGGTGCGCGTCACGGCCCAGCGCGGCCCGCTGCAGGAGAAATTCGCGGGCCTGCGCGCCCCAGCGCTGCAGCCGCACGTAGTGCAGCGTGGCCCCGGGCTCCAGCACAAGCTCGATCCGGCTGTTGATCAGGTGCGCGCCGTCTCCCGCCGGGTCCAGACTAATCGCCTCATCGATGAGCGTGGCCGAGCTGCCTGCGCCGACGAACACCAGGGTCAGCGGATAGAGCGCCTCGCGCGCGGAGGGCGTATAGAGCCGAAGGAGGCGGCAGGGCCGCTGGCCGGACCACCCCGGCGGCACGCGCACGACCAGATCGTCCTGATGGAACGCGAGGTTGAGCGAAGCGAGCTTCTGTTCGGCCGGCGTCAGGCCGTCAGCCTCGATCGCCTGCCGGATTGGGTCCGGCTGCCGCTGGGCCGCCTGCGTGAGCTCCTCCACGACGAGGCCGCCTGCGCCTGACGGCCGCGCCGCCCACGCGCCGTTGACGCGGACCAGCAGCTCCTCATCGCCCAGCGGGGCGACCACGCCGCGCGCCGCGTGCGGCACATCGGCGCGGCTGGACGGCTGCGCCGGGGCAAACCCCTGGGCCGGATCCAGCAGCGTCGCATCGGTGCGGCGCCAGACATCGTCGCTGGCATGGGGCCAGGGCAAGGCGGCGTGGCGCTCCCACGCGGCGCGGCGCAGCCCAGTCAGCCACGCGGGCTCGCCGGCGCGGCGGCCCAGCTCGTCAATGAGGTTGGAGGCCATGGCTGATTCAGACATCGCAGGCTGTCGAGGCTCCCCCATTGCGGAGGAGCCTCACGAAACGGAGCGCGGACGCGTCAAGCGCTGAACGAACTGCCGCACCCGCAGGATTTTTTCGCCAGGGGGTTCTGGAACTCGAATCCCCCGCCCATGAGGCTGCTCTTGAAGTCGACCGTCGTCCCGTCAAGGTACAAGTGGCTCTTGGCGTCCACGAGGATCTTGATCCCCTCCTGCTCAAACATGCTGTCGTACTGCTTCGGCGTCGCCTCTTCGAGCCCCAACACATAGGAGAAGCCCGAACAACCCCCGCCCTTGACGCCGATGCGCAGGCCCAGGTTCGGCTTCTGCTCCTGCTGCATGAGCCGCTTCACTTCCTGCGCCGCGCCTGGTGTCAGTGTGATCATCATCACCTCCCATGCACCAGTGCCTGGCTCCCCGCCGAAGGCGGGGTGCCTGGCACCGAAACTGCCTCAGCCGACCGCGCCCTCCATCTCCAGCTGCACGAGCCGATTCAACTCTACCGCATACTCCAGCGGCAGCTCCTTCACGAACGGCTCGATGAACCCATTGACGATCATCATCATCGCCTCGGCCTCGGTCAGCCCGCGGCTCATCGCGTAGAAGAGCTGCTCATCGCCGATCTTCGACACCGTGGCCTCGTGCCCGATCTGCACCCGCTGCTCGTCGATCTCCATCGTGGGATAGGTGTCCGAGCGCGCCTCCTGGTCCAGCAGCAGCGCATCGCACCGCACGGTGGACTTGGCGTTGACCGCGCCGGGCACGACCTTGACCAGGCCGCGGTAGCTCGTGCGGCCGGCACCCTTCGAAATCGACTTGGAGGTGATCACCGACGAGGTGTCCGGCGCGGCGTGGACCATCTTCGCCCCCGCGTCCTGGTGCTGGCCGTCGCCGGCGAACGCGACCGACAGCACCTCGCCGCGCGCGCCGCGGCCCAGCAGGTACACGCCGGGGTACTTCATGGTCAGGCGAGAGCCGAGGTTCCCGTCCAGCCACTCCACCGTGGCACCTTCGTGCGCCACCGCGCGCTTCGTAACGAGGTTGTAGACGTTCTTCGACCAGTTCTGGATCGTCACGTAGCGGATGCGCGCGTGCGGCAATGCGATGAGCTCCACCACCGCGGAATGCAGGGAATCCGACGAGTAGGTCGGCGCGGTGCAGCCTTCGATATAGGTGACCTCGGCGCCCTCGTCGGCGATGATGAGCGTGCGCTCGAACTGGCCCATGTTCTTCGCGTTGATGCGGAAATAGGCCTGCAGCGGCATCGCCACCTTGACGCCTTTGGGCACGTAGATGAACGAGCCGCCGCTCCACACCGACGTGTTCAGCGCGGCGAACTTGTTGTCCGCCGGCGGAATAATCGTGCCGAAGTAGCGCTGCACCAGCTCGGGCTGCTCCTTGAGCGCCGTGTCCATGTCGAGGAAGATCACGCCCTGCTTGGTAAGGTCCTCGTGCATGGAGTGGTACACGGATTCGGATTCATATTGTGCGCTCACCCCCGCGAGAAATTTGCGCTCGGCCTCCGGGATGCCGAGCCGGTCGAAGGTCTGCTTGATGTCGGCCGGCACCTCGTCCCACGAGCCCTTGGTCCCCTCGGTGGGCTTCAGATAATAGAAGATGTCGTCGAACCGGATCCGCCCGAGCAGCTCGGTGTTGGCCCAGGCCGGCATCGGCTTGGCCAGGAAATGCCGGTAGCCCTTGAGCCGCGTCTGCAGCATCCAGGCCGGCTCGCTCTTCATCCCGGAGATCTGTTTGACCTTGCGCTCGTCCAGCCCGGGCTCGGCCTTGAAGACGGCATGCTCCGGCATGTGGAAGCCGTAGAGCTTCTCGTACTCGTCGTTGATGGAGACCTGCGGCTTGGTCGTCATGGGATCATGCCTCAGCCGGAACGGGCGCTACCGGCGGGCGGTAGCCCTCGTACCCTTTGGCTTCAAGCTCCAGCGCCAACTCCGGGCCGCCGGAGCGGGCGATCCGGCCGTCGACCATGACGTGGACGCGGTCCGGCTTCACGTAATTCAGCAGGCGCTGATAGTGGGTGATCACGAGCATGCCCCGCTGCGGCGCGCGCAGCGCGTTGA
>JAHFGU010000154.1 GCA_023247285.1 Candidatus Omnitrophota bacterium
GGATGCGCCCGCCGGTCACCACGTATTTCGGATGGCCCAAGAGGCAAAACGACAGGGTGCTTTTGCCGGAGCCATTCGGGCCCATCAGCGCATGCACCTGCCCCGCCCGCACCGTCAGGGTCAGCCCTTTCAGGATCTCTTTGCCCTCGACGGCCACGTGCAGATCTTCCACCTGCAGCAGCGGGGACGCGCCATCTAAGGAAGAGCCGTTGGTGCCCATCGCTCACACTCGCTTCGTTAAACGCTCCGAGACGGTGTACTCGCTCTCCAACAGGCTATCCAGGGTCGTCTTGTCCAAAAAATTCTGGATGTACGTCGTGAGGCCCAACCACACCGACCGCAGGCCGCAGTCGCTGAAGTGCACGCAGACTTGCTGGTTGCCGGTGAAGACCTGGCAGATGTGATTCGTGGTCTGCACCGTGCCCAACGCCCGCACCACCTCGCCCAACGTGATCGCTGAGGCCGGCCGGTTCAAGGCATAGCCGCCCTTGATCCCCCGCGCGCTATGCGCCAAGCCGGCCCGCGACAGGATGCGCAACAGCTTCTCGACGTACGCGTGCGAGAGTCCTTCCTTGGCGGCGATCTCTTTGACGCTGACGGTTTGCTCGCGTGGCGTCCGCGCCAGTTGCAGCAGGCACCGTAAGCCATATTCCTCCTGGGATGTGATCCTCATGCTTTGATGGTACTCTAATACGACTTTTTAGTCAAGTATTGAACCGAGCGGGTGAAAACGGGGCAAGATCCAAGGAAGACATCCGTCGTAATATACACTCTTTCAATAGGTTGGATGTAATCGGCGCGAGCAATATGCCGTGGCGGAAATGCCCTGTAGCGACGAACAATCCGTCAATATTTGTCGGCCCCAGGATGGGCAGCTGATCGCTGGTGTAGGGACGGAATCCGGCCCATGCATCAACGAGGGTGCAGTCACGCACCCCCGAGCACACCTGAAGGATGCCGCACAGAATGGCGTGGATGCCGTCCAGCGTAAGCCCTTTGTCGAACCCGACCCGCTCAACCGTTGAGCCGATCAACAGGCGCCCGTCGCGCCGCTGGACCACATAGGCCTGCTCTGCCATGATCGCGTGGCGCACCAGCCGCTTCGGTCCGCGGAAGGCGAGCATCTGCC
Organism: Candidatus Omnitrophota bacterium; assembly: GCA_023247285.1. The sequence continues at coordinate 1,130 of JAHFGU010000154.1, forward strand.
CGCGGGCCGGCTCGACAGGCAACCGGATCGGAAAAGCCCCGTCAAGATTCGCCCAGCTGCCGAGGCAATTCACCACCACGGGCGCCTCGATGGAGCCGCGCGTGGTTTCCACCCCGCGGACGCGGCCCCGCTCGACCAGGCACCGCGTCACCGGCGCCTGTTCCAGGAGCTCCACGCCGGCCTGCCGGCACGCGGCCGCCAGCGCCTGCATGAGCAGCACGTTGTCCACCTGGGCTTCGTTCGGAAAGTGGAACCCGCGCCGGACCCGCCCGTCCACAGCCGGCTCGTGCCTGCGCACCTCCTTGGGCGACCAGCGGTCCACGCGCAGCCCAAGCTTCTTCTGCCAGCGCGCCCGGCGGTCCATCTCCTGCTCCTCGCGCTTCGTGAGGGCCAGGTAGAGAATGCCGTCGGTGTGGTAGCCGGTGCGCACGCCGGAGCGCCGCTCGAGGTGCTCGATCCACCGGGGATACATCCGGCGCGCCGCTTGGCAGAGCTCGAAGAAGGGTCCGGGGCGCGGGATATCCATCTGGGAGGCGAGGATGCCGGCGGCCGCGCTGGACGCTTCAGCGCCGATGCGCCCGCGCTCGACGACGAGGACGCGCTGCCCGTGCCGCGCCAGCTCCTCGGCCAGCGCGCAACCGATGATCCCGCCGCCGAGCACCGCGACATCAGCGCGCTTCATGAGGCCTCGCACGGCGGGGCCGGCACGCTGAGCCGGCGCCGCTTGGCCGGCGTCAGCGCGGAGACCAGGCGAAACTGCGGGTCGGCGTCGGGATCGGTTTTCTTCATCAGCAGCCACTCCGTGCCGGTGGCGCGCGGGCCCCTCAGTTGAACGAGCGCGAATGCGCCCTTCAGCCGCCGGCCCTTCAGGACAAACTTGAGCGAGCCGCGCGAGAGCGCTGCGCCGGGATCGCCGCTCTCCAGAGGCGTCCACGTGCCGCGATCCCACATCACCACCGGGCCGGCGCCGTAGCGGCCCTCAGGAATGACCCCCTCGAAGGAGCCGTATGCCAGCGCATGATCGTCGACCATGACGGCGAGCCGCTTCTCCGCCGGGTTCATCGACGGGCCTTTGGGCACCGCCCAGGATTTCAGCACGCCGTCGAGCTCCAGGCGGAAATCAAAATGCAGCCGCGAAGCGTGGTGCTCATGGACGACGAAGACGGCTGCGCGCGCCATCAGGGGTGTTGAAACGCTTACGAGGCCTGCGGCTCGTCCGGCGCGCCGCCGGATGCGCCGGCAGCCGGGCCGGCCGTCGCCGGCAACGGCTCGAGGCTGAGAAATGGCGCTGGGATCTGCGGGGCGAGATAGACCTTGCTCTCGCGGTAAAACGGGACGCCGGCCGCCTGGGCGGCGCGCGCGTCGATGCGGATGACCGCCACCTGCTCGGCGCGTTTGCTTGCCACGGCGACGGCGTCCTGCACGGTGTCGCTCAGATGCAGCATGGTCCGATCCGTCGGCGCGAGGCCCTCCGCCAGCAGGCGCGGCGCCTGCGCGGCGTCCGCGCCATGATACAATTGGGCAGGCGGATCGGCCGGCGCGCCCACCGGTGCCGCGGGAAACGTGTGGCCGTAGCGCGCGCGGATCCGCCCCCCAGTGACGTCGAACCGCGTGGGGCCGGCGGAGGCGATGAGCGCGCGGAGCTGCTCGGCGGGCAGCGCGGGGTAGCGGCGCGCCGCCGCGCGCAGAAACTCTTCGAAGTCCACGTACCCGTGCGGATCGGCCTGCAGCCCGTACCGCTCAGGATTGTGCCGGAGCGCGTAGGCCATCCACCGGCTGAACCGCTCCGCGCTGAACTCGTAGGGGATCATCCCACCACCTGCTGCGGGCCCGCGGGTCGCGGGCCCCGGCCGGCACACGCAGCGGGTGACACTACGAGGCCAGCCGCGGCGGTGCGGAGCCACGCATACGATGACGCATCAGCCTTCCTCAAGCGAGCACCGCCACCGGCAGGTGGTGGGATCATTGCTCGCAGCGGCGGTTCAACAAGCGCGGCTCCTCGCCCACGTGCGCGCGCTCGAGGGCGAGCGCCATCCGCTGACGAGCCCTGCCCGGCTGGCCAGGGCCGAGCGGTATGTCACGGAGCACTGGACCGCCTGCGGGCTGCGCGTTGCATCGGATGAATTCTCATATAAGACGGGGCCTGTTGTCAACCACCTCGCCGTGCCGCCGCGCATGGCCCCGGGGCCGCGGTTGCTCATCGGCGCGCACCTCGACACGGTGAGCGGCACGCCCGGCGCCGACGACAACGCCAGCGGCGTCGCCGCGCTGCTTGAGCTCTCCCAGGTGACGGCGAGCCTGCTGCCCGCGGCGCGGGTCGAGTTCGCAGCCTTCGCCCTGGAAGAGTGCGGCATGGTGGGCAGCGCGCATTACGCGGAGCGGCTCAAGCGCGAACGAGTACCGCTCCTTGGCATGCTCTCGCTGGAGATGCTCGGATTCACCGAAACGCGGGGGCTGCAGCACTATCCCACGCACCGGCTCGCGCGCCGGTTCCCGTCCGACGGGACCTACATCGGGCTGGCGGGCAATCTGCGTTCACGATCGTTGCTGCAGCAGGCGGCTGCGGCGTTCCGGGCGATCGACGGGTTGCCGGTTCAGACAATCGTGTTGCCAGGCAGCGGCAGATGGCTGCCGGAGAGCCGGCTCTCTGACCATGCCCCATTCTGGGATTGCGGCTTCCCGGCGCTGCTGGTGACCGATACCGCGTTCCTCCGCAACCCGCATTACCACCAGGCGACGGACACGGCGGATACCCTGGACGCCGCGTTCCTCACCCGCGTGACGCGCGGCATCGCGGCCACGATCGAGCGGCTGGCTGCGTGACGCGCGGCATCGCGGCTACGATCGAGCGGCTGGCTGCGTGACGCGCGGCCGCGCTCACCGCTCGATGGGAAAACCGGACGCCTCCCACTGCTCGATCCCGCCGATCATCTCTTTCACGCGGTAGCCGCGCGAGGCCAGCACATACGCCGCCTTGGTGGAGAGGATGCACGTCGTGTCCCAGCAGTAC
>JAHFGU010000155.1 GCA_023247285.1 Candidatus Omnitrophota bacterium
CACGGGTGCGGCCTGGACCTGGTTGCGGGTGAAGACCCCGGCTGCCGCGGCCGGCGCTTCGGCCGCCACGAGGGCCAGGTCCGGCTTGCGGCTGCGCTTGATGCCGGCACTCACCCCGGCCGCGCGGAATCCGACCGCCGCGGTGACGCCTCCAGCGATCCCCTTCACGTTTTCCACACCCTCTCCAAAAAAGTGTCAGGCACTTTTGGTGTCTGACACTTTTTACAAGCCGGTGGTTTCGTCGAAGCCGAACATGAGGTTGAAATTTTGGATCGCCTGGCCGGCCGCGCCCTTCGTGAGGTTATCCAATGCGCTGCCGATGGTCAGGTACCCGAGCCCGCGCTGCTCCACGAAGCCGATATCGCAGTAATTCGTCTCGACGACATCCCGCAGCTGCGGCAAGACGCCCGGCCGGATGCGGATAAACGGGGCCTCGCTGCTCGGATACGCGGCTGCGTACGCCTGCGCCGCCTCATCCGCGCCGGAGGCGGTCTGCACGTAGATCATGGAGATGAGGCCGCGCGTCACCGGGATCACCTGCGGCACGAATCCCATCCGCGGCCGCTGCCCGGCTACCGCTGCGATCTCCTGCAGCACCTCCGGCATATGCTGGTGCTCATGCACCTTGTAGGCGCGCAGGTTCTCCGTCATCTCGGTGAACAGCAGCGCCGGATCCGCCTTGCGTCCGGCCCCGCTGAGGCCGGACTTCGCGTCGACCAGGAAGCGATCATCGGCGATCAGCTTCCGCTGGAAGAGCGGCAGCACCGCCAGCAGGATGCTGGTCGCGTAGCAGCCCGGGTTGGCGACGACCGCGGCCGTGCGGATCGCGTCCCGGTGGAACTCGGTCAAGCCGTAGACCACATCCGTCCGCGACAGGAGCGTTGGATGCGGATGCGTGAAGGCATACCACCGCGGATAGAGCGATGCGTCCCGCAACCGGAAATCGCCGCTGAGGTCGATGACCCGCTTGCCCGCCTTGAGCAGGCCGGGGACGAGGTCCTTGGCGGTGCCGTGCGGGAGAGCGAGGAAGACCGCGTCCGCCGACGCGCTTAGGCGGCCGGGGTCGAGCGCTTCCACCGGCAGGTCGAGCCGCCGGGCGAAGCGAGGGTAGACGTCGGAGACAGGGACCGGGCGCTCCCACTTGGCCGAGGCGGCCAGGCAGGTGAGCTCGACGTGCGGATGCCCGAGGAGCAACCGGATGAGCTCTTCGCCCGCGTACCCGGTCGCGCCTGCGATGGCGACGCGAAGCCGTGACATCTATGCGGTTGACGATCGGTCATGGGTGCTGGACGTGCGCATGGGACCGGCGGCGGGTTACCGCTTGGTCCACTGGAACCGCTTGCGAGCCCCTTTGCGGCCATACTTCTTGCGTTCCCGTTCCCGCGGGTCGCGAGTCAGCAACCCGGCCCCGCGCAGGCCTGCGCGGTACGCCGGATCCACCGCGAGCAGCGCCCGGGCGATGCCCAGCCGGATGGCGTCGGCCTGCCCGGTCAACCCGCCGCCTTCCACCTTCGCGATGACATTGACCTTGCCGAACTGGTGCGTGAGGACCAGCGGCGACCGGATGGCCAGCCGCAGCGCTTCGCGCGGGAAATAGTCTTCATAGCCGCGCGCGTTCACCAGGATCGTCCCTGGGCCAGGCACCAGGCGCACGCGCGCGATCGCCTGCTTGCGCCGGCCGGTCGAGAGCCGGCCCATCGCCGCCGGATTCGGAGCGGTCGCCGCCTCAGCCATGCGCGCACCCCAGATCCGTCAGCGCCGGCTGCTGCGCTGCGTGCGGATGCGCCTGGCCAGGATACACCTTCAATTTGCCGAGGAGCCGGCGGCCGAGCGGCCCGTCCGGCATCATGCCCTTGACCGCCTTGCGGATGACCCGGTCCGGATGGCGCGCCAGCAGGCTTCCAAGGAGTTCGGTTTTGCGCCCGCCCGGGTAGCCCGAATACCGCTGGTAGACCTTCTGAGCCAGCTTCTGCCCGGTCACCTTCACCTTGGCCGCGTTGATGACGATGACGAAATCGCCGGTGTCCAAGAACGGCGTGAAGCTGGGCTTATGCTTCCCGCGCAGCATCAAGGCGACGCGCGAAGCCAGCCGTCCGAGAATCTGGTCTTTGGCGTCGATGAGGACCCACTCGCGGCGGAATGTTTTCACGTCGGGAAACGTTGTGGACATAGCAGAGAATTCTAACCTACAGCAGCCGTCGCTGTCAATCGTTTCTACCGGCCGTGTCGTCTACCGGCGGCCTCTTCATCTCTTCAAGACCAAATGAACGTCACCGATTCCGAAGAAGTTGCGAAATCGAGAAGAAACAGGCGGCTGCGTAAAAGATCAGCCCAGCGATATAAAAGGAGCTGTAATATCCTTGGAGAAACGGCAGCACACTCCACAACGCTCCTGCCCCACCAAAGCAGACCGTACCGTACACTGCCCACGGCTGGCGTCTTAGCACCCCTACGCCTAACACGAGATTGGCCATCCCAAAGAACACCATTTGTAGCGTCTCTTTTGCAATTGCACTCATAGCCTCAGGAGGGGGTGGAGGTTTTGGGATGAAGACGCCCACCATACCCCCCATCCCTAGCAACACCATGATCCACGCCACACACTGCAACCCAAAGGTCACCTTCACGATTCACCTCCTTGCCATTCACCGCTCTTCGTCCACACGCCAGCGGCCCTCGTGCTCCATGTCATATTTCTGTCCTTGAGGAGTGGCCACTGTTGTACGATAGGATTCTTGGGATGGGGACCCAATATTTTGGCTGGTCGCTGTCGTCCCATCACCAAAGCGCGTCTGGCTTCGCCAGCCGGATCGGTTGTCGTAATGGAAATCCATATCCCAGGTCCCTTCAGTTGATTCGGACGTGTGCTGACCCGTTGTCATTTCACGGTCACCGTCAGTTGTCGTGAAACTCTTGGTGGTGCGTCGGATCGTATAGGACTCCTGCGTCGGCTCCTTCCCACAGGAACACACGCCGAGACCGCATATCACAAAGACCAGTATCCAGCGCGGGGACAACATCATTGTGCGGGCATAGCGTCAAACCTCAAGAAACCATCACAATCCGGAATTGGGCGCCTGTTCACAGGAAGACTGCAGGGGAGACGCCGAATCGCTTGCTCAGCGCTTTGATTTGTCGAGTATTCAGTTTTCGCCTGCCATGTAGGATCTCGGAAACCACGCCCTGACTGCCCACATCGGGGAGATCGGACTGCGTCAGCCCATGCTCTTCCATGAGGGACCTCAGCACATCTTCTCCGGATGCCCCCTTCATCGCGACATGATCCGATTCGTAGCTTTCGATGAGCGTCCCGAGGACTTCGAGGAATCCGAAGAGCGGGTGACGTTCATTCTCGCCCACCTCGTCAAGAAGCCGATCAAGGAGCGCAACCGCCCGTTGATAATCTTGCTCCGTCTTGATCGATAACCCGGCGCTGACTACCGACCAGGCCTGTCGGAATCGAGGTCGTTCCAATACGTTAACCATCCTTCCATCCCCCCTGCTCATAGGCTGCGTGCGTGAGCACGTGCCGCACATAGACCTTGAAGCGATTAAAGTGAATCACCGTAATCAACCGGTATTTATTTCCCCCAATATCAAACACGATTTTGCCACCTACCTTATCCGCCTTCGGGAATGTTGTCCGTAACTCATCAAACGTGCGGTAGCGACTCAATCGGACGATCGTGAACCACGCTTCCAGCGGCTTCCGGCTCTCAGCGTGTTGCTCCCAGAAATCCTTGAGCTTCTTCTTCGAGATGACGTGCATCGTTAGTATATCTCAATATGAGATATCCTGTCCAGCAAGCCTACCGGCCGCGGAGCATCCGGGCAAAGCAGAAGGCGCAGAGCACCAGGATCGCGCCCCAGGACGCCGAGAGAAACACCCAGCCGGCGGGGGTCATGGTTCGACGCGGCCCGCCAGAGGCGGGCCTTGCTCACCATGATCCTGAGCGAGCGAAGCAAGTCGAAGGATCATCGGCTCAGCTCCTCGATATGCCGGCGCCGGCGCAGGGCAACGCGCATGCTCAGCGCCATCAGGGCGAAGAGGCCGACCAGCCCCCACCTCGCCGCCAGCACATACGG
>JAHFGU010000156.1 GCA_023247285.1 Candidatus Omnitrophota bacterium
TCCTGGACATACTGCTGGTACGCGTCCTTTTTGTAGATGACGAGGACGCGGGGGGCCATGACCAGCCTGTCCCCTACACCCTCGCGCAGCCTGCGCCGGGCCGCGTCATTCCTCGATGGACACCGTGGTCATGGCGATGTCGGAGGACGGGCGGTCCTGGGCGTTGCGGGGGGCGGCGGTGATGTCGTCCACCACGCTCTGGCCCTCGACCACGCGGCCGAAGACCGCGTGCTTGCCGTCGAGCCACGGCGTGGGGGCCAGCGTGATGAAGAACTGGCTGCCGTTGGTGTTCGGCCCGGCGTTGGCCATGGAGACCACGCCGGCCGCGTCATGGTGCAGCGCGGGCGAGAATTCATCCTCGAAAGTGTAGCCGGGACCGCCGCGCCCGGTGCCGGTGGGATCGCCGGTCTGCACCATGAACCCCGGGATGACGCGGTGGAAAATCACGCCGTTGTAGAATCCCGACTTGGCCAGCTTGATGAAGTTCGCCACGGTTTTCGGCGCGGCGTCCTCGCGGAGCTCGATGACAATCCGCCCTTTTGTGGTCTCCAGGACCGCCCGGGGGTGCTTCATCTCAGCGCCCGCCGATAGGCTTCCCAGCGTTGCGGCCAACACGAACCCGATAACCCCTCGCATGCGCATGCGCGGCTCCTTGTGGCAGGTGGCATCAGCTGTCTCCGCAGCATCGTTGTCTCCGTATTGTACGTGTGTCCGTGGCGTCACTCAAGATCGCGCGGCGGGCGGCGCAGCCGCTTGGTGGCGGTGCGGTGCCGCTTGCCGGCGATCAGGCGGTCCTTGACCGACGCCGGCCGCTTGCGCCGCTGGCGCCGCAGCGCGGCCATCCGCTGGGCCTCGGCGAGGGCCTGCGCGCGTTTTGCCCCCTCCAGCCGCGCCACGAGCTGCCAGCGCGCAAGGATGCGGTTGCGCGCCTGCGAGCGCTCCTGCTGGCAGCGCACCTCGAAGCCGGTCGGCCGGTGCCGAAGCACCACACAGGTGGAGACTTTGTTGACCCGCTGGCCGCCCGGTCCGGCGGAGCGCACGAACGTTTCGGCCAGATCGCGCTCTGCGATCCCGAGGCGCTGCATCGCGTCGGCCAGGCCCGCGGGCAAAGCCTGGGAACTGCTCACCACGTTGCCTCGACGCCGCCGATCACGGCGCGCTCCCGTCCGTCCGCGCGCCATTGCAGGAACCCTTGCGCGTTGGCCGCAAGGGCGCGCGAGAGCGTCAGGTGCACCCCGAGGGGCTGACGCCGGCCCGCCTGCAAGGCTACGCTGATTCGGTCCCGCGGCGTGAGGGCATACGCGCCTTCAAACCGGATGGCCTGCACCCGGCCGTCGGCATATGGCACCTCCAGCGCGATCGACCGGTCCGGCCTGATGCGCCAAGCGCCGGAGAGCGTGACCCGCCGCTGCACGAGGCCTTCGTCCAACCGAATGCCGACCTCGGAACGCACAAACCCGCGGCCGCCGCGCACGGCTGCCTGCTCGAGTCGAGCTGAAAAAGCGAACACCGACCGGCTCGAGCCTTCGAGCCGGTAGACCAGCTTCCCGGCGGCAGGCAGTTCCCACGCGCCGTCGAACCGGAGGACCTGCTCGTTGCCGGATCCCGCGGCCTGGCCGGCGCGATAGCGGTAGAGGAGCGCGTGATCGCGGCCGACCTCCCAGGCTCCTTGCAGGGTAAGCCGATCCTCGACGCCGCGGTCCCGCGCCACCAGAAATGTCAGCCGGTTGCGGCGATCCGCCTCCCACCGGCCGGTGAGCGCCAGCGCCGTATCGGGACGGCCGGCTTCGTCGCCGGAGCGGCGCAGCGCAAAGACCAGCTGCCGCGCGTCAGCGCGCTCGAGCGCGCCGGTCAGGGCGAGGGTATCGCGCTGGCGTCCGGCGCCACCGCGCAGCGTGAGGGCGAGCGCGTGGCCCGGTGCGAGCGACCAGGCGCCATCCAGCGTGAGCGTGCGAGAGCGCGGGCCGGCGGCGGCGGATTCGGCGACCAGGCGGTTGGCCCGATCCAGCCGCAGCAGGACCTCGGACAGCTCGATCGAGCGCAGGCGGCCGCCATCCCGAACCGTGGTGACCAGACGATTGAACTCGTCGAAGGAATAGCGCGCCGCGGAGCTGCGGGCCATGGATTACTCCGCAGGTTTCTCGCGCTTGATCAGCGCCACGTCCTGCGTGAGCAGCTGCAGCTGGTTTTTCACCCGGGTCACCGCGCCGCGCGGGCCGACCGCCGCGACCCGCAGGGTGCCGGACCGGTCTTCGAAATACAGGTAGTGGACCTCGGAATCGACCACCACATTCACCAGCCTACCAAACTCCTTCGGCAGGGTGAACCCGGTGCCGCGGATGGTCTGCATTTCGACCTCGTGAAACGGCTTCGCCTCTTGGCCGTGCGCGGCCCCCGCCAGCGCCACACCCAGCGCAATGCCCACGAACACGCCCAGGACCGCTCGCCTCATCGCCGCCTCCCTGTGTTATCAGCCGGACCGACCCAGTGTACTCCAACCCCATAGGTAGAATAAAGAACGGGGGAATGAATTCGGGGATGGGCTCTAGTCGGTGAGGATTTCGATCGCGCTGTCGAGATTGACGATCGCGATCTCGAGCGCTTGCGCGTCTTGGCCGCGCGCGGCGCGCTCTTGCTCAGCTAGGCCCCGCAGGCGCTCGAGGAACAGCTTGAGCTCTTCGCCGAGCCGGCGGGCGGCGACATTGATCATGCGCCATTATAGCAAAAACAAGAACGGCAGCCCGAAGGCTGCCGTTCCGGATCTCACGGAGCGCTTACGAGGCGTGCGCGTGGCGCACGGTCCGGCGCGTGATGTGCCGGCCGTTCGTGCGGGCGTGCATCCGCTCTTGCAGCCACTGGCGGGCCGCGATCTGGACGTGGTGGGCCTGCACCTGCAAGACCCGGCCTGTCTGGCCCAGCCGCCTGCCCGTTTCGCGCCGCAGGGTCCGCAGCTTCATGGCCAGCCGCCTGCGCGTGACCTGGCCAGAGGCAGGCGCGTAGAGCAAGGACGCTAGGCCACCGATCGCCGCTCCCGCGACGAACGCGGCCAGCGCCTGGAACACCCCGCCTCGACGACGAATCTGTTTCATCCCACTCCCCTCCTCCGGTTGCCGTTCCCGCTGCGTCGAACCCTGCGGGGTCCCGCCCCCGCCCCATTCGTCTGATGTCCCCAGAACGCGCGCGCCTGCGCGGCCAGACCCTGCACCCGCGCCAGCGCCTCTTCGGCAGTACCGCAGGCCTGGTCGATGACCGCGTCCACGCGGCCGGTGGCGCGGCGCGCCGCGAGCAGGATCCGCCCGACCTGCCGGAACGCGCGGCGCACATCGCGGCCGATGCGATCGATCCCGGGCAGCAGGCGGTTGAACTGGCGGAGGGTGGTGCGGAGCTCAAGGGCGGCGATGGCGAGGAAAATGGTGATGGCGATCAGGCAGAGGCTGATCACCACCCCAAGGCCAAGTAGGATGTCGACGTGCTGCTGCATTCGTTCGGGAGCCCGGCAGCCCAAAAAGTGCCTGACACTTTTTTGGGCCCGTGGCTTTGCGTCCTCAGATTGCTCTGAGTTTGCCGTTGTCGTGAATGCCAGTGAGCGCTGACGAACGTTGTTGCAAGTCTACCTGAGCGCGCGGAACAACGTCAAGGCAGCTGGGAAATTACTGGGAAATTACTGACGGCGGTGCAGCCAGTGGCTGAGCAGTTGTTCCGGCGTCGGCGGGGTCGATTCAGACTGCGGCTGCCCGGATTCCGGCTGGCTCTGGGCAGGCTGGCCCTGCTGCTCTTTGCGACTCAGCCATTTGCCCAGCAGGTCAGCCGCGGTGCCGACCACGAGCCGGGAGGCGACGAACTGCATGTCCGGCGCTGGGCGGACGGCGGGCAGCGCGCCCTGGAGCACCACCGGCACTTCGAGTTCGCCGTTGGCGTTGGCGAGCGCCTGTAATTCGCTCACTCCCTTCACCAGCATCGCGGTGAATTGCGGCTCGACCCTGAGCGTGGACCGGATCTGCACCGCGCCATCAAGCCCCACGGTCCCGGACCCGGTCAACGTGAACTGCTCGGCGCCGGCGGAGAACTCCGGCAGGGCC
>JAHFGU010000044.1 GCA_023247285.1 Candidatus Omnitrophota bacterium
CGCAGCATGGGATGTGCACTATGGATTCCTGCCTGAAGTCGCTGGCCGACCGCAAGATCATTTCGTTTGACACCGCCCTCAGCCGGGTCCGCAACCGCGAAGAGTTCCTCCTGCACGGCAAGCCCGTTCCCTCCAAGCACCGCCTCTGGACGCCGCACTAGAGCCCGCTTGACGCGGCTGCTTATTCTGGCTATACCGTGAAATCGACAGCCGCAGCATGGCTGAAAGACCTGGAGGGATCACGATGAAAGCGATTGCCTTGTCAGAAGTGAAAGACGATCTGTCGCGCTACCTGCGTTTGGCGGAACAGCATGGGATCATCATTACGCGTCACGGTAAGCCGGCGGGAATCCTCATCGGCTTCAAATCCGAGGATGATTGGTTCGAGTACCGCTTAGAGCATGATCCGAGGTTTTTGCGACGGATCCGCTCAGCTCGTGAGAGCCTCCGATCAGGAGACGGCATTCGCATCGAGGAGATCTCGTGGTGACGTCTGTTAACCGCCAGAGCATGGCCCTACGCAATTACTCATTAACCCCTGTTTCATCTTGACGTTACAACGGCGCTGTGCTACAACCAGGGCTCCGGTCGCGCGCATGGCCGGGTTGCGGGGCCCCATCGTCTAGCCCGGCCCAGGACGTCGGGTTCTCAGCCCGAAGACAGGGGTTCGAATCCCCTTGGGGCTGCTCTTTATGCTATACTAGCGGTCATGTGTGGCCTGATGGACTCTAGGCGACAGGAGGATGGATGGCGCAGGAGCCGTATAAGTTCTTGCGGGTGAGTGTCGTGGTCTTCAAGGTGTTGGCATGGGTCGCTGTGGCCTTTCAAGTCGTCAGCGGCCTTATTTTATTGATCGGAGGCGGCGAGCCGATCATCATCGGCGGGATAGACATCCCGGCGCGCTTGGTCGGCGTGCTGAACTTCGTGGCGGCCGGCGTCTACTTTTACTCCTTCTGGCTGATGAGCAAGGTCCTGCAGGTGCTGCTGGACATCCGCGGGCGGCTGCCCGGCGCATAAGCATGGGTGGGCATGGCCTCAACGAACGAGCTGTATGACCGGGTCAAAGTCCGGCTGAAGATGCACCTGGTCGATTGGCTGGACACGGTGCCCAACAACCACAAGGGCCAAGTGCCCCGAGAGACCGTCGAGCAGACCCTGCGCCAGTCGCTGCGCGCCGTCACCGATGAGCTGCGGCTGCCGGCCCTGCCGGCGGCGGACGAAACCCGCCTCGTCCACGAGACCATCAGCGCCGTCCTCGGCTACGACCTCCTCGACGATCTGCTGGCCGATCCCACCGTCAGCGAAGTGATGATCAACGGGCCGCAGGACATCTTCGTGGAGCGCGACGGCCGCATCGAGCCGGTGCCGTCCCGGTTCCGCGACGCCAACCACCTCATGAGCGTGGTCGAGCGCATGCTCAGCCGCATCAACCTCAGCGTCAGCGAATCCTCGCCGGTCTGCGACGGCAGCCTGCCCGACGGCTCCCGCATCAACGTCATCATCCCGCCCCTGGCCCTGAACGGGCCGGTTGTGACGATCCGCCGCGCCGGCCGCGAATGGACCATGGACGAGTTCATCGCCCGCAACGTCCTGAGCCGCCAGGCGGCCGAGTTCCTGCAGGCGTGCGTCAAGGCGAAGGTCAACCTCGTGATCTCCGGCGGGACCTCCGTGGGGAAAACAACGCTGGTCGCGATCCTCTGCCAGGCCATTGCGCCCCAGGAGCGCGTTATCACGATCGAGAACGTGGCCGAGCTGCAGCTGCAGGGGCTACCGCACTGGGTGCGGCTGGTCAGCAAGCCGCCGAACCTGGACGGGCGCGGGGAAATCCCCCTGCGGGTGCTGGTCAAGAACGCGCTGCGGATGCGGCCTGACCGGCTCATCCTCGGCGAGGCGCGCGGCGGCGAGGCGCTGGACGTCGTCCAGGCGATGCACACCGGCCATGAAGGCGTCATCACGGTGCTGCACGGCAACTCGCCCCAGGCGGCCCTCGAGCGGCTCGAAACCTTGATGCTGATGAGCGGGCTGGACCTGCCGCCGTCGGCCTGCCGCATGCAGATCGCCAGCGCCGTCGACGTCGTCGTGCATATGAACCGGTTCGCCGACAACAGCCGGCGCATCGCCTCCATCGCGCAGACAGGGAGCTCCGCAGACGGCTTTCAGTTGGACGAGCTGTTCAAGTTCGACGTGCGCGGCTTCCGTCCGGACGGCACGCTGGAGGGCGAGCTGCGCTACACCGGTGCTAGGCCGAAGTGCTCCAAGAAGTTCCAATTACACAACATCTCACTCCCGGGAGGCATCGCCGCATGAGCGTGGGGTCGACTCGTCGTGTCACACAGCGCCTCGCCCTGTTGACGATGGGGATGCTCTGCATCAGCGGATGCGAGAAGCTGACGTCGCTCTTCCATGGCGGGCATGACGATGCCGCCCCAGCGACCCAGGCATCGCCGGCCGCGCCCGGCCCGGCCCAGGTGCAGCGGCCGCCGGTGCTGCCGGCTGACATCGCGGCGTCCGTCAACGGGGTGCCGATTTCGAAAACGGACGTCGAGCTGCGGGTCGAGGAGCTGAAGGCGCTGATGACCAACCTCGGCCAGCCCTGGACGCCGCTCACCGCCGAGCGGCTGCAGGCGGTGCTCGATGAGCTCATCAACAACGAACTGATGAGCCAGGAGGCGGTGGCCCGCGGATTGGATCGCCAGCTCGACACGCAACGCCGATTCGAGTTCCTGCGCCGGACGTTCTTCTCGCAGGAGTGGCTGCGGTGGAGCCGGGACCGGTTGGAGGTCGGCTCCGCCGACGTCGAGAAGTACTATGAGGCGAACAAAGCCGGCTTCCGCATGCCGGAGCGCCGCAAGCTGCGCCAGCTCACCGTCGCCTCCGAGGACCAGGCCAAGCAGGCGCTCAGCCAGTTGCTGGGCGATAGCGCAGACTTCGCTTCGCTCGCGCAGCGGATCTCTGTGGCGCCCTCCGCGCCGCAGGGCGGGCTGCTCGCGACCTGGGTGGTCCGCGAGCAGGAGAAGGCGCTGCTGGGCGCCGATGAAGCGGAGAGCGTGACGACGCTTGATCCCACGCTGGAGGCGGCCGCGTTCGCCATCGATCAGGTGAACGGCCTGAGCAGCTATGTCAAAGGCGCGGATAATCGCTATCACATCTTTCAGCTGGTGGAGCGGCAGGCCGAGCACCAGCGGCCGCTCACCGAGATGTGGGACCAGATCAAGAACTTCCTCCTCTTCCAGAAACTGCAGGGCTCGTTGGAGCAGGTGCGGACCAAGGCGAAGATCGAGCGGTTTCCTGAGCGGCTCGACGCCGTCAAACACGAGTAGCGAGGACCGAGCCCATGCCCGCCCCTGATCTGCGACGCTTCGTCGAGTCCGGCACCGCCAAGCGGGTGCTGCCGCTCATCTTCGCGGTGGCGATGGGCCTGGTCGGCGTTTCGCTCGCCCACTCCTGGCGGATGCGGCAGATCCAGGCGCTGCAGCGCGAGGAGATGCGGCTCAAGGCGAATTACCAGGAGCCGATCCAGGTGGTGGTGGCCGCGAAAGACATTCCTGAGCGCACGGCGATCGAGCCCTCGATGCTGAAAATGGCGTCGGTGCCGCAGAAATTCGTGCAGCCCTATTCCATCCGCGCGCCGGGCGAAGTGGCCGGGATGGTGACGGTCGCCCCCATCGCGGAATCGGAGCAGGTGATGACCAACAAGGTGCGCCGCCAGGAAGCGGTGCCCCTGGATGCGACGCTCTCCAGCGTGACCCCGACCGGCACGCGGGCGGTGACCATCGCCGTCGATTCCCTCACCGGCGTCGGCGGCTTCGTGCGGCCCGGCGACAAGGTGGACATCCTCTGGACCTTGAAGCTCGGCGATCAGTCCTCGACCCTGACGCTGTTCCAGGACATCCCGGTGCTGGCTGTGGGACGCCAGATCGTCGGCAAATCGGGGAAATCGGTTGACGAGGGAGCGGGCGGGGGCGACCGGGGCCAATCGGTGACGTTGGCGCTCAATCCGCAGGAGACCTCCTCGCTGCTTTTTGCCAGGGAGCAGGGGCATATTCAGCTGAGCCTGCGGGCGTTGAAAGACACGGGCGCTGTTCCCGTGCCGCCGGCGAACCTCCAGACCCTCATGGAAATGCAGTTGGGCGTCAAGGCCACCGAGGCGGCTCAGGCCAGGCCGCGGCAGGTGGAGGTCTACAAGGGGCTCAAGCGCGACGTGGTGGTGCTCGCCGACGAGCAGCAGTAGCCCGTCTCAGCATCCCGGATGACGCCACGGAAACACCGAACGGCCGCACGAGCGCAGCGACGGCTCGTCGGGACTGCGCTGTGGCTCTGCGGCGCGCTCCTCTGCGGTCAGGCCCTGGCCCGGCGCCTCTCGGCCGCCGAATCGAACCCTGCCGACGACGCCCTTGAGCCTCCGGTCACCGCTGAGACGCCTGCCGCGCCATCGTCCCCCGCTTCGCCGGAGCCGCTGCCCTCTTCACTCTCCCTGGATCCCGGCGCGATCCGCAGCCTCGCGGTGGACCACGTCGACCGGGTCGCGGTCGGGGATCCGAACGTCCTCGATGTGACGGTGATCTCCTCCAACGAGCTGCTCCTCAAGGCGGGCGGCATCGGAACGACCAACGTCATCCTCTGGGACCGGCAGGGCCGGCACGTCATCGACGTGGACGTCGTCGACCGCAAGCCTGAGGCGGCCGAAGCGCAGCTCGCCCAGCTGCTGCGCGAGCTGAATCTCTCCGGGGTCAGCGTGAAACGCGAACACAACAAGGTGTTCGTGACCGGCCAGGTGTCGCGCAAAGAGGAGCTGGAGCAGATCGAGCAGATGCTCTCCGCGTTTCCCGGGGTGACCAATCTCGTGAGCCTGCCGTCCTCGCCGGCCCCTGCCTCGGCGGCCGGCCCCGGGCCGCTGGTCCAGATGGCCGTGGAGATCATCGAGATCAATCGGACCGACTTGGAACAGCTGGGCGTCAAGTGGTCCGAGTCGGCGGCGATCACCCAGCCGGCCACCACGGATCAGACCCTCAATGAGGCGCTCTTCAAGTGGGGCACCGGCTTAAGCCGCGGCAGCGTGGCCGCGACCATCCACGCGCTCGTCAAGCAGAGCAAGGCGCGCGTCCTCTCCGAGCCCAAGCTGGTCACCACCAGCGGCAAAGAGGCCTCGTCCTTCATCGGGCTGGAGGTGCCCGTGGTCATGGCCACCTCCTTCGGCACGACCACGTCAACGGTGAGCGCCAGCATCGAGTTCCGCAAAACCGGCGTGTTGCTCAAGATGACCCCGAACGTGCTGGAGGATCAGCGCATCACGACGGTGTTAGAGGCCGAAGTCTCCGGCATTGACACCGCGTCGGGGCTCAGCGTGCCCGTTGGCTCCCAGACCGTGACCGTGCCCGGGTTCAAGGTCCGCAAGACCGCGACACAGGTGACGACCGCCTCCGGCGAGACGATCGTGATCGCCGGGTTGCTCGAAGTGGAGGACACGCACGACATCAGCCAGGTGCCCGCGCTGGGCAGCATCCCGGTCGTCGGCCGGCTGTTCCGGTCTCCGGAAAAGGAATCGATCCAGCGGGAGCTCGTCATTGCCGTCACCCCGCAACTGCTGACCGACCGCACCGAGGCGGCCAAGAGCGCCGCCGCGCTGCAGCAGGCGGTGGCGTCGGCGGAAGCCACCGCGTCCGTTACGGATCCGACGCTGCGCTACGCCCTCCAGGTGCAGGATCGCATCGCCAAGTCCATGCAGTATCCGCGCCACGAGCGCGAGACGGGGATAGGCGGGCGGGTGAAGCTGCGGCTGCACCTCTTCCGCGATGGGACGCTGGGCCAAGCGCTGATCACCGAGTCCTCCGGCATTGCGTCATTCGACCAGGAGGCGCTCAAGGCCGCCCAAGGCCAGTCCCCCTACCCGCCGTTTCCGTCAGACGTTGTTCAGCAAGACCTGTGGCTCGATCTGCCCGTGCTCTTTCGCCTCTAAGCCGTCGCTCCACTCGCTTGCGTTTTCCGCTTCGTATCAGGCATACTTTGTTATTAGAACATGAAGGTTGCATAAAACTACTTAACAGATCAGGGATGCCGAACCCAGCCTCGCCCGCACCTGGTGGAGCGGCCAATCCGTCGTCCATTCCCCCGGTTCAGCCGACCGTGGGACGGCTCATCGTCATCTTCGGCACGAAGGGGGGCATCGGCAAGACCGTCGTCGCGATCAACACCGCCGTCAGCCTCGCCCAACGCATCAAAAAGCCGGTCTGCCTCATCGATCTCGACGTCATGGCGATGGGGGACATCGCGAAGCTCCTCAGCCTGTCGCTGCCGGGCGCGATCGTCGATCTCATGCCCGCGCTCAAACGGATCATCGACGCGCAGCCCGCCACGCCGTCAAACGGCGCCCCGACCGCGGCCGTTGAGCCAGTTCCGACGACCGCTCCCTTGAATCTGCCGCTGCACGGGCTGATCGCTCCCCACGCCTCCGGCGTGCACGTCCTGACGTGCCTCTCCAATCCGCGCCAGATCGCCCAACTGGACCCTAAAGGGCTCGTCCTCCTCTTCCAGGAGCTCAAGCGGCGCTACGAGTACATCATCGTCGACGGCGGGAAAGGGTTTTCCGAGGCCCTGATCGCCGCCTTCGATGCCGCCAATATGATCTTGCTGGTGGCGACGCCCGATGTGCTCACGCTCTACCAGACCAAGTGGGCGCTCAGCATGGTCGGCAGCCTGCTCTTTCCCTCGATGATGGTGAAGGCGGTGCTCAACCGCGCCGACAGCCGCGGCAGCATCGGCACGCAGGATGTCCGCGAGGTGATCCCGTGCGAGGTGATCGGCCAGATTCCCTCGGACGGCCGCACGGTGGGCACGGCGACCAACCAGGGCGTGCCCGTCGTCACGGCCTTCGGGTACTCGAAGGTGGCCGAAGCGTTCACGCGGCTGGCCGAGGTCCTCGTGACGAAGCCCGAGCTCTACGTGGCGCACCAGGATGTGCCCCGGCACCGGCGCGTGGCCGAAAGCAAGGGGGCTGCCGACGTCCCGGTGTCGGAGCCCACCCTGTGGTCCTCGCGGCTCTACGCCGCGGAGGAGACCACGCGGCCGGGCGATGCGGTCGACGAGATCGCCGCGATGAAGCGGCGCATCCATAAGCAGCTCGTCGAGGAGTTGGATCTGAAGCGGCTCAACGTCGGGGCGATCGCCGACAACACCCAGATGGCCGAGCTGCGCAAGCGCGTGGAGCCGGTGATCGCCAACCTGCTGGCGCGGGAGATGGGCGGCCTGGTCTCCTCGCACGAGGTGCGCGGGCGCCTGGTCAAGGAGATCGTCGATGAGGCGCTGGGCCTGGGGCCGCTCGAGGAGCTGCTGGCGGACCCGCAGGTGAGCGACATCCTCGTCAACAACAAGGACGAGATCTACGTCGAGCGGCAGGGCAAGCTGGAGCTGACGACCAAGAAGTTCCTCTCGAACGACCAGGTGCGCGCGGTGATCGAGCGGATCGTCGCCCCCATCGGCCGCCGCATCGACGAGGCCAACCCGATGGTCGACGCGCGGCTGCCGGACGGCTCGCGCATCAACGCGATCATCCCGCCCCTGTCCGTGAAAGGCCCGGTGCTCTCGATCCGCAAGTTCGCCCGGGTCCGGTACACGCTGGACGACCTCATCCGGTTCAACAGCCTCAACCCCTCGATGTTCCAGTTCATCCGCGCCTGCGTCGCCGCGCGCAAGAACATGATCATCTCCGGCGGGACCGGCTCCGGCAAGTCGACCCTGCTCAACGTGGTCTCGATGTTCATCCCCGAAGGGGAGCGCATCATCACGATCGAGGACGCGGCCGAGCTGAAGCTCCAGCAGCCGCACTGGGTCAGCCTCGAGGGCCGCCCGGCCAACGTCGAGGGCAAGGGGCAGGTCTCGATCCGCGACCTCTTCCGCAACGCGCTGCGCATGCGGCCCGACCGCATCATCATCGGCGAGTGCCGCGGCGCCGAAACCATGGACATGCTCCAGGCGATGAACACCGGCCATGACGGCTCGATGACCACCATCCACGCGAACGCCCCGAAAGACGTGATCGCGCGCTTGGACTCCATGGTGCTGATGTCCAACGTGGACTTGCCCGTGCACGCCATCCGCGAGATGGTCGCCTCCGCCGTCCACGTCATCCTCCATACGGCGCGCCTCTCCGACGGCACCCGGAAGATCACGGCCATCTCGGAGCTCGTCGGGGTGGCCGATGGGGTCATCGACATGCAGGAGATCTTCGTGTTCCGGCAGCGCGGCGTGACCCCCGAGGGCCGGGTGCTGGGCGAGTTCGTCTCGACCGGCAAGATCCCGCAGTGCCTGGGCGAAATCCGCATGAAGGGCGTCGAGCTGGATGAGGCGATCTTCAAGCCCGCCGATCGCCGCTGACGAGGCCGAATGGCGCAGGTGGTGATCGAGCGGTCGGGTGCGATGGTGGCCTCGCAGGCGCGCTTCGCCCGGTCGTTCGTCGCGCGGCTGGTGGGCCTGCTGGGCCGTCACGGGTTAGGCCCGGGCGAGGCGCTGATCTTCGAGCGGTGCGGCTCGATCCACACGATCGGGATGCGGTTTGCGATCGACGCGATTTTCGTGGATCGCGCATGGAACGTGGTGGCGCTCTTGAGGGCTCTGGGGCCGTGGCGGCTCATTCCGCCAATCCGGAAGGCCTGGGCGGTGCTGGAGGTCAGGGAGGATACCGTAGCCGGGTGCGGGCTGAAAATCGGCGACCGCCTGCGGGTGATGGAAGGGCCTTCAGGGGGCCATGGATGAGCGAAATCGGTTTGACAGCAGCGCCGCAGGTTGGCTATACTTGTAAGTACCCTTCGAACAAGGCAAACTCACGGCGACGTGAGGGCGCAAAGCTTTGGGTCCCCCGAGGCGAGATGGGGGGATAGCCGAGCTGCCGAAAAGGCGGTTCGGCCTTTTTATTAGTCTATATATTAAACAGATATATAAACGTCGCGCTAATGTTTTGTTGCTTGCATTATTTTAATTTACCGTATGTGAAATAGATGCGACCAATGAGGAGGGGACAGGTGACGGTCGAGTACTTCCTGCTCTTTGCAGGCGTGATCGCGCTGACGCTCTTCGGGGTCGCGATGCTGCCCAAGGATGTCCGGGCATCGCTGGAGGACATGTTCGACGGTTTGGCCAAGGTGATGAGCACGCCTGGGGAGGATGCGGGAGACGGCGGGGGGGAGGGCTGCGTGCCGAATTGCGCGGCGATTTGCTCGGCCAAGGGCGCGGGGTGGACGCTGACAACAGGAGCCTGCCCCGGCGGAACTGAGGGCCAAGACGATGAATGCGGCGGGGTCTGCACGTGCTGCTGCATGCTGCCGGGGATGTGCGCGTGACATGAGACAAGCGCGGCGAGGGCAATCGACGCTGGAATACGCCATGTTCACCGCGGTGGTGGCCGCGGCGCTGGCGACCATGCAGGTGTACGTCCGGCGCTCGATCCAGGCGAACCTCAAGGCGGTCGAAGACCAGATCAACGCCGAGGCGTTGCCGGATGGCCAGCCGACACAGCCATCGGGCGGGCCGGCCGGCGGCACCGGCGGCCAGGGCGGCACCGGGAATGCCGGCACGCCGAATACCGGCAACAGCGGGAACAGCGGTGGTGGACCGGACGGGTTGATTCTCAATTGAGAGGAGGTGAAGGGGGCATGGCGCACGAAGCATGGCGCACGAAGCACGGGCAGAGCACGCTGGAATACATCCTCGTCTTAGCGGCGATCATCGCGGCCGTGGCGCTGGCGGCCGGTACCATGGTGGGCCCGGCAGTCAGCACCACGATGACCGACGCGACGGGCGCA
>JAHFGU010000045.1:0-1463 GCA_023247285.1 Candidatus Omnitrophota bacterium
GACCAGCGACCGCCAGGCCACCAAGCCGGTGAAGATGACGCCGAGGGCCACGCTGAGCCCGCGGTGCACCAGGATGCCCCGGTGCCGCGCCATCGTGAAGAACTCGAAGAGGGCGGTGGCGATGAACCCGGCGACCACGAGCGCGAAGGTCCAGAGCGGCAACCAGAAGATGGCGGCGATCACGAGGCCGACGAGGAGCGCTGAGCTGAGCAGACGGGCGAGCAGGTTGCGGAACCGCGGCCGCTCTCCGGGGGAACGCTCGCGCATGTCCGCCTCAAGCACCGGCGCGCGCGCGAGGTCCGCCATTCGGGATCCGCCAGGGCTCATGAGGGCTCACGGGCGCGCGGTGGTTTCTGACGGCGCGCGCGAAGCCGCGGCGGCCGATGCGGCATGAGCCGCGCGTTTCCCGTTCCGTATCGGGGCCTCCACGCGGCCGAACCGGCGCTCGCGCCGGTCATATTCCGCGATGGCCTCCAGCAGGTCTGCTTTCGTGAAGTCCGGCCACAGCGTCGGGGTGATATAGAGCTCGGCGTAGGACGACTGCCACAAGAGGAAATTGGAGAGCCGCTGCTCCCCCGAGGTGCGGATGAGCAGATCCGGGTCCGGCAGGTCCGGCGCATAGAGCCGCTGCATGAGGTGAGATTCATCGATCTGCTCCGGGCGCAGCTCGCCGCGCGCGACCGCCTCGGCCAGGCGGCGCGCCGCGTCGACGATTTCCTGCCGCCCGCCATAGCCCAGCGCGAGCACCAGGGTCATCTGCCGGCCGTGCGCGGTCCGGCGGGTTGCCTCGTGCAGCTCGCGGACCACGTCGGAGGGCAGCTCGCTCAGCCGGCCGATCGCGCGCAACCGCACCCCGTGCTCGAGCATCGTCGGCAGCTCGCGCCGGATGAACTCCTTGAGCAGCCCCATGAGCTCCCGGACTTCCTCGGCAGGCCGGTCCCGGTTCTCCCAGGAGAAAGCGTAGAGCGTGAGGACGTCGAGCCCCAGCTCGCAGCCGGCCTCGACGATCCGGCGCACGGCCTTGGCGCCTGCGCGATGGCCGAGGAGGCGCGGCAGCCCGCGGGCGGTGGCCCAGCGGCCGTTGCCGTCCATGATGATGGCGATGTGCCGGGGTGCGTAATGTCCGTTCGCCTGAGACATGGGATGATGCCGCCCCAACCCTGTCAGGGCTTGGCGGCAGGCTCAGCCGGGGCCGGCGCAGGCGCGGGAGCGGATGCCGGCGGCTGGCCGCGGGCCTTGTCGAGATCGGTGCGCAGCTGTTCGAGCGATTGATGGTTCTCGTCCAGCTGCTTCTTGACCACGTCCCGTTCCCCGGATACCTGGTCGACTTCTTGCTCAAGGTCATCCACCTGGAACTGGAGCTCGTCCCGCTCGATGCGGACCCGGTCCAGCTCAGTGCCGACCGACGCGAGCGCGACAGCCAGCACCACGAGGAAGACGGCGAGCAGGATGATCCCGATCAC
>JAHFGU010000045.1:1563-9667 GCA_023247285.1 Candidatus Omnitrophota bacterium
TACCGCGCCGTGGCGCGCCGGTGGCCGGAGGCCGCCTCCGCGCGGTACGAGGCCCCGCTGGATTGCGGCAGGATGACGACCTCGACGCGGCGGTTCTTCCGCCGGCCGTCGGCCGACGCATTCGAGGTGATCGGATGCGCCTGGCCATAGCCGACCGGGATCAACCGCCCGCGGTCGACGCCTTTCTCCACGAGGTACTCCGCAACGGCGTTGGCGCGGGCCAGCGCCAGCGCTTGGTTGTCGGCCCATCCGGAAAATTTGATGGGCTGATTGTCGGTGTGGCCCTCGACGCCGATCGGCTGGTTCGGCACCTGCTGCTGGAGCACCGCGGCCAGCTTGTCGAGCACCTGGAACGCCTCGCCGCGCAGCTCCGCTTTGCCGGAGTCGAAGAGGACTTGATCCAGCATGCGCGCCACAAGGCCGCGCTCGTCATAGCCGATCTTGGCCTGCGAAGCATTGAGGCCCTGCTCCAGCGCGAGTTTCGCCTGCCGCAGCTGGTCTGCCTCTTCGGCCTTCAGCCGGGCGAGCGTCTTGAACTGCTCGAGCTGGTCGCTCAATTCGGCCAGCTGCTGGATGTCCCACGGGGACCGCTTCGCGAACGTGACCGCGCACCCGGCCCCGGCCAGCATCACACTCATGCCGATCATCCCTGCTCTCCACCTGCGCATGCGCTCCTCCCGACCTCGCGGTTGCTCGTCGTCTCCGGGCTACCGTAACATGGGACCGCGCCGTCGTCAAGACGGCCGGCCCCCACACCGACCCGGCGAGTGTGTTAGCGGACGCGGAAGACCTGTTCGCGCTTGGACCCGGTGGAAATCAGCCGGATCGGCACGCCGAGCAGGGCTTCCAGCCGCTTGAGATACCGTTGGGCGGCCTTTGGCAATCCGGCGAACCCGGTCGCCTCGCCGGTTTCCGCCTGCCACCCGGGCAGGGTCTCGTAGACCGGCTCGCACCGGAACAGCGCCTCGATGTCCGAGGGGAACTCCTCGATGGTGCGGCCGCCGATCCGGTAGCCGACGCAGATCTGCACGGCCTCCATCTCATCCAGCACGTCCAACTTGGTGACCGCGATGGCGTCGCAGCCGTTGATCCAGATCGCGTGGCGCGCGAGCACCGCGTCGAACCAGCCGCACCGGCGCGGCCGGCCGGTGGTTGCCCCGAACTCCTTGCCTTTGGTCCGCACCTGCTCCATCAGCCCCGCGGAAAACTCCGTCGGGAACGGCCCTTCGCCGACGCGGGTCGTGTACGCCTTCACCACCCCGAGCACCTGTTCGATGGCCGTGGGCGGCACGCCGGCCCCGGTGCAGGCGCCGCCGGCGGTCGCGTTGGAGGACGTCACGTACGGATACGTGCCGTGGTCCAGGTCGAGCAGGGTGCCCTGCGCGCCCTCGAAGAGGATCCGCTTGCCGGCAGCCAGCGCCTCGCGGAGGAAGCGCGGGCCGTGCACCACGTGCGGCGCCAGCCGCTGCGCGTAGCCGCGATACCGCGCGTGCAGCTCATCGAAGGACAGCGGCGGCTCCTGATAGAGCGCGTGCAGCAGCCGGTTCTTCTCGGCGACGCACTGCCGCAGCTTGGCGGCGAAGGCGTCCGGATCGCACAGGTCGGCCACGCGGATGCCGGAGCGCGCCGCCTTGTCCACATAGCAGGGGCCGATCCCGCGGCCGGTGGTGCCGATGCGGCCGGCGCGCACCGACTCTTCGAGGAGGTCGAGCCGCTTGTGGTACGGGAAGATGATGTGGGCCTGGTCGCTGATCTTCACCGCCTGCCGCACGTCCACGCCGCGCGCCGCCAGCCGCCCCATCTCCTCGAGCAGCGCCTCGGGGTCGATGACCACGCCGTTGCCGATGAGGCCCACCGTGTTCCGATGCAGCAGGCCGGAGGGCACGAGATGGAAGATGAACTCCTGCCCGGCGGCGATGACCGTGTGGCCGGCGTTGTGGCCGCCCTGGTAGCGGACGAGGATGTCCGCCTGCTCGCTGAGCACGTCGATGACCTTGCCCTTGCCCTCGTCGCCCCACTGGGCGCCGACGACGACCAGCGTGCGCGGATCAGAGCGTGATGAGCTTCGCATCCAGCACGTGCCGCAGCTGCTTCACCCGGTCCAGGACCTGCGGCGGCACAGGGTTGTCGATGTTGACGACCGTGATGGCGGTGCCCCCGGGCTCGTCGCGGCCGTTGCTCATGCCGGCGATGTTGATGCCGGATTCGCCCAGCAGCGTGCCCAGCTGCCCGATGAGGCCGGGCTTGTCCTGGTTCTTCAGGATCAGCAGGTAGCCTTCCGGGCTGGCCTCGACGAAGTACCGGTCGATCTTGACCACGCGCGGCTCGCGCCGGGGCGACAGCGTCCCCTGGATCGTCAGCGTCTGGCCGTCGTCCCTCGACGCGCTCCGCTTGCTCGGGACGACCCCGAGCGGCGTCGAGGGGTCGCTGCGCACGTCAAGCGAGAGCAGGTCGGCGAACTCATCCAGCCGGCTCGCCTTGGCCTCCACCACCTTGATGCCCCGCTCGGCCGCGATGAGCGAGGCGTTGACGTAGTTGACGTTCTCGCCCACCATCGGCGCGAGGATGCCCTTGAGCACCGCGAGCGTCACCGACGAGGTGTCGTGCGCGGTCATCTGGCCCACGTACGTCACGCGGACCTCGGCGATCTTGCCGCCGGAGAGCTGCGAGGCCAGGGCGCCGAGCCGCTCGCCCAGCACGATGTAGGGCTGCAGCACCTTCAGGGTCTGCGCGTCCACCGAGGGCATGTTGACCGCGTTGCGGATGCCGCGGCCCAGCAGCGCGTCGGCCACCTGCTTGGCGACCTCGATGGCGACGTTGAGCTGCGCTTCCTGCGTCGAAGCGCCCAGGTGCGGCGTGGCCACGACCTGGTCCATCGCCAGCAGCGGGTTGTCCTTGGGCGGCTCCTGCTCGTAGACGTCGATCGCCGCCCCGGCCACGTGGCCGCTGGCGAGCGCCTCGCGCAGCGCCGCCTCGTCGATGATCCCGCCGCGCGCGCAATTGAGCAGCCGCACGCCGCGCTTCATCGAGGCGATTTCCTTGGCGCCGATCAGGTGGCGGGTCTCCGCGGTGAGCGGGGTGTGCACCGTGATGAAATCCGCTTCAGCGTAGATCGTCTTCAGGTCCGTCACCTGGACCTCGAGCTGCTGCGCCCGCTCGGAGGAGAGGAAGGGGTCGTAGGCGATCACGCGCATGCCGAAGGCTTGCGCGCGCTTGGCCACCTCGGTGCCGATCTTGCCCAGGCCCACGATGCCCAGCGTCTTGCCGAAGAGCTCGGTGCCGACGAACTTCGCGCGCTCCCAGAGCCCCTGGCGCACATGCGCGTGGGCCTGCGGGATCCGGCGCGCCAGCGCCATCAGCATGCTCATCGTGTGCTCGGCCGTCGAGATGGTGTTGCCGGCCGGCACGTTCATGACGATGATGCCGCGCTTCGTCGCCGCGTCCGCGTCCACGTTGTCGAGCCCGACGCCGGCCCGGCCGATCACCTTGAGCCGGTCGGCCTTGGCGATCACCTCCGCGGTGACCTTGGTCGAGCTGCGCACCAGCAGCGCCTCGTACGGCCCAATGATCGCGGCCAGGTCCGCCGGCGACAGCCCGGTCTTGACGTCCACCTGCAGCCGCGGCTCCGCCTTCAGCAGCGCGATGCCGTCTTCGGACAGGTGGTCGGCGATGAGCACCTTGAACGTGCCCGCCGCCGCGCGGCGATCGGTCTTCGCCGGCGCCGCCGCGCGGGGGGCTGGGCTGGATGCGGTCGATTTGCGGGGCATTTACCGCACCGCCGCAGCCGGGGCCGCCTGTTCGAAGGCCGCCTTGGCCGCCCGCTGGCCTTCCGCAGCCGGCCCTTTGTAGCCGAGCTCGACGAGCGCCTGTTCGAGCGCGCGGAAGCCGGCGAGCACATCGTCCGGGGAGATGTACCCCATGTGCGCGAACCGGAAGATCTTGCCTGCCATCTCGCCCTGCCCTCCCGCCACCATGACCTTCGAGCGGTCGTACATCACCTTGGTGAGCTGCTTGCCATCGACGCCGGGCGGCACTTCGACGGCCGTCACCCCGTTAGACGGCCGCTTGGCGAAGAGCCGCAGCCCCATCGCCTCCATTCCGGCGCGCGCGGCACGGCCCATGCGCGCGCAGCGCTGCACGGTCTGCGCGACACCAGCGTCCAGCACGATGCGCAGCGCCGCCTCCAGCGCCATCACGAGCGACACCGCCGAGGTAAACGGCGTGTCGTCATCCGCCAGCGCCTTCTGGTAGAGGCGCAGGTCGGTGTAGTACCGCGGCGTCTTCGCCTGCGCGATGAGCGCCTGCGCCTTCGGGCTCACGCTGAGAAATGCCAGGCCCGGCGGCAGCATGAGGCCTTTCTGCGACCCGGTGACCACCACGTCCACGCCCCAGGCGTCGGTGCGGCACGCATCGGCCAGCAGGCCGCTGATCGCGTCCACGACGAGGACCGCCGGGGTCGCGCGCGCCAGGGCGGCGATCGCCTGCACGTCATGCACGACACCCGTCGAGGTCTCGCACAGCGTCGCGAACACCGCCTTGGCCTTGGGATGCGCGGCAAGGGCCGCCCCCACGGCCTGGGGATCCGCCGCCTCGCCGTACGCGACCGGCACGGTCGCCGCGCTGACGCCGTACGCCTTGGCCAGCTGCTGCCACCGCTCGGCGAATTTCCCGCCGAGGATCGCGATCGCCTCGTCCCCGGGAGAAAGCAGGTTCGCCACCGCGGCTTCCATCGCCCCGGTGCCTGAGCTGGTCAGGCAGTACACGGGGTTGGCCGTCTCCATGACGGTCTGCATCCCTTGCAGCACACGCTTGAAGAGCGCGCGGTACTGGCCCGTGCGATGGTGCATGATGGGCTGGGCCAGCGCCTCGCGGACCTGCGGCGGCAGGGGCGTGGGGCCGGGGGTCAATAAGATATCAGGGGGCATCGCGCGCTCCGTCGTGGTTACTTCTTGGTGCCCTTCGACTCGATCACCTCGTCGATCAGATGGTAGGCCTTGGCCTCCGCAGCCGACATGAAGTAGTCGCGGTCGGTGTCTTTTTCGATCTTCTCCAGGAGCTGCCCGGTGTGTTTGACGAGCAGCTCGTTGATCTTGCTGCGCAGCCGCAGGATCTCCTGCGCCTGGATCGAGATGTCGGCCGCAGCACCCTGCACCCCGCCCCACGGCTGGTGGATCATGATCCGCGCCGCGGGCAGCGCGTACCGCTTGCCCTTGGCGCCGGCGCACAGCAGCAGCGCCCCCATGCTGGCCGCCTGGCCGACGCAGTAGGTGGCGACCGGCGGCTTAACGAACTGCATCGTGTCATAGATCGCCAGGCCGGCGGTCACCGAGCCGCCCGGGGAGTTGATGTACATGCTGATCTCGCGGTCCGGGTCCTCATTCTGCAGGAAGAGCAGTTGGGCGATGATGAGGTTGGACACGACATCGTCCACCGGCGTGCCGATGAAGATGATGCGGTCCTTCAACAGGCGCGAGTAGATGTCGTAGGCCCGCTCGCCGCGCGGCGACTGCTCCACCACCATCGGCACGAGCACCTGATCCTGGCTGTTCATACGTCCTCCTCTGCTGACGCCTGACGCCCGGGGCGCCGGGGTCATGTGGATGATGATGTCGTTGGTGCTGATCCGTTGGTGATCGCGGCCGCCGCGAGCAGCAGCGCCACGGTCTTCTCCTGGCGCACCGTCGCCACGACCGACGGCCAGAGCCCTTGCGCATCGAAGATCTTGCGGACCTCGGCCGGATCCTTCTTCCAGCGCTGCGCGACCTGCCAGAGCCGCTTGACGAGCTCTTCCTGCGTCACCGCCATCTGCTCCTGCTCCGCGATGCGGTCGAGGATGAAGCCCAGCTTGACGTGGCGCGTCGCACTGGTGCGCAGCTGTTCGACGAACTTCGCCGCTTCCGCCTCCACCTGATCCTCAGGCACGCTGTTGAGCAGCAGCCGAGCCTTGAAATCGCGCGCGAGCCGCTCGGCCTGCCGCGCCACCAGCTTGGCCGGCACCTCGAAGCTGTGGCGCGCCAGCAGCGCATCGAGCAGGGCCGCCTCCAGCGCCTGGGCCCGTGCTGCCTGCTTCTGCTCGACGAGCTTGGCCTCGACGCGGATCCGGAGCTGCTCGACGCTGGGAAATCCGAGGTCCTTGGCGAGCTCGTCGTCCAGCGGCGGCACCTGGCGCTCCTTCGCGCCTTCCTTGCCGGGCGCCAGCTGGGCCATGGACTCGCGCAGGGACTGCAGCCCCTGGTCCACTTCTTGCGGCGTCACGGCCGCAGACGGGCGCGTGAGCGGGATGCCCTTGTACGCGGCCAGCGCGAAGCCGGGCTCCACCTCGACCGTGGCCTCCAGCGCCAGCCCGCCGGCCTCGGTGAACTGCGCCTGGCGCACTTCGAACGGCCCCACCGGCTTCAAGTGATGCGCTGTGACCGCCCGCTCGAAGGCCTGGCGCATGGCGCGCTGCAGCGTCTCGTCGCGGATCGCCTCAGCATAGTGCCGCTCAATCACATCGGCCGGCGCATGGCCCTTGCGGAAGCCGGGCAGCTGCGCGCGCTTCTGGAACTCCGCCGTCACGGCGCGCCGCACCGGCTCAACGTCCGCGGGCGGGACCGCGAACCGCAGCGCCTTCTCGCAGGGCGCAGGGTCGGACACGGCAACGGTGGGAAGCGGCTCAGCGGCCGATTTCTTCCGGAACATGAGCGGGTTAGAGCTTGAATTTCTCTCCGAGGTAGATCTCGCGGGCGCGGGGATCGGTGATGAGCTCGTGGGCGGTGCCGGCGATCAGGACGCGGCCTTCGGCCATGATGTACGCGCGGTCGGTGATTTCCAGCGTCTCGCGCACGTTGTGGTCGGTGAGCAGGATCCCGAGCCCGCGCTTCTTCAGCTCGCGGATCATCTCCTGGGCCTCGAAGACGGTGATGGGATCGATCCCGGAGAACGGCTCATCCAGCAGGATGAACTCCGGGCCGGTGACGAGGGCGCGCGTGATCTCCAGACGCCGCTTCTCGCCGCCGGAGAGCGTGAAGGCCTTCTGCTTGGCCAGGTGCGTGATGCCCAGCTCGTTGAGCAGCAGGTCGAGGCGGCGGGCGCGCTCGGCGCGCGAGAGGTCCAAGGTTTCCAGGATCGCGAGGATGTTCTGCTCCACCGTGAGCTTGCGGAAGATGGACGGCTCTTGCGCGAGGTAGCCGATGCCGGCGCGCGCCCGGCGGTACATCGGCACGCCGGTGATGTCCCGGTCATCGAGCAGGATGCGCCCGCCGTCAGGCCGCACGTAGCCGACCGTCATCGCGAAGGTGGTCGTTTTGCCGGCGCCGTTGGGGCCCAAGAGCCCGACGATCTCGCCGCGGCGGATGACCAGGTCCACCCCGTCGACCACCGGGCGGCCGCCGTAGGCCTTGACGAGGTGCTCGGTCTGCAGCTGCTGCATCAGCGCGTCGTCGAGGAGGCGACCGCGCCGGCGGTCTCGGTCTCGGCGCGCCCAAACGGGCCGGCCTTCGCCGGCGAGCTGAACCCGCCCAGCGGCAGCGCCCCGCCGGCGGGCGCGCCATCGGCCGGGAAAATGAGCAGCGAGGGATTGCCCACGAGCGTGATCTTGCTCCGCCCCGGCTCGTAGACCGCCCGCTCGCTCTGCGCCGTATTGCACTGCTGGAGGATCCGCACGCGCCCGGTGGCCTCGGCGTAGCGGATGGTGTGCGTGGCCGAATCGAGATACGCGATCAGCTTGTCCGAAAAGAGCTCGCCGCTGGGATCGACGACATGCACGCGGTGCTGGAACGTGGCGATGTTCAGGTTGTAGTCGAAGGTGAGCGGCCCGTCGCAGGTGATCGTCACCTGCTTGCGGCCCTCGCGCGGGGCGTCGTGGTCGCCGGGGTTCAACACCAGCTCCACATCCTTGAGGACCTGGAACTCCTTGAGCTGCATCAGCCCGTCGGCGCCGCGGCCGCGGACCAGCATGTGGTCGGTCTCGATGCGCACCGGCGTGTCGGTCGCCACCCGGTTCAGGTCCGGCATCCAGTGCAGCACCGGGGCCATGAACCACACGCCGTCGCTGGTGTGGATCGTGACGTCGTGCTCGAGCCGCACGTGCCGGTCCGTCTGCCGGATCGCGGCGACCGCGGCC
>JAHFGU010000157.1 GCA_023247285.1 Candidatus Omnitrophota bacterium
TTTATACCGACGGGGAATTCGCGGATCTGTGCCAGGGCCCGCACGTTCCATCGACCGGCGAGGTGAAGGCGTTCAAGCTGCTCACCGTCGCCGGCGCGTACTGGCGCGGGGACGAGCGGCAGGCCCAGCTCCAGCGCGTCTACGGCACGGCGTTTCCCTCCCAGCAGGAGCTTGGTGCGTATCTGGCGCGCGTGGAAGAGGCGAAGCGTCGCGATCACCGGCGGCTGGGGCCGGAGCTGGATTTGTTCAGCTTCCAGGAGCTCGCCGGCCCCGGGGTCGTGTTCTACCACCCGAAAGGCGCGCTCGTCCGCGCGCTCATCGAGGACGAGCTGCGTCGGCAGCATCGCGCACGAGGCTACCAGTTGGTGGCGACGCCGCACATCTTCCGGACCGACATCTGGAAGCGCTCCGGGCACCTCGACTACTACAAGGATTACATCTTCCTGTTCGAGTCCGAGGAGCAGGGCTACGGTATCAAGCCGATGAACTGCCCGGGCCACATTCTCATCTACGCCTCGCGGCTGCGCAGCTACCGCGAGCTGCCGCTGAGGTTCTTCGAGCTGGGCACGGTGTACCGCAACGAAAAATCCGGCGTGCTGCACGGCCTGCTGCGGGTCCGCGGATTCACGCAGGATGACGCGCACATTTTCCTGCGCGAGGACCAGCTCGTGCAGGAGATCGCTGACATCCTGGACTTCGAGTTCGAGGTGATGCTGGCCTTCGGGTTTTCGGGCTACGCCATCGAGCTCTCGACGCGGCCGGAGCAATTCATCGGCAGCCCGGAGGCGTGGGCGCAGGCCGAGGCGGCGCTGCGCGAAGCCCTCGAGTCGCGGAAGCTCGCCTTCACGGTGCAGGCCGGCGAAGGCGCCTTTTACGGGCCGAAGATCGACATCAAGATGCGGGATGCGCTGGGGCGCAGCTGGCAGTGCGGCACGATCCAGTGCGACTTCGCGCTCCCGGAGCGTTTCGACCTCTCGTACGCGGGCGCGGACGGCCAGCCGCATCGCCCGATCATGATCCACCGCGCGCTGCTGGGCAGCCTGGAGCGGTTCTTCGGGATGCTGATCGAGCACTACGCCGGTGCGTTGCCGGTGTGGCTCGCACCCGTGCAGGTGGCCGTCATTCCGGTCGGGGACAAGTTTCTGGACTACGCACGCCAGGTCGCGGAGACGCTGCGCGCGCAGGGGTTGCGGGTAGAGATCGACGCGCGCAACGAGAAGATGCAGGCCAAGATCCGGGACGCCCAGCTCCAACAGGTGCCGTACATGGCGGTCGTGGGCGGCCGGGAAGCTGAAGCCCGCGCCGTCGCGGTGCGGCATCGGCGCGAAGGCGACCTCGGCAGCATGCCGCTGGCGGCTTTCGCCGAGCGGGTCCGCGGCGAGGACGCGGACCGCCTGACGGGGCAGCGAGCACAGGAGGGGAACGCGTGAGACAGCTTCGGGTCAACGAGCGCATCCGGATCAACCAGGTGCGGGTGATTGGGGCCGACGGCGCGCAGCTTGGGGTGATGTCGCCGGTCGACGCGCTGCGCATGGCGCGCGAACAGGGCTTGGATTTGGTCGAGGTGGCGCCGCAGAACGCCCCGCCGGTCTGCCGCATCATGGATTTCAACAAATTCCGCTATGACGAGCAGCGGAGGGAGCGCGAGGCGAAGAAGAAGCACCATATCGCCAAGCTGAAGGAAGTCAAATTCAAACCGCATATCGAAGCGCATGACTATCAGGTCAAACTGGACATGCTGCGCCGGTTTCTCATGCGCGGCGACCAGGCGAAAGTGACGATGGTCTACCGGGGCCGCGAGCTGGCGCACACCGAGCTGGGCCGGCGCATCCTGGATCGGCTGATCGGCGACCTGAAGGCCATCAGCCGGGTGGAGCGCACCCCTGCGCTGGATGGGCGGTTCATGACCATGGTGTTCGGGCCCGACCGCGATAAGATCCGGCAATTCGAGCGGCAGCAGGCGCGCCAAAAGGCGGCGAGCGAGCGTGCCGCGGCGAAGCCAGCCGGCCCGGGCGCGCAGGGCGCCGGGGTGGCGCCGCAAGGAGAGACATCCTGATGCCGAAGCTCAAGACCGTGAAGGGCGTGAAGGGGCGGTTTAAGGTGACCGGGCGCGGACGCATTCGCGCCTATCGGGCCGGGCGACGGCACCTGCTCGCGGGCCGGCGGCCGAAACTGAAGCGGCAGATGCGTCGACGGCGTCTCCTGGCCGCGGTCGACGAGCGGAAAATCCGCGCGCTGCTGCCCTATTCCTAAGGAGGGATCGCCATGGCGAAAGTGAAATGGGCCGTCGCCTCGCGCCGCCGCCGCAAGCGGCTGCTGCGCCAAGCCAAGGGGTACCGGGGCGCCCGCCGGCTGCATCTCTTGAAGGCGAAAGAAACGGTGATGCGGGCGAAGGCCTACAGCACGCGCGACCGCAAGAACCGCAAGCGGGAATTTCGCAACCTGTGGGTTATCCGGCTCAACGCCGCAGCCCGGGCGCGCGGGCTGACCTATAGCCGGCTCATGGCTGCGTTCCGGCGGGCCAATGTCCGGCTCGACCGCAAACAGCTCTCCGAGCTGGCGCTCAACGACCACCACGCATTCGATCAGCTCGTGGCCCACGTGACCGCGTAATCCACGAGCGCCAGGCGCGGGGGAAACTCTTGCGCCTGGCGTTGCTGCCATGCCTGACGATCGCACGATTGATTTCTCGCACCAGGAGAGGTCCCGCGGCACAGTCGTGGACCGCAGGCAGCCGCACCGCGTCCTGACGACCCCGCAGCGCTGCTCCATCGGCTACGGCGATGCCGGCGGCTCCGCCAGTTTCGCGTGGCAGGTTGTGGGATGAGCGACGAGGCGATGGCCGCCAACCCGCTGCAGACCCTCGCCGATCTGCGCCAGCAGGCAGAAGCCGCGCTGACGGACGCCGCGTCAGCCGAGGCGCTGGAGCAAGCCCGTGTGCGCTTCCTTGGGCGCAAGAGCACGCTGCATGACGTCATGAAGCAGCTCTCAACGCTGGCGCCGGCGCAGCGCGCCGAGGTGGGCAAGGCCGGTAACGCTTTTAAATCCTGGATCGAGCAAGCCCTCGCTGAGAAACGCGCCGCCCTAAGCCCGGGCCGCCGGGCCGAGGCCCTTGACGTCACCCTCCCCGGCTATGCCATCGCGCAGGGCCGGCTGCACCCGATCACGCAGACCACGTACGCCATCCTGTCCCAGTTCACCCCGCTGGGGTTCGAGATCGTCGAGGGGCCGGAGATGGAGCTGGAGTATTACAACTTCGATGCGCTCAACATTCCCGCGGATCATCCCTCCCGCGAGTCGTTCGATACCTTTTTCGTGGATCTGCCCTCGCCTGAGCCGGGCAAGGGGCGCCTGCTCCTGCGCAGCCACACCTCGCCGGTCCAGATTCGCGTGATGGAGCGGCGCACGCCGCCGCTGCGCATCGTCGTCCCCGGCACGGTGTACCGGCCCGATCCGCTCGACCCCAGCCACAGCTTCATGTTCCATCAGGTCGAGGGCCTGATGGTGGACGACCGCACGTCGTTCGCGGATCTGAAGGGCGTCCTCGATGGATTTCTGCGCGCGCTCTTCGGTCCGGGCACGCTGACGCGCTTCCGTCCGCATTTCTTTCCCTTCACCGAGCCGTCGGCCGAGGTGGACATCGCGTGCGCCGCGTGCCGGGGGAAGGGCTGCTCCACCTGCGGGCAGAAGGGCTGGCTGGAGATCATGGGCTGCGGGATGGTCCATCCACAGGTGCTGAAGGCGGTGCGCTACGACCCGGAGCGCGTGCAGGGGTTCGCCTTTGGCATGGGGGTGGAGCGGATCGCCATGCTCCAGCGCGGCATCACCGACATCCGTCTCTTCTTCGAGAACGACCTGCGCTTTCTGGAGCAGTGTTGATGAAGGTGCCGGTGGAGTGGCTGAAGGAATTTGTGGCGGTGCGGCTGGCGCCGGAGGCGCTGGCGGAGCGGCTGACGATGGCCGGGCTCGAGGTGACCGGGGTGGCACAGGCCGGCGGCGG
>JAHFGU010000046.1 GCA_023247285.1 Candidatus Omnitrophota bacterium
CACGCGCTGGCCGATGCCTATCTGCGGCTCCTGGAACGCGCCGCGGAGCAGTTGGCTGCACAGCGCAGGGCATGGCAGATTGCGCTGCAGGTGAGCCGGTGGCTCTTCCGGGACAAGCCAGAAGCGCACGATGCGCTCGTGCGCTTGCCGCGCGCGCTGGCGGCAGTGGAGCAGGAGCTGGCGCGGGTGCTGGAGCAGCCGGTCATGCCGCCGACACGGCCCGCCGCTCCGGCTTCAGCCACGGCCGCCGCAGCCGACGAGAAACGCGTTGCGTGGATCGTCGTCGCGGCGTTATCGCTCGCGGCCGCCATCGCGCAGGGATTAGGCGCCCGGTTCAGCCTCGTGCCGGCCTACCCGATCGCGATCTGGGTGGGGCTAGCGGTCATCGCCTTCGCGCGCGCCCGCCGACTCCGACGCAGCCAGGTGGTGGAACATCTCGGGGCGTTCAGGTGGGTGTATGCGGGCTTGGAGGATTCCGACTGGCACGTCCAGCAGCAG
The DNA here is from genome assembly GCA_023247285.1 of Candidatus Omnitrophota bacterium. The sequence continues at coordinate 499 of JAHFGU010000046.1, forward strand.
ACGTGGGCGCGCCTGGACCAGGAGTTCGACACGCTGGCCCCAGATGTCTGCAGTCTCTTACAGGAATTCTGGCAACGGGGCGAGTGGTTTGAGCAGCTCGCCGATCCTGCGGTGGCCCCGGCCGCGCTGGCATTTTTCCGGCATCACCAGCGCCAGCTTGATGACGCCGTGCTCCGGGCACTCGGCGAGGCCCTGCCGCAGATCGTTGCCATCCAATCGCTGCCGGCCGGCACCGCGAAAGACGCCCGGGATCTGCTCACGTCGATCGGGGCCGCGGCGCGCCAGCCCCGCGGCGGTTCGTCCTGGCTGGCGACGCTCGGCATCTGGCTGGGGCTCATGGCTGTGCCGGTCGTTCGGATCAACGCCGCACTCAGCGCCTGGTCGGGCCGGCGCGGGGGGAGCAGGTGGAGCGTGGAGGCCGTGTTGTTGGGCGTGCTGACGGCGGGGATCGTGCTGGGGGTCGGGACCTTCTCGCTGGCCCCGGCGTTCGGGTGGGTCCGCGCCTATCTCGTCGCGACCGCGATGGGCGTCCTCCTAGGGATCACGGGGTTGCTGGCCGTGGCGCTGCTCGTGGCCTGGCAGCGCCGGGGCATCTCATCTGCTGCCAAGACCGCGATGCGCCCAGACCTGCCGTTAGCGGTTCGCCTCAGGGCCATCCGCGTCCTCCTGCGCACCGCCGCAGTGGTGCCGGCTCACGGGAGGTCTGCCGGCGAGATTCACAGCGCGATCGGCTGGCTGCTCCTGTTTGGGCCGGAGGATCAGGTGCGCATCGAAGCGGCGCGCGTCGCGGCCACGATGCGCACGAGCGGGTCAGTGGAGAGCGTGCTGAGCATCCTCTTGAGTCCTCAAGAGGCATCGAGATTGACGGACGGTCCGTGGCGCCTGGATTTCCTGTCGGCGGTGCTGCACGCGCTCGAAGACGTGGGGACCGGTGACACGGTGGAGCGGCTTGCCGAGTTCGCCAAGGCCGGCGATCCGTTGCTGCGCGGGCGAGCGCTCGAAGCGCTCACCCGCATGGGGATCCGGGATCACGGGCCGTCGATGACGCCCTCTCGATCCCGGAGGATTGTGACGACCCTGGGGGAGATGAGTCATGACCCTGACTGGCGCGTGCACGAGCCGGCGCAGGCCGGCCTGATTTGGCTCAGGAGCCCGCAGCACCGGTTCGGGCAGTGGCGGTTTGATCTGCGCGGCACCGATGCCGCGCGCCGGCGCAAGGCGGCCAACGCCTTGGCGCGAGCGACCCTTCATCGGGGGGAGCAGGAGGCCTTCTACCGGATCGCGCTGGAACAGTGGGACGCGGCACTCGAGCTCGGCATGGCGGCCCTGCCGGCTTTCAGAAACTTGCTCCGGGATCCGGATCAGCGCCTCCGGCTCCGTGGGGTTGAGGGCTTGGGCCGCCTGAGAACGAGCGAAGCATTCGAGATCCTGCGCGAGCATGCCAGCCGCGAGCCCGACCCCGAGGTCCAGCGCGCCGCGCTCGACATCCTGAAACCGCCGGGGCGATCGGCCGGGTTCAGCCTCATGCGGGGGCTCCGGGCGATCAGCGTCCTGATGTGTGGCGCGGCAGGCGTCTTGGTCCTTGCGACCACGGGGTTCGCCAGTCTGGGGGGCTGGGGGTTGCTGGCGCTGGCCGGGCTGTCGCTCGCAGGTGATTGGCTTGCGGCCGCCGCGGTGTGGGTGGCGCTGATGGGCGCCAGGGACGGGCTGGCCGGTACGCTCGGCGCGCGGCAGGAAGCGCCTCCGGCCGTGATCGGCCAGGCGCCTGCAAGCGACCGGGCCCAAGCTATCGAGGCGGCCCTAGAAACTTTGGAGCACGCCGTCACGGAGGCGGACCGCGCGCTCAAACGGTTTCAACAGCCGTTCCGCGACGCCATGAAACGCTATGACCAGGTCGGGAAGGGGCTGGATCGGCGCGTCCAGGCGCAGCTCTTTCTCCTGCGGGTGCGGCTTGCCGCGCAGCCGATCAACCCGGCATTCGATCAGGCGTTGGCGAACCTCCAGGAGGCGATGGAGCAGTTGGCGAGCGCGCAGGAGACGATGGAGCGTCTTGTTTCCCATTGGCGGTTCTCCACGAGCGCGGACACCGCGCGGTATCGAAGTCGCTTCGACGACGTTGCGAAGGCGCTCAGGAATCTCAACCAGCGGCTGCCGATCGTGCGGCAGCCGGAGCAGGGCATCCTGGAGCTGGCGGTAGATGGCGGCGCCGTGCTCTTCAGGCCGCAAGGTGGAGGACGCTTCCACCAGGAGCGCTGGAAGCGGTCCAAGCCCATCAGGCGCAGCCTCATGTCGGTGGTGATCGGCGCCGACGGCGTGCACCGGATCGCGTCCTCCGACCAGGAAGTCTTCCAGGATGTGGACGAGGCGCAGCGGCGCCTCGCCGAAGCCCGCCGCGACGACAGCGCATCCACTGCGGCCGCGAGCCAGCACGGGTTTGTGATCCAGGGGTTCCTCGGCAGCACGCCCGCACCGGTGGCGGCGCGCGCCCCCTCGATCCCGCTGGCGGAAGTGGTCGCGACGATCCTCGCGCGCCAGCCCGGCGTTCCGGTGAAGATTCTCGAAGAGGTGAGAGGTCAGTTGGGCAGCAAGCTGATCAAGGCGGAGCAAGCGCTGCTCGCTGAGTTGATCGTCGGGATGCGCCGCCAGGTGAAAGCGCTCGGCGGCAAGCCGGAGCCGAGCGTGCCGGAGCTGAGGGCATTCCTGAGCCAGGTATTTAGCGGTGCGATCGTGGTCTTCAGCGCGCGTGTGTCGTCGAAACATCCCGTCGAATTCAACTGGCAAGTGCACGCCTCATCGCACAGGCTGGATTCGCTCGTGCTCTCCAACCAGCTGACCGATCCGCTTGAGATCCTCCGCGCCGTGATCGCGCAGCTCAAAGAGGAGGAGTTCGCCAGCTTCTACCAGCATGGTTTCGCGCACGTCGCGCTCCCGCTAGGCCTTACGTTGGTCGGCATGGCGGCGACCGCCCTCATCACCATCCCAACCCTGGCATGGCCTCTCGCGGTTGCCGCAGTGACGTCGCTGTTTGTTGGCATGGTTGCGCACTTCTCGGGCCAGCACGATCAGAACGTGCGCTGGATTAATAGCCGATCGCGGGGAGGAGTGTATGTCGCTCTAAAAGGTCCGACCGAGCAAATTCGGATCGAACGCGACACGCGGAGATCGTCGTGGACAGTCACAACGGTCAAGGCCAACATTTTCCTTAGCAGGTTTGACGGTAGTATCAGCCTCCACTACGAGGCCCCCGATGCTGATGAGCCACTGCCATCTCTGAACCATCCCGGATTCTTGCGCCTGACCAAGTTTGTGGGCCGGGGAACCGCTGGGTTGAGGGGAAGGCATTGGACCGTGACGCCAATGCCGGAGTCGCCCCTCCTCGTTGAGGAGAGCTCCTGGGACGGGACTCGCACCGTGACGGTGGTCCTGTCGGACGAAGCGATACAGGGTCTGCGCGATCAGGGATGGATCGAGGAGGAGATCGTCACGCCGGTGGACGGGTTGCGCTTGCGAATCCGTTCCGCCTCGACATGGGCGCAGGAGCAGCAGGCGCAGCGGCAACCTGAGGATCGCCTCGCCCGCGCCGCCCATGCGCAGCTAGCTCCCCCGCAGCAGCTTGAGACAGAGCCATCGCAGGCTGTGGTGACAACCTCGCCTGTATCCGAGCAAGCGGTCGATGCGATCGACATGCTGCGAGCCGGGGTTTGGGAAGCCCGAGTCCACAAAATCTTGGCGGGTCATCAACAGGCCGGATCATGGGTGATTCCGCATGATCCGGCGGTGCGCGCCAGGGCGTTCCAAAAACTCCAGCAGGCTGACAGGGACCAAATTGCATACTGGTTGAAAGAGGCGTGGGCCGCATCCCCGCGCATGGTGCAGCGGGCTCCCCGGATCGCCGGGCAGATCGCCCGGTCGCGCCATCATCTGCGCAATTTGGGCGACCTGTTCGTGAGGCGTTCTCGATGGTTCAAAATTCCGAACTGGTTGAGCACGTCCAACAGCATCGGCCTCACGCCCTTCCTCGCGTTCGTGGATTATCTCGAAGGGCTCGCTGCGAAAGAACTGTATGGATCCGTGAATCTCTCAGAGTTCTTGCCGGAACGCATCACGGTGAACCCTTCACCGTCAGATGCTCCAGATGAGGCCGTCAGGCTTGACGAGCTCTTTTTCACCGAGCGCCAGCGCGCCGATTTGAAGCAGGCGGGCCTGACCACGGTCGCCCAGGTGCGCGCGTTCGTGCAGCGACCCAAGGACGAACGAAATGCATTTGCTCGAGCGCATCGCATCAGCAATCATACGAAAGTCTTCTTGACGCGATTGGGCCCTACCGTTCTGGAATCCCCGCACCTGCGGTCTCTGCTGGCGTTGCGCACCCAGGTCATCCGCTTCCTCGAAGAGCAGCCATGGACCGATGAGCCAGGCGACTCGTTTTTCCGGGTGAAATTCACACCAGCGGTATCCTATGCCACGCCGGATGACGCAATCGAGTGTTTCGGTCCCGATGACAACTTTTGGCCGTTTCATCGCGTGCATGTGCGGGATGCCTATGATCCTGTTGTCATGCTGGAAGACTTTCGGGATTTTGCACAAGGGAACCGCCATTGGTCCGCGAGGTCCCGTACAGTGGCTGACCGCGATCGTCTGAATCGGGAGCTGGAGCGCGTGCGTCAGGCCGTAGCCGACATGATGAAGCAGCCGGTACCACCGATCATCAGTGCACAGGCCGCCAACGAGGATGGCCGCGGCTTCTCGGATCTGCCCAACCCGCTCTACACGCCGATCATTCAGGAGGCGTATGGCGCCGGGCAGTTCAACGCGGTGCGACTCAATCCAGGGACCGGCCGGTGGGAGCACACCGGGGAGGGTCAGGCCCTTACCCCCGAGCAGCTGCAGGGCTTGGACACGACCTGGGCCGCCTTGCCCGCCCACACCCGCGAGCGGTTCCTCACGGACCCGGCCGCGCGCCTCATCTTCATCCCCGAGCTGGATGCGAAGATCACACAAGTGGTCCAGAAGCTCACCGGGCGCTCTCCACCGCCGGTCTTCGGCTCGCACTATGGAGTGTCCCGCCCGCAGATCTACCTGGATCAGCGCCATCTCGATGAGGCCCGAACGCTGCAGATCCACCTCCGCCATGAAATCGATGAGCGCGCTGCCGTGCTGGCCGGCCTCACCGCCGAACAACGCGCGCAGCTCACCGTCACTCCGCGCTCTCCCGAGCTTCAAACCGCGATCGACCGGCTGGCCCGCGATGCCCACGACCGGTCCATGCTCCCGGCGGTCTTGTCGCCCAACGACATCAGGCGAATCAGCTCGAGTTCGTTCAACTACCTGCCGAATGCGCCGCTGACGGTGAAGCGGTTCCTCCGGATGTGGGAGGCGCAGCGCGCGGATCTGCACAAGCGGTGGGCTGCTTCGCAGTCCACCACACGGTTGACGGTCAAGGAGCAGCACCTCCGCATTATCGAACGCCTCTTCGACGAGAAATCCGGCGGCCTTAAGGGCCAGTACCGCATACAAATTGGCGAGACGCTCTACGACCAGAACGCCCAAGCCCTCGTGCCGGCGGAGCTGGCGCGTCGAGACACCGCGGGCCTGGCCAACAACCCCGGCGCGCTCATGAAACCCGCCGCTGAGGATGGGGACATGAGCCTGTATCGTGCCGCGCAGCAGTTCGAGGTGGCGCTGCCCGCGCTCCTCCTGCTCGCAGCCGGCGAGCCCGGAAGCTGGCCAACGCCGGCGTCCTGGCTGATGTTCGGGCTCACCGGGCTGTTGCCGCTGATCGTGATCGGCCTCCTGGAGCGGCTGCCGCAACGCGCGATGGCCTGGATCGATCAGCGGCGGACGCACGCGCGCCGGCAGCAGCTTCTCGCACAGCACCGCGCGCAGCTCGCACCCTTGCAAGCGCCGCCGAGCGACGAAGCGCGCATCGCCTGGCAGGATCTTGCGGCTCAAGATCCGGCGACCTGGCCGCAGGACTTCCTCCCCGCGCTGGAAGAGGCGCTCACGCCCGGATTGCTCGAAGCCTCCTTGGGCCATCCCAACACCGCGCTGTCCGCGCTGACGTTTTTCCAGCGCCGCGCCGAAGCCCTCTCGCCTGCGCTGCTCCAGCGGGCGCGCGAGGCGCTGGTCGCCGTGGTCAGCGATGCGCGGAAATTCGCAGGGCTCAGCGGCTATGCGCAGCGCTCGGTCCTGGAGATGCTCCGCCGCTCCCAGCACGGCGTCGTGACGGCCGAGCTGGCCGCGATAATGGCCGCCCTCCTCGCACTGCCCGCGCTTGGCTGGGCCGCGGCGGGGATTGGGTTGCTGGCACTCGCCGGCGGCGTGGTCGTGGCGACCATCGTGCAGGACCATGACACCAATGCATTCTTGCCCGACCGGCTCGTCGCGCTGGTCCAGGCGGGGCAGTCGGCCGAGGCGCGTCAGCTGTTGCAGGGGGAGCTCAGGCGTCTGGTACGCCAGCCGGATATCGCGATCTCGTTGACCAGTGCCGTGGCGGACCACCTCTTAGCGGCTCATGCGGCGGAGGACAAGGCGGACAGGCGCCTCGCGTTGCTGGCGTTCGTCCGCGTGGCGGTCGCCGCATGCGCAAAGCGCCGCTTCCGGGGAGGCTTCGACCGGCATAACGCCGATATCAAGAAGCGCGTGCACGCCGTCGTGGGCCGCCGGATTGCGGATCGGCAGCGAACGGCTCATCAGGCGGCTGCCGGACAGTTGAGGCAGGAGGCCATCGAGGAGACGGCGCACTCGGTATCGGTGGCCCACGAACTGTCTGACCTGCTGCGCTGGGTGGATGCGCCGCGCCTCAAGCCATTGCCATTAGCCAGGTGGCTTTGCGCGCAGGAGCTCCATCTGGCCTCGCGCTATCGCTCCCGTGCGATAGAGTTTGAGCAGGTCATCGAGTCAACACCGCCCGCCGAGATGCTGAACCACACCGTTTCGATTGAGGAGCTGTTCGTGGCGGCGGAGGCGGATCTGCATGAAGCGCGGCAGTGGCTCGCGCGCGCCGCCACCTTGATCAGTTTGCACACCCAGGACGCGTGGGTGATACGGGAAACCCCCTTCGTGCACATCGGCCGGCTCAAGCAGGTTACGGCGGAGCTGGAGCTGGCGAAAATCGCACAGGTGCGCGGCGATCCGGCGCGGGCCGGGCGCGCGATCGAACAGGCAATCGCCGTGGCCCAGCACGCTCCGCCAGTGGATCTCAGCGAATCCTCGAGCCTGCTCGATGAAACGGTTTTCCGGCTCGTCAAGGCAGGGGTCTCCCTGGTTCGGGGCAGCATGGTGCTCGGCGACTCTGACCGGGCCGGCCGGCTCCTGACCGTTCTCGAGGCCGAGCAGCAGCGATACCAGGGGATCATGGCTGGGAAGGTCCGCGATCGAGCCGGCGTCTCGTTGGCCGTCCTTCGGGCCTGGTCACACTACGACCAGCGAGCGCTTGAGGCGGTCGAAGAGCAGGTGCAGGCGGTCGCGGCACTGCCAATGTCATCCTACAAGGTCCAGGAGCTGGAGAGCCTCCGGACGCTGCTGGAGGTCCAGCGGCGTATCAGCGTCGGGGATCAGCGGCCGGCGCTGCAGAAAGCGGTTGACGGGTGGCGGCGCTTCCTCGACCGATACGTCTCCCGGAGTGCGGTATCGCGCGGGTCGCTGCACGGTACGCCGCACCAGGCGCTGCAGACAACGGAATTCCACTGGTCGCGCGTTGATTTCCTCGCGCATCGTACGCGCCAGCCGGCGGAGTATCTCCTCATCCTGGGCGAGCTGGCCCTGCGCGTCGGCGCCGAGGCGCAGGCGGACCGCGAGGCGTGGTGGACGCTCGGCACGCAGGCGCTGGCGTTGGCCGAGCGCCTGCCCCATAGCGCGGCGCGGCTCCAGGCGCTGCGCGACGGGTTGGCCATGCACCGCGCCCTGGCGCGCGCCGGCCGCGAATGGCCGAAGAATGAAGCGGCACTCCGCGCCTGGGATACCGCCCTTATCGCGGTCTCGGCGGAGGCGACCACCGCGCGGCAGCTCGCATCATTCATCGGAGCCCTCTCACCTGGCGTGGACCGGATGCGCGACGACGTGCGCCGGGCGAGGCGCCTGGCGGCCGAGACGGTGTTTCGTCTCCATCTCAATCGGGCCTGGCGCCATTTCCATGGCCGACAGTTCGCGCAAGCCGCCGAGCGGCTGACACGCGCCTGGCGCGAGCACGATGCGCTCTTGCGGCCCTTGGGCGAAGCGGCGCTCGAGGCAGGCCGCGCTCAAGCCGAGCAAGCCGCGGGTCCGCTTGCAGATCAGCTGTTCGATCCGGCGGCGTTCCATGACCCGCAGCGCGGCAGCATCCGGGCCTCGCTCCTGACCGCACCGCTTGAGGCGGCACTATCGTGGCTGGGCCGGGGATGGGCCGAGATCCGCGCGCCCGGCAACCGGAGGTGGCTGCTCGGGATGCTCCTGGGTGCTGCGGTGATCGGGATCATGGTCTGGTGTGATCTGCCAGGACCGAACCAGCCGCTAATCAGCCGTCACAGCAGCTGGATGCATCAGCAGCTCGCCAATTGGCAGGGCCGTCAGGGCATGCGGACCGGTGATGTGTTGACCCAGCTGATGCAGGGCGGGGTGATCGCCCTCGTGGAGTTTACCGCGGTGGCGGTGTTGAGATCGCTGCGTTCCGGCCGCCGCACGCTGGTCACCGGATTGTATGGCGGCGCGGCGACCGCGCTCTTTGGCTATATCATCGGCCTGCCGGTGGCGGATCTGATCCGCATGGCCACCGGTGCTGCGCCGGCGGGTCATGACATGTCGATGGTGGTCACATTTCTGATGTCGAAGAGCTATCCCGAAATCGCCAGTTGGGGGCACGTGGGTATGACGGCGGCCGCCTTCGCGATGCTAGCGGCCTCCGGCTCATGGTTGGGCCGCCGCCTGGCTTACGTGGCCGTCGATTCATTGCGGAGGATCAAGGCGAAGTATCAGCGCTGGCGCCGCCGCCGCGCCCGCGA
>JAHFGU010000158.1 GCA_023247285.1 Candidatus Omnitrophota bacterium
GAAGACGCCACGAGCACCACGAACTCCAGCACCGCCAACGCGGACGCGAATCAGGTGCAGCTGTCACTCGCCAACGTCACCTTGAAGGAGCTGTTTTACTCTCCGCTCACCGTGACCCTGGGCCGGCAGCGCTTGTGGTTCGGCCGCGGCTTCATTGTCGGCAGCCGCCTCCTGGCTGCTGATGCGGATCCGAATGGGGCGCTCGCCGCGGACGAGTTCACCGACCTGACCGCGTTCGACGCGATCCGGGGAACGCTGGACCTGTCCGGTATCCTCGGTGGCACGCCGCTCACCCTGGATGGGGTCTTCGCTAAGGTGAACGAGAACGAGCCCGGCTCGGCCGATGACATCAACCTCACCGGCGTCAACCTCGGCACGCACTTTGACTCGATGAACGGCGAGGCTGAAGCCTATTACTGGAACAAGCGGGACAACGACCTGGCCCGCACCGGCGGCGCGGGAGGCGAGGATCTGGCGACCAACCCGCAGGCCAACACCCTGGGCTTCCGCGGCAGCATCGCGCCGGCCAAGGGGCTGTCCACATGGGGTGAGCTCGCGTACCAGTGGGGACGGCGGATCGTGACGTCGATCACCTTCGACGCTGAAGGAGATGCCGGGGATCAGTACCAGGCCTGGGCGGCCAACCTCGGGCTGGACTACACGCTCGGCGGCACGGCATGGACCCCGACCCTAGGAGGGGAGTGGATCTTCTATTCCGGCGACAACGGCGATGGAGGCGGCAGCGGCTCCACCGTTGGCAGCGCCATCGGCGGATGGGATCCGGTGTACCGCGGCCAGTTCACCAGCCTGATCCGCGAGTTCCAGGGCGCAGGGTTCTACATGCCCTCGCAATCAGGCTCCACGGTGGGGGGCACGTTCAACAACGTCACCAACTCCACCACCAACCAGCACCAGCTGGCGCTCCACGCCGCCCTCAAGCCGCTTGAGGACCTGTCCGTGGACAACCGGTTCACGTGGTTTATCGCGGACAAAGGCATCAAGCCCACGACGCAGCGCGTCAAGACCGAGAAATACTTCGGCTCCGAGTGGGACGTGAACGCCAACTACGCCTATACGGATGATGTCCAAATGGGCTTGGTGTATGGGCTGTTCTTCCCGGGCAGCGTGTTCAAAAGCCCGCACGATAACACGGCGCAAGAGCTCGTCACGTCGGTCAGCGTGAAGTTCTAAGCCGGTTGTCGGGTTTACGCCCCCTGCTTCTTGAGAAGCAGGGGGCGTTTTGTTAGCCGCAAATCTCCATGACGCAGCCGCTCAGTATCGCCTTCATCTGGCACATGCACCAGCCCTATTACCGGGACGTGGCAACGGGCGCATGCTCGATGCCGTGGGTCCGGCTGCACGCGGCCAAGGATTATGTGGACATGGTCGCCCGGCTCGAGGCCTACCCGGGAATGCATCAGACGGTGAACATTGTGCCCTCGCTGCTGGATCAGCTTCAGGCCTACCTGCCGCCCTCGAACGGCTCTGATCTCTTCCTGGACCTCTCCCGCAAGATGGCCGCGGAGCTGACCGCCGATGAGCAGCGCTTCGTCTTGCAGTGGTTTTTTCTCGCCAACCGGCCCCACATGATCGACCCATACCCGCGCTACCGCGATCTGCTCGCCAAGCGGGGAGACGCCGCAGATCCGGCGTCCCTCGAGGAGGCTCAGCGACGCTTTCGGGCGCAGGACTACCGCGATCTGCAGGTCTGGTTCAACCTCGCGTGGATCGATCCATGGCTGCGCGCGCAGGAGCCTGGGCTGGCGCAGCTGGCGGCCAAAGGGGCGCATTTTACCGAGGAGGAGAAGCAGCGCGTGCTCGAGGCGCAGCTCTCGATGGTCGCGCGGGTCATCCCGACATATCGGGCCATGGCCGAGCGCGGGCAGATCGAGTTGTCCAGTTCACCGTACTACCATCCGATCCTGCCGCTGCTCTGCGATCTTCAGGCTGCGCGAGCGGCCCTGCCGCAGCTGCCGCTGCCCCAGCGCGCGTTCCGGCATCCAGAAGACGCACGCTGGCAGATTCGCGAGGGACTGGCTCGCCACGCCGAGGTCTTCGGCAGGCCGCCGGCCGGCCTTTGGCCGTCCGAAGGCAGCGTCAGCGAGGAGGCGGTCGCCGCCGTGATCGACGCCGGGATCCGATGGATCGCCACGGATGAGGACATTCTCTGGCGCACGGTGCGCACCGGCCGCAACCCCGAGGCGCTGTATCGGCCTCACATGGTCCGCCGGCCGCAGGGGGAAGTCGCCATGCTGTTTCGCGACCGCGAGCTCTCCGACCTCATCGGGTTCGTCTACAGCCGGTGGCGCCCCCAGGAAGCCGCCGCGGACTTCCTCCGCCGCTTACGGATGATCGACGAGCAGACCCGCGGGGCGCCGGAGCCGTCGCTGGTCACCGTGATTCTTGACGGGGAGAATGCCTGGGAGAGCTACCCGGAGGACGGCCAGGCATTCCTCAGCGCGCTTTATGGCGCGCTGGCCGTCGACAGCAGATTCCGATGCGTCACGGTCAGCGAGTTTTTATCGCGCTATCCGCTGGACCGCGCGCCCAGCCTGCCGCCGCTGCATAGCGGCTCATGGATCGACGCGAACCTGGCGACCTGGATCGGCCATCCCGAAAAGAACGCCGCCTGGGATCAGCTCGCCCTGGCCCGCGAGGCCCTGGCGCCGCTCCGCGAAGATGGTCGCCTGGAGCCCGCGGCATGGCGAAGCTTTTGCATTGCGGAAGGCAGCGATTGGATGTGGTGGTTCGGCGACACGCATTTTTCCGCCCAGGCGGAGGAATTCGACCGGCTGTTCCGGACGCACCTGGCCAACAGTTATCGCCTGGCCGGCCTGCCCGTCCCTGACGCGCTCAATCGGCCGATCCGCCGGCCGGGGCAGGGCGCCGCCACTGCGCCCACAGGCTGGATTCGCCCAACCATTGACGGGCGGGAGAGCTCGTACTACGAGTGGCTCTTTGCCGGATGGCTCAGCCTCGTCCCGCCGTCTGGCGCGATGCAACCCGGCGCCCACGTGCTGCATCGCCTGCACTTCGGCTCCGACGGCCGCACGGGGTTTTTCCGTGTGGATCTTGATCAGGACGCCCTCGCCCGGCTCGCAGACTGGTCCATCGGGCTGTCGCTGGGATCCCTGCAGCTCATCATCCGCCCTGATGCCAGCGGAACAGCGCGCGCCATCAGCGAGGGCGGGGACGCGTTGCCGGTGGAATGCGCAAGCGGGCGGGTCCTTGAGCTTGCCGTGCCCTTAACCCTGGCTGCCGCGGCTGCGGATGATCCGCTTTCGGTCACCCTGTCGCTGTCCGCAAGCGGCAAGCCCCTGGAGCGCTACCCCGCGACACACGCGTTTCAGCTGGTGCTTGCGCCGGCTGAGGGCGAGGTCCGAGGATGGTAGGCGAGCTTGATTCACCGACGGGGCAAGCCTATAATAAGCCCCAGTCCAGCCTTCATGGCTACCATTCGGATCGCGATCATTGGCATTGGCAATTGCGCCAGCTCGCTGCTCCAGGGCCTTGTGTACTACGGCCGCGCCCGCACCGCCTCGAGCAACGGCGCGCTGCTGCCCGGCCTGCTGCACACGCGGGTCGGCCGGTACACGCCGGCCGACATCAAGGTCGTGGCGGCGTTTGACATCGACGCGCGCAAGGTCGGGCGACCGCTTGAGGCGGCGGCGGTCGCGCATCCCAACTGCACCACGCTCTTCGTCAAGCGCCTGCCGCGCTACGGGGTCACGGTCCAAATGGGCCCGGTCCTGGACGGGGTCGCACCCCACATGCACCAGCATCCGCCGGAAGAGACCTTCATCGTCGCCAAGGCGCGGCCTGCCAACATCGCGCGGGTGCTGCGGCAGACCGGCGCCGAGATCCTCCTGAGCTACCTGCCGGTGGGGTCGCAGCAGGCCAGCGAGGCGTACGCCGAGGCCTGCCTGGAAGCCGGCGTCAGCCTCATTAACTGCATCCCGGTCTTCCTCGCCTCCGATCGTCGCT
>JAHFGU010000159.1 GCA_023247285.1 Candidatus Omnitrophota bacterium
AGGGCTTCGCGCGCATCGACGAGTCGGACATGCTCGCGGTGCCGGACCCGAACACCTTCTGCCTGCTGCCCTGGCGGCCGAAGGAGAACGCCGTGGCCCGCATGTTCTGCGACGTGACGTATCCGGGCGGCAAGCTCTTCGAAGGCGATCCGCGGCAGGTCCTCAAGCGCACGCTGGCCCAGGCCGGCCGGCTCGGCTACACCTTTTACATCGGCCCGGAGCTGGAGTTTTTCTTCTTCAAGAGCGCCGAGGCGCCGGTGCCGCTGGACGCCGGCGGATATTTTGACTTAACCCCCCTCGACGCGGCCTCCGACCTGCGGCGCGACATCATCTTGTCGATGGAAGCGATGGGCATCGGTGTCGAGTATTCCCACCACGAAGCCGCGCCCTCGCAGCATGAGATCGACTTCCGCTACACCGACGCGCTCTCCATGGCCGACAACGTGATGACCTACCGGCTGGTCGTCAAGGAGATCGCTTTCAAACACGGGGTCTATGCCAGCTTCATGCCCAAGCCGCTGGCCGGCCACAACGGCTCGGGCATGCACATCAACATGTCGCTCTTCGAGGGCGAACGCAACGCGTTCTTCGACGTGAGAGACCCGCTCCATCTTTCCAAGGCGGCGCGGCAGTTCATCGCCGGCATCCTGCGCCACGTCTCCGAGCTCACCCTGGTCCTGAACCAGTGGGTCAACTCCTACAAGCGGCTGGTCCCCGGCTACGAGGCGCCGGTGTATCTCACCTGGGCCGAGCATAACCGCTCCGACCTTGTCCGCATCCCGCGCTACAAGCCGGGGAAGGAGAGCTCGACGCGCATCGAGCTGCGGTCGCCGGACCCGGCGTGCAATCCCTATTTAGCCTTCAGCGCGATCCTCGCAGCCGGGCTCGAGGGCATCGAGAAGAAGTACGAGCTTCCCCCGTCGACGGAGGGCAACGTGTTCAAGCTTACCGAGGAGGAGCGGCTGCGCCGCGGCATCGGCCGGCTGCCCGGCAGCCTCGGGGAGGCGATTGCGCTGGCCGAGGGCAGCAAGCTCTTGCGCCGCACCCTCGGGGAGCATGCCTTCCAGTCCTTCCTCCGGAATAAAAAGATTGAACACGACCAGTTCCGCACGACGCTCACCGATTACGAGCTGAAGACCTACCTCCCCCTGCTGTAATCCAGGCCAGGCGGCCCTCAATGGAACCACCTATGCATCTTCACATTCGGGGTGGTTCCATTGACCCCGGGCAAGCGAAGCGCGTCGAGGGGTTACCCTTCGACTTCGCTCAGGGTCAATGCGCCTCATGTTCAGATACAATTGTGGGCGCATTTAGGCCTGGGACAATTCCCGCACGGCCGCTGCGGCGCGTTCCACCGCGCCCGGCGGTCCCAAGCGCGCGCGGATCTCCCCCAGGTCCGCGCGCATCGCGTTCCGGCGCTCCTCGCTGCGAAGCAATTCCAGCATGGCCTCGGCGATCGCGCCGGGCTGCGCGCGGTGCTGCACGAACTCCGGGACCACCGCGCGCCCGGCCAGGATATTGACAATCGCGACGTGGCGCACGCGCACCACGGCGCGCGCGAGGAGATACGTCGGCCACGAGGCGCGGTACACCACCGCCATCGGGACCTGGCAGATGGCGGTTTCCAGCGTGGCGGTGCCGGAGGCCACGACGGCGGCGTCCATCAGCTGCAGCGCGTCATAGATGGGACCCTCGGCTACGTGCAGGCTGACGCCGGCGCCCGCCAGCCAGGGCTGCAACCGCTCACGAGGAATTCCGGGAGCGAGCGGCAGCAGGAATTCCAGGCCCGGCATCCGCCAGGCCAGCCGCCGCGCGACGTTGAGCAGCAGCGGCAGATGCCGCCGGAGCTCGTCCTCGCGCGAGCCGGGCAGCAGCCCGACGGTGCGGCGCCAAGGATTCAGCCTGAATCGTTGCCGCGCCTCTTCCGGGGCAACCGAAGGACGGGCCGCATCCACCAGGGGATGGCCCACCCAGGTGACCGGCACCCCTGCCGCGCGATATTGCGCTTCCTCAAATGGAAACAGCACGATCATCCGATCGACATACCGACGGATCAGGCGCAGGCGCCACCGGCCCCAGGCCCAGATTTGCGGGGAGATGTAATACGCGACGCGCAGGCCAAGCCGTTTGGCCAGCGGGGCGATGACTGGGAGATTGAAGTCGCCGAAGTCGACCAGGAGCACCAGGTCCGGCGGCTGCGCGCGCAGGTGCGCCTCAAGCCGGGCGCGGGCGCGCCGGAGCAGGCTTAGGTGTCGGAAGGCATCGAACGGCCCGATGGCGGCAGCGCGGGTCAAGTCGTCCACGAGTTCGACGCCGGCCGCCTGCATGGCCGGCCCGCCCAATCCGGTGAAGCGCCGTGGGCCAGGGGTGTTCGCCAGCGCCGTCACGAGCCGGGCCGCGTGCGCGTCGCCGGATGGATCACCGGCGACGAAACAGATGGACGGCACGCTAATCCTCCCGCTCTGCCGGCGGCTCGTCGAGGAGTGCGGCGTAGCGCGTGAGAAACTGGCGGTCCTTGGGACGCCCGGCGAGCCGCTTCGACCGCAGCAGCTTCGTCAGCCGGCCCACCTGCACCGGCGTCCCCCGCACCGTGACCGTCGCAGCATCCCGGACCAGCTCTTCAAACGTGTAGCCTGAGACGGCAAGGAGCAGTTCAACCATGATGCCGTCCGGCGTGGTCGCCACCAGCGTCTGCCGCTTGCGCACCGCCATCCGCCAGTCACGCGCCTCGACAGCTCCACGCGAGGTCCCGATTGAGAAGCCGAGCCGCTCAAGCTGCCGGACCGCTTTCTGGACATTGGCCAGAGTCGGCTTCACGAAGACATCGTAATCCATCGTCCCGAATGCTTCCGACGGCCGGTGGGCGTAGTAGTTGATGCCTGCCATGCCGATGACCACGTACCGGACGCCGACACGGTTGAACGCGCGGATGACCGACAGGTACGGATCAGAGGCGGGCCGGCTCTTCATGGGCGGGCGCGATAGTGGCGCTGCCAGGCCAGCAGGACGGCATGCACCCACCTCCGCTCCGCGCCGTCCACGAGCGCGGCTTCCCGAGCGGCCACTTTCGCATTCAGCGCCTTCGTGCGGAAGACGGTGGGAGGGCCCTCTGGCGCGCGTTCAAGCAACTCCCCAGGGCTGCAGCCCAGCACTGCGGCCAGGCGGGAGAGCGTGCGCAACGACGCCGCGCGCCGCCCCGCGTCCATGGCGGACAGGTTCGAGCGGTGGAGCCCCAAGCGCCTGGCGATCTCGGCGACCGTTGTGCCGCGCTCCCGGGCGGCGCGCCTGATACAGGTGCGGATGGTCACGACAAAATGTTATCATTATATGATAACATTGTCAATCCGGCCCCTCGAAGGGCCTGCCCGGCAAGCCGTCCCGCCCCGTGAGCGGCACCGGACACGGCGCATCGCCTGCTCGATCCGCAGCGCAAGCGCCAGGGCGGCGCGCCCCTCGGCCCCGCTGACCGGCGGCGGCGTGCCGCCGGCAACCGCCCGGACAAACGCGGCCAGCTCTTCCTGCAGCGGCGGGCGCCGGTTGACCGGCAGCGCCACCCGCTGGATCCGGCCGCCGGCCTTGTGCGCCAGCTCCACCGTCTGCGCCTGCGAATCGATGGAGAGGTAGTTGTCTTCCTGAAAGACGCGGAAGCGCCGGGTGGCTTCGTCGCTGATCCGGCTGGCCGTCACGTTGGCGATGCAGCCCCCGGCGAACCGGAGCCGGGCGTTGGCGATGTCCTCGCTCGGCGAGAGGACGGAGATCCCCACCGCATCGATGCGCGTGACCGGCTCGCGCACCAGCAGCTGGATGAGATCGAGGTCGTGGACCATGACGTCAAGGACGACGCTGACGTCGGTGCCGCGAAACGGGTAGGGGGAGAGCCGGTGCACTTCGATGAAGCGCGGGTGCGTCAGGCGCCGGAAGGCGGCCTGGATGGCGGCATTAAACCGTTCCACATGGCCTACCTGGAGGACGCAGC
>JAHFGU010000160.1 GCA_023247285.1 Candidatus Omnitrophota bacterium
TTGCAGCATGCCCTGCACCAACGCGCTGCCGTTGACCTTCAGGCCGTCGGAGATCACCAGCACGTGCACCAGGCCCTGCCGTTCCAGGGACTTGGCCAGCCGCTCGCCGGCCTCCCCGCTATCCTGGCAGGCGTTGATGTTGACCTGCGCCCCCTGCAGGCGCGTGTGCTCGAAGTGGACGGCCGTCGTCACCAGCGCGCCGTCGGTGACTTGCGTCCCAAAAATCTCGCCGGCGGTGGAGCAGCCCAGCAGATGCGCGCGCGGATACGCCGCTGCGATCTCCTGGATCCGCCCAGCGTCTTCCAGGAGTTCGGTGCTCCCGAACACCAGGACGAGCTGGGCGCCCTCGCGCAACGCGCAGGCGCCAGGCGCCCAGCCCGTGTCGTGTTTCCATCGTCGCTGCTCAGCCTTCATCCTTGGACCCTCCCGTGTTGAACCGGTATTCACCGCTACGCAGAATGGGCATTTTTCTATCAAATTGAAGTATACCTGACGAGGGTGGAAGACGCGGCGTGAGCGGTGACCCACGCCCAAACTCATGGCGGGGCGGCAGAGCAGTATCCGCCGCGTGATCTACGGTTGGGTTAGAGCGGCTCTGATGCCGACCGCGGCAGGATTAGCGGCAGGACCCGCCGCAGCAGGATCCGCCTTCATCCTTGATGGCGGCGCGGATCTTCGCCTGGACCGCAGGCGTCATCTGCACGCCGCTGTGGCATCCCTTCGCATGCGCGGCCGCCTGGCGCAGAATGTCCGCCTCATCCTTGCCGCGCACCACAAAATCACAGTCCACGCCGACATCCCGGCATGACAAAATCTTGCCCATCCCATCCCTCCTACGGTTGATGTGCTAGAAACCACGCCTCAGTTTACTCAAGCGAGCCCTTGTTGGCCAGCCCGGCCGAAAACGCAGAAGCCCTTGCCGAGAGTCGGCAAGGGCTTGCTGCAACAACGCGGGGGCGACGGGGCGTTCTTGGAACCAGCACCAGCGCAGCCCGCGAGCTTCCAGACGAGATCCTCAGGGCGTTTAAGGACTGGTGCGCCTCTCCGGAAATGCAGGTCATGTCCGCCAGCTTTACGTCGCTGCTCGCCACGAACTAGGAGTTTTTTCGCCTGATTTGCCTTGCACTATCCGCCCGATTCTGGCCTCCTCTCTCCCGCACGATGGGAACGGGTAGAGCAGATAACGCGGAGGAGACAATGATGACTCC
The DNA here is from genome assembly GCA_023247285.1 of Candidatus Omnitrophota bacterium. The sequence continues at coordinate 1,209 of JAHFGU010000160.1, forward strand.
AGAGCAACGGAAGGAACTCCACAAGAAGAACCAAGAGCATCTGGCGAAGAAGCGGGCCATGCGTGAGGGCTTGGCAACAGCCCAGAAAGGCCGGAAGCAGCCGGCTGCGGTCAAGCCAGCCGAACCAACGGAGACGGCGCCTGAGCGCACTCCAGAAGCGCCAGCCAAGGCGCCAGAAGCTCCTGAGACAAAGCAGCCAGTATCGTCGCTCAGCGCGCTGAAGGCTCGGGTGAAGGAAACGTGGCCGAAAGCCAAGTACATGGCCGACGCCAAGCGCGATGAGCTGGTGGCGCTGCTCGAGCGAGGCGACGCGGAGCTCTTCGCGCAGCACCAGGAGACGTGGGCCAAGCGCTCCAAGGTCCGCTACGAAGCCTGGCTCAAAGGCAACAGCAAGAGCGCGGAGGCTGTGAGGACAAAAAAGGGTGCGCAGACGACTGAATAGCCGCGAGCCCCGCTTTCTTACAGACGATAGAACACAGATGAGCCCAGCGTAAAGATGCTGGGCTCATCTGGTTTGAAAGGCGCTCGACTGTTTGTTCTTGACTCTCCAGTCAGCTGGATGGTTTATACTGGAGGCGTGATGAGCCGAGGCTTTATTGGGACTCTCGCCAAGCAGACCAGCGTGCCGATCAAGACGATCCGGTACTACGAGGACGTCGGGTTGCTGCCGAAGGCAACGCGGACGACTGCGGGATATCGGCTGTATTCGCCTGATGCCGTGGATCGGCTGCAGTTTATCAAGAAGGCGCAGAGTCTCGGTCTCCGGCTTGAGGACATCAAGGAGATCCTGAACTTGGCAGACCGGGGCCGGTGTCCCTGCGGCCATGTGCAGCGGTTGCTGAAACTCCGCCTGCAGGAACTGAATCGAAAGATCGCGGATCTGCATCTTATCGAGCGGCGGGTGGCTGCAGCGATCCGACGCGGCTGTCCGCCTCGCTTCAGGCCCCACGGCAAGGCGGTCTGCCCCACGATTGACCGGCAGCCGCTCCGAAGGAACAAGGTAGTCACGAGATGACCAACGCGACGTACGCCCCGGAGAAATACGAGGCGCTGGCGACGGCCTACGACCACCGGTGGCGGCACTATCATGCGGAGACGTTCAGCCGGGTCGCACGCTACCTGCACGATGCGCATGCTCCGTCGATCCTCGACGTTCCCTGCGGGACCGGTGAGTTGCTCCGATGGCTCTTACCGCTAGCGCCGGAGGCCCGCATCGTTGGTGTGGATGGCTCAGCCGCCATGCTGAACGTCGCACGCCGGAAGTGGACGGGTGAACCGCGAGTGAACTTCCAGCACGCACCCGCTGAAGCCCTGCCGTTTGCCGATGCAACCTTCGATTGGGTGCTCTGCTGCAGTAGCCTCCACTACTTCCGCAAGCCAGAGCATGTGCTGGCGGAGTTTAGCCGCGTGCTCAAACCAACGGGGCGACTGCTCATCCTCGACTGGTGCCGTGACCCTTGGCACTGCCGCCTCATCAACTGGTGGAAAGCCCGTCACGATCCGACGCATGTACGGATGTACACCACGCAGGAGCTAACACGGCTCCTGAAGGACAGCGGCTGGTCAGTCTCGCAGGTGGAACGCTTCCGTGTGAGTTGGCTTCCCGGCCTGCGGCTGTGGGAGATGATGGAAGCGATCGCCACGCCGGTCAATGGACGGGAGGGCTCACCATGAAAGCCGGCCCACTCGGCATCTTCTCGGCGGCGCTGGCCTCGGTCTGTTGCTTGGGGCCGGTCCTCATGGTGCTGTTGGGACTGGGGAGTCTTGGCTTCGGAGCGCTCATCGGCCGCTACCACTGGTGGTTCATTGTGGCGGCGATTGCCCTGCTGACTCATGCCTGGCGCAGCTACCTCAAGGAAGCTGGACGATGCCGGACGACTCGCTGTGAGATGGCAGGCGGCGCGAGGACTCGGGTAGCGCTGCTCCTCGCCTCGATGGTCGTGGCCGTCTTTATCAGCTTGAATCTTTACACGTATGCGAGCCAGCAGCGTCGTGCGCACCAGGACACAGCCAATCCGACGAGTGGGCAGCTGGTTTCCGTGGCGATCCCCGTGGGAGGCATGACCTGTTTCACCTGCGAGTTGACCGTGGCATCGAGCCTCAAGCGACTAATACAAACGCACTAAATTATGTGACATAGTGAGCGCCCCATGATACCCTGGGGGTATGAGAACACCGACCGTCGCCCTGCAGCACCCCGAGGCCACCCGGGAGCGTCTGGTGGCTCTGGCCAAGGAGATTCCTGGCGCCTGGATCGGCATGAAGATTGCCGCGTTGCTGTTGGCCTTGGAAGGTCAGCGGCCTGGGTGGATCGTGGAGGTGTTGGGGCTAACCCGGATGAGCCTGAATCGCTGGATGCACGGGGTAAACACCGCAGGGGTACGTTTTGTGATCCCCAAGCCTCGCCCAGGCCGACCGCCTCGACTGACACCCGAGGTTCGCAAGACCCTCCTGCACCACTTGGAGCAGTCTCCCCAGGCATTTGGGCTCCCGCGCGTACAATGGGATGGGCCCACCCTGGCGATCCATCTGAAGCGGACGCTGGGGATCGGCTTGAAGGTGCGCCAGGCCCAGATGTGGATGCACCAACTGGGGTACCGCCTGACGCGGGCCAGCTATCCCTACTTGCAGGCTCGCTCCAGCGCCACCCGTCGGTTCCAGCGGGTGTTAAAAAAAACTCCACTCCCTGGGGCCCCGAGAGACCGTCGTGTTCCAAGATGAGACGGGCTTCACCCAGCATCCCCGCGTGGGACGGGGGTGGGGCAA
>JAHFGU010000047.1 GCA_023247285.1 Candidatus Omnitrophota bacterium
GTCGAATTGCCGCCGCTGCCTGAGCGGCTGCAGCCGCCCGAAGCCTCGGCTCGCGCGCTGCCGGTGCAGGAGCTGTGGAGCCTGCTCGAGGAGGAGGGCCGTCGGAAATCGTACGAAGCCGACCTTCGCCGGTTGCAGGCCGCCTCAGCGCGGCTGCGGAATATGCGCCTGGTGCTGGCGGGAGCGTACTCGGCCAAACGGGTCGGGAAGCGGCTCGTGGCGGCGGCCACCTGGCTGAGGGATCGTCGCGGGGAGTGGAATCTTGCCCGGGAACTGCTCGAGGGGGCGGTGCGGCAGTTGCCGGAGGATCTCTATCTGCGCACCACCCTGGTCGAGGTGATGACGCGGTTGCGGCATGACGATACGCTCTTGGTGGCCGCGCACCTTGCGCGCGCGGGTCATGACGCGAGGTCGACCCCTGCCGCGCTGGTTGCGGCCACCGCCTTTCAGCAGTTGGGTCAGCCAGGGCATGCGCGCTACCTGCTGGAGCAAGCCGAGCGTGGCGGCTATGGGGATGGACGAGTCAGGCGCTTCATCCGGGATTTGTCCGGCTCCGGTGCGGTGTCGCAGGCGCGCGTTACGCTGACGCCGCCCACGCCGTCACCGGTCGCTGAGCCGGTCGCGCCACCCGTTCCAGCGTTCGAAACGCCCGCCGAGCCGCCATTCAGGCTCGTGCCGCCGGAGCCTGTGGCGATCGAGCCGGTTCTGACAGAGAGCGTGTTGAGCCCTGCCGAGGCGGGGACGAACCAATTGGCGCTCGATTTTTCCCAGAGACCGCTCGCGCCGATCGCGCTCGATCTCAGAGCCGTCCTGCCGGAGCTCGATGAAATGAGCGGCATCATGCTCCGTGCGGAGCCGGGCAGGGGTGAGCGGCAACTGCGCGATCTTGAGCTGCGAGGGACGAGGCTGGCAGAACGCGTTGGCGCCGCGAAGCCAGGGGCCGATCTCAATCCGGTGAAGAAAAAACTCGGCAAGCTGGTCACCGCGCTCAATCAGCTCAAACTGGAGCTCGATGAGCAGGAGACCGGCGATCTCGCAGCGCGCGTGCAGGCGCTCGAGGAAGGCATCGCCGCGGTCCAAGAGGCGATCGAGGCCATTCGGAGTGGCACTGCCACGAGTCAGGAGGCGGAGCAAGCGGCACTCTACGCCGCGCCGCCGGAAGCCTCACGCATCGATGAGATTTCAGTCGGTCTGCCTGCCGCGATCGCGCGCGAGCTTACGGACGCCGGCAAGGCCGGCAGCCGTGGTTCACAAACCGTTCACTCGATCACCCAGGCGCTCCGGCACGAAATGTCGTCGTTTGCGGAAGCCGAGGCCGCCCGCATCACGAGCACGGGCACCAAACTGCGTCCGGAGTTGATCGCGAACAAATCGATGGAGTTTGCGGAGACCCAAGGACGGCTCTGGGCTCGCGATCTCGCCATATTCCTGCGCGACACGACCCTGGATGACATCTCGCTCATCGATCGCGTCCTCGATCGGCTCACCAAGAAAGACGATTTGAGCCAAGGCAGGCGGCGTCCGAAACACAAAGGGGCGGTCCGGCCATGGCTATTGGCCGGCCTCGCCGCCGGCCTCGCCGGCCTCGCGCTCGCCGCGCCCCTCTGGGGACCACTGCTGGCGGTTGTTGCACTCGTCCATCCACACGCCTTGTGGTGGTGCGGCGGCATGGCGTTGGCCGGATCGCTGCTGATGGCCTTCAACGCCAGCAAGACGGTGGACCGGCTGCTCGCGCTCATGACGCAAGGCCTTGAGCTGGTGCAACGCGATACGCCAGATCCGCGTACCGTCACCGCGCTCCAGCAAGTCCTCACGATGACGCGCACCGTGGCCGCCGACCCGTCCTACGGCAGCTGGGTGAAGTACGTGCGGCTCCAGACGCGTGCGGCCTTGGCGCTCGCGCTGCAAAAGGTCGGACAAATTGACGAAGCGCTTCCGATCGCGGAGGCGGGTTTGCAGCAATTGGAGGAGTTTGGGGTTGCGCGCCGCGAATCCGGGGACATTACTCTGAATTTTGAGTCCATTGAAGCGGAGGCGCGCGCGGAACTCGCCGCGCTCGATGCGCTCGAGCTGCCCAACGGGATCAATCGCGCGCCCCTCTTGTGGTCCTATAACGTGCTGCACGATGTCCGGGGCAATCTCTTGATGGCGGAGCTGGGCAGCCACCCCAGCCAGCAGGGCACGCGCCGTCTCTTGGTCCTCGGAATCAAAGCCTTGGAATCCGCCAAGCTGCGCACCGCTCGGAATGACGCTGGAGCGCGGATCATCACGTTATTCCTCCTGAATCGCCTCGGGTGGGGGCTCTACCTCGCTCGGGCCTCTGAGCCGGATCGGCGGGACGAAATGCTGCGCCGGGCTCGCGAGGCGGCCGAGGCGTCCCTTGGCATTGCGCGCTCGGAAAGCGCGGAGCTGCTGTGCGGCGCGATCGACGTGGCGGAGCGGCGGTGGGATGAGGCGATCCGCGTGCTCGAGGCGCTGGCGTCGGCCGACGTGAACCTCGAAGGCATGCGCCTGGGAATGCTGGGCCAGGCCTATCGAGGCGTCGGGAACGAGACCAAGGCGGTCGAATGCTTGCACCGAGCGATCGAGACCGGCGCGGCCACCGGCGATGCGTATTACCTGATGGGCCGGATCAAATCCGATCAGGCGGCTCGCGCACTCGCCACCGATGGGGAGCGCGCCCTGGAGAGCGCCCGCGCGCTGCGCCGGGAGGCGATGGCTCCATGGCTGGAGCTGTTCCTGAAGCCCTCCCTGATGAGCGATCTGGATGAGCGGTCGCAATGGGTCGAGGCTAGCCAGGGACTCTTCAGTCTGCTGATGGCGGTGGGCGATGTGAACCAGGCCATCGAGGTGATCCAGGTGATGGTGAGGCGCGGCGAGTTTGACGCGGCCATGGCCGCGCGTGCGGTGGCGGAGTTCGCGCAGCTTGAGCCTGACGATCGCCGGCGCGCGATTCACACACTGGTCGGGAAGCTGAGCGCCGAGCCCAATAAGGGTTCGGCCGAAGCGCTGCTCGTCGCAGCGCTGCCCGCCGGCGATACCGAGGCGCGCCAGCAGCTGCACCGCTTGACTGATCCCGCGGCCGAAGCGCAACGACGCATGCTGCAGGCCTCCTCAGATGTGAACGGCGAGTGGCAACGCCTGGTGAGCCGGCTGAAGGCGCCTGATCGGGATTTGCGGCATCTCTTCCAAGGAGAATCGTGGCGCCAGCTGCCTTCAGCGCTCCAGGCGGCCTGGTACCTTAAGTTCATCGCCGCGGTCCTTCCTCAGAAAGAGCTCCGGCGCCATCCGGCGGCCCTGAAGGTGTTGTGGGACCAGGGCCTCGTGTTGCTCGACACGCACGGCTCGACGCTGAGCGTCAAGACGCTGCAAGCGCTCGAGCGGCATGCCCGGCTGATTGCGCAGGATCATTCCGTGGTCCTGCAGGGACGGAGTGGAGCGAAGCGGTTCCTGGATCGGGTCGTGGGACTGCGCCAAGCTGCCGTCCATGCGCAGGAGATCGCCCAGTCGCGCCGGAGCTTGCTGCACGAATACACGGTGTTGGGCGAGGCGGCGGGTTCGCTGGAAGGGCTCGTGCTCGGAGATTTGGATCCGCAGCCGCTGCGTGATGCGGGCGATGCGCTCATCGGCCACCAGCTCACCCTGGATGCGCTGGCCGGCCTCACGCCGCCCGAATTGACCGCGGACCTTTCCGCCGCGTCCGATCCGCTGGAAGAGCGTCTCGAAACGCTGGAGTCCCAGATTGAACGCGAAATGGCGCGGCGCGTCCGGATCGAGCAGGACGCGGAGGCGGAGCGGCAGGCGGCATGGACCAGGCAGCTGGCGCTGATGCAGCAGGCCGTCAGGACGCTGGCCGCCTGGAACCGGCTCCGGGAGCTGGCCGTCGAGCTACAGGATGCTGAAGGACTGATCGCGTATCTCCGGTCAACGCTCCCCCTGCAGGCTCCCGACGGCGAAGCGCGCGAGGCTGATGACGTGTTGCAACAGCGGTTGGATGGGGCGGAGCAGCTCTCGGTGTATCTCGGGGATGTACGGCGCAACATGGCGGAGGTGGCTGCGGAGATCACCCAGGAGAGCCACCCGGTATTAATCGGCCGTTTGCCGGCACTCGAGGCGAGCGCGCAGGCGTTGGTGGGCGCTCTGGCCGCGCGGCAGGAGGCGCTCTCCGGGCTGCTGGAAGAGCGCGCGCGCGAGGTGCTCGAGCTCTCCGCTGCATGGGATGGTTTGGCCGCCGAGGCCGATCAGGTGCCGGTGACCCGCGAGGAGCTGACGCGGTTGCAAACGCTTCAGGCTGGGCTGGCCGCGCGCTCGGAGTTCTTCGCCGACAGACTCCTCGATCGCCGGCAGCAGGCCGAGGCGCGGCTGGCCGCGCTGCAGCAGCGCGTCGATGACGCCGAGTTGGAGGCGTTGATCGCCCGCGAAGAGGCGGTGCGGGGGGTCGTCACCGAGGCGTTGGCATCCCGCGTGTGGACCGGCCGGCTGGCGGAGGATCTGCTCAACAGCATCGTCATCCAGGCCGCCAGTGAAGAGTGGCCGGATGAGCGGATCCGCGCATACGCCAAGGGGGTTCGAGGGGCCAGCCAGGTGTTGGAGCCGCTGCTGCGTCCGTACCTGCCGATGATGGCGGTCCGCGGGCCCATCGTACTCGCCGCCATTGCCAATGGGCAGCGGTCGCTCAGCGTCATCCTCGCCATTGCGCAATCACTGCAGGCTCACCAGGCGCAACCCGGCCGCGCTCGTGAAGTCGGAGCGCTCATCCAGCAGCGCGATCTGAGCGATGACGCGCTCCTTGAGGCGGTGCGGGCCGGCGATGCCCAGACAGGCGCCATCCGCCCGGCCGCTATCCTGGCCATCGGCGCGGGTGTGGTTCTCGCGCTCTTCGTGCTCGCCCCCTTGGCCATGGCGCATCCGCTATGGTTCGTGACGATCTCCACCGCGGTCGCTGTGGCACTGGCGATGAGCGCGAAAGATGGCAGGCGTTCCGTGAATCTGAACACGATCGTCACCCGCGCGGTGCGAAACGCCCGCACCAACAGTCACAGGACGATCGCTGTGCAGCGCGGCAGCCGCGTGCCGGTCCTGGTCGAGCAGCAGACCGATGCCGAAGCCGCGTGGCTGCAGAGGCTGCTGCAGAACCTGCTGGCCGAGATGGATCACGCGCTGCCCGCAAACGCGGGCGTGAGTGTTCGGGTCAGCGAGCAGGGCAACCACGCGTTGATCACGCTGCACAGCGACTCTCCCATGTATGCGATCCGCGGCTTCACGCGGCTCGAGCTGGCCGGCGTCGTGACGAGTATCGGCCTGCTCGCCCTCACCGCGCCCTGGTGGGGGCCGGCGCTATGGGGGCTCATCCTCACGCATCCACGCGTCGCGCGGTCGATCGCGACGGCCCTCTCGGTCATCGGCGCCATGGGCGTGGGCCGGAGCCAGCCTGCCGTGCCGGTGGAAGGGCTGGATGTGATCACCGATCCGTATCTGACCAACCTCCTGACGCCCCTGCTCATCGGACCGTCGGGTGCGCATCTCGGGACCCTCATGGCCGCCTGGCCGGCCGGCGCTTCGTTCGAACAGGTTCTGCGCCGAGCGGGGGCCGCGTTCAGGGAGGAGGAGCTGCCGCTTGCGGCGATCGAGGTGTTCGAGGCGTGCCGCGCGCCGCACCAGCGCCGGCCCCAGCGGGAGCGGCCTCAGGTGGTGGTTGCACCTGAAACGATTCAGGCCATGCTGCGGGCGTCATCGCCCCACCAGCTGATCCAGGCGATCGCGGCAGGGTTGGAGAGGGATTTGGCCAACGTGGCCTCGAATAACAAGAAGCTGACACTCGTGGATGCGGTCCGGAACAATCTAGGGGCTGAGCGCTATCAGTGCATCGAAGAGATCGCGCGGATCTTCTCTCTCGTTGTTGATGAGCCAAGCGCGCTGGCCCTGGCACGCGCCAAGACCAACGACGAGGTGCTCGTCATCGTCAAGGCGCTCATGCAGCGCCGCCTGGCCGCGGTGCGCGCGTTCCTTGGCACGCCGGACGGTGGCCGAGCCGCCTCGCAGCCGCGCGCGCCCAATACGCAGATGGTTGACCGCATCCGTCAGAGCCTCCGCGCCGAGACCGAGCCATGGCGGCGCGGGATGCTGCACGCGGTCCTGCATGAGTGGCGCGAAGGGACGCCATTGGCAACGCTCTTACGCGGCGTGATGCCTCTGGCGTACGATCCGCGTGAAGATCGGCGTGAATTTGAGCGCCTTGCCGTCTCCATCATCCTGGAAGCCTGCGGGTTTTCGGACGACCAGATCGACAACATGCGGCCTCGAGGATTCCAGGCGATGCTGGCCGCGACATCCCTGGATGCGTTCCTTCACGCGGCACGGAAGCCGTATTCTCCGCAGCCCGATGCGGTACGTCACAGAGAGACGATCTTGGTGCTCCAGGCCAGGCTGCGAGCGCTGGCGGCGAGCGTCAGGACAGCTTCTGGGACCGACGCCCTGGCAGAGCTCCAGCAGGACTTCACACGCATTCGAACAGCGTTGAAGGCGCTCGGCGTCTCCGCGGCAGACCTTGAATCAGCGGTTCGCAAAGCCCTCAAATCTCGGCGAGCCGCGCTGCGCGCGAAAACGCGTTCCGCACAGCGATTGGCAGGGCTCGCCCGAACCCCGATGGAGGCCGCTCCGGATTCGATACGTGCTTCAGGGCCCTCGGTCGTGCCTCCGCCTAACCAGGTCCTCCTGGGCCGAGCCGCTGCTGCAACGCGCGCGCTCTTGGATCAGCATGGCATCCAGTTCGTCGGCGCGCATCTCATCAACCTCGCGGCGGTGCGGCGGCTGATATATGGAGAGGCGCAGGCGGCGGATCCAGGGTGGGCCGTGGCCATCGTGACGAGCCGTCGCTATCCCGACGGCGACATCCTGGGCGCCTTGCAAGGGATCTGGGGGCAGGCGGATGTCGAGGTGGAAACCGTCTGGAGCAAGGACACTCGCCTGGATGGGCTGTTGTACGGTGCAGCACCCGTGATCGAAGCTCCGCCATCCCCACAGATGGGCAACCGCGGCCAGGTCACCAGGGTGGAGCGCGTGGATGCCACGCGCCTGCGGCTGACGATCGCCGGCGAGCCGCGGTACGAGCCGCAGGCGGTGATTTCCACCCTCGCGCCCGAAGTGAATCTGGCCCAGACCCTGTCGCGCGCTCGCCGGTTGATTGCTCAGGATCAGGATACGGAGCCGGTTCGCGCCGCGTTCGACGCCTTCCAGGCTGAGCTGCACCACGCGCCGCCGGTGTATGCTTATGACCGGCTTGTCGCCGATGTGATCGGCTATGCGCACAAGAGCGCGTCCGACCCTCCACTCCCTTCACTCAACAGCCTGCACCTCTACCGCCCGCTGCTCCGCAATCCGCTGGCTCAGCTTCATGAGGTTGCAGAATTTCTGGCCCAGGCTCGCCGTCTGCAAACGTCGTACCGCGCCTCGGACGACACCCTGTATCTGAGATTTCCCTCCCAGCAGGATGCGAAGGGCAACGTACCGGTCATCCCCATCAAGCTCAGCGGTTCTCTCGAAGCGGTCGGGAGCCCGGTCGAACTCGCCCAGCGCCGCGTCCGCCACGACCCGACCCACTACCATCTCTGGGCCTTCTTCCGCCAGATCTTCGGCGCCGAAGACGAAGCGCTGACCCAGATCGTGCACGGGCTGGTCGGCACGACCGGCGCTGCCGACGCCGAACGCATCCTGTCCAGCGGCCTGGAGCCGAAGGAGTTGGTGACCGAGCAGCTTGCGCAGGAAGCTGAAGAGGCCATCCAGGCCAAGGAGCCATTGCCGTTCGTGCACTGGGTGGCCGGCCATCCCGCTTTTCTGACACGCGTGCTGCCGCAGATGTCGGCAGCGTGGGTAGACCTCGCGCTTGATCTGCTGATCCAGGGATATCGCGGCCGCGGGCGGGATTGGCTCAATGCGGTGCTGGATGACGCCTCGCTCATCAATGAGGCGCAGCTCCGTTGGCTGGCTCAGGCGGTTGAAGACCGCGTCGATGAGGCAAGCAGTCCGCGTTATAGGAACCGGGCCATCGAGCTGCTGGCCTTTCTTCACGTCCCAACCACAGCGGGGCGTGGCGGCCAGCCGATCACTCATCAATCGAGGGGGACTCAGCCGCTTGTTCAGAATCTCGTGTACCAGGGACCGCTCCTTGTGCGCCCCGGCGACACCATCCGCAAGCCTTTTGTCCGCTACTTCTGGTTTTCCACGCGTCAATTCACCTACCAGATTTCGGTGGAGGGCATCCAGGTCCATCGTCGCATCTATGAACACGATCCCCAGCGGCTCGTGGCTCAGGATGTCTCGCGCGTGGGGGACGCGCGGGTTGTCGAGTCCATCATCAGCTACGTCGTGGCTCCTGGTCAGCCGGTGGCCGCTGCGCCGAGGACCGTGCCTCCAGCCCTGCTCTATCGAGCTGGAGAGGCATTGGCCAATTTCCTTCAACGGCGCAGGCACTGGTTTGAGCTGTATCGGGACCTGACGGATGTCTTCACCGAGGATGAGGAAAACGTTGCGGCCGGGATCCCATTCCAGCAACTCGTCGGGTGGCTGAGGGGGCGGCAGCTCACGCCGCACGAGCTTCAGGCCGCGCTCGCCTTGGAGGACGGCCAGGCGATCTCAGATGCAGACCGCGGGCGGCTGTGGCTGTTTGCCGGGGCCGCGCCGACGATTCTCGGCCAGTTCGATGTCCGGGAGAGATGGCAGGACCCGACGGCTGCGATCAACCGCCTCAGCAAACAGCTCTGGCCAGAGCTGACCCAAAAGGCCGAGGAGCTTGAGTTGAACGGGGTACCCCTGCTCGTCACGTTGGAGGACTTCAAAGCGTTTGTCTATCGAACACTGCAGTTGGCCGGCTACCTCTCGCCTCCCGATGATCAGCGAAGGGGAGAAGGGTCTTGGGTCCCGCCGACGAGGCCGAAGCTCTACGAGATATGGCGGAAGTATGTCCGCTGGTGGTTCGAAACCACTACAGCGCTCCTGGTCGGCGCGGCAGCCGGCGCGCTGGTGCTGGCCTTCTGGTCCGGCGACCTTGGCGCTTGGAGCGGCGCGATGTGGCGCGTGCTGTTACCGCCCGACCACACGGCTCCAGGAGCGCCTTTCCTGGTCAAGGCGATCACGAGCGCTGTCACCGGCGTGGCGAGCGGGATCGCGTTCCGCTGGCCGCACCGGCTGTTCAATCTGCGGGAGAGCCGGAGTCACGCGGTGGATGTGCTCGCGCGCTGCACCCGGTTCGCCGGTTTTCTCGTCGGCTTGAGCATGAGCTATCCCGGTGGTATTGAGACGAGGTTCACGTGGGCTGCGGTTGTCGTATTGATGGCCATTCACGCGAAATTCTCAGAGTCCCTCACGCCTGAAGAGCGCGCGGTGTTTGACTTGGTCGCGCAGCTCAGGCAGCCGCACCGGCGGTTCAG
>JAHFGU010000048.1 GCA_023247285.1 Candidatus Omnitrophota bacterium
CGCCAGCGTGGTGGTGGAAGAGCGGCTCGATGAGTTCGGTCACGTCCGCCTGGGCGGGATCGGCCAGCTCGTGGGCAACCTCATCGAGCAGAAGACCGGCTATGAGACCCGTGTGACGGTGCTCGGCCACCTCCAGCGCGGCGGCAGCCCCACCGCGTTCGACCGCATCTTGGGCAGCCGGTTCGGCGTCAAGGCGGTGGAGCTGATTCTGGAGGGGCGGTTCGGGCGGATGGTCAGCCTGCAAGGAAACAAGATCGTGGACGTGCCCATCGAACAGGCCACCGGCGCGCTCAAGACCGTTGACATGGATCTCTATGGCCTCGCGAAAATCTTCTTCGGCTAACACCGCCTGGCAGGCCGCCGCCATCCGGGAAGGGCTGCGAGAGGCTGCGCGGCTCCACCGCGAGCTGCCGGACGAGCAGGTGGCGCGCATCGCGCGCGCCGCAGGCCTGATGACCGCGGCCCTGAAGGCCGGGCGGAAGATCATCTGGTTCGGGAATGGCGGATCGGCCACGCAGAGCCAGCACATGGCCGCGGAGTTCGTGGGCCGGTTCAAGGCGGAGCGGCGCTCCCTGGCGTCGATGTCCCTGACGGAAAACATGGCGAGCGTCACCGCGATCGGCAACGACTACGCCTACGCGCAGATTTTCGCGCGCCAGCTGGAGGGGCTGGCCCAACGCGGGGACGTGGCCATCGGGCTGTCCACCTCGGGCAATTCACCCAATGTGCTGCTGGGCGTGCGCCAAGCGCAGGCGATGGGCCTGGCCACCATCGGGCTGACCGGCGGACGCGGCGGCCAGCTGGCCGTGCTCTGCGATGTCTGCGTCTGCGTGCCGACCCCGGTGACCGCCCGCATCCAGGAAGTCCACCTCACCATCGGGCATCTGCTGTGCGCGCTCGTGGAAGAGGCGCTGCTTGCGCCGTCCCGACGCGTCCGCGTCCGCGCGATGCGCTAAGCATGCGCGCGCGGGCGAAAATCCTGGGGTTGCCGGCGCTGCTGAAGGCGCTGCGCCGAGTCCGGATGGGCCGCCGTCTCGTGTTCACCAACGGGTGCTTCGACCTCCTCCACGCGGGGCATGTCCAGCTGTTGGAACGCGCGAAAGCGCATGGCGGGCTGCTGGTGGTGGGCCTCAATAGCGACCGCTCGGTCCGCCGGCTCAAAGGCCCTGCGCGGCCCATCGTCGGGGAGCAGGATCGCGCCCTGGTGCTCGCCGGCTTGAGCAGCGTGGACTATGTCACGATTTTCGATGCGCCCACTCCGGCGCGGCTCATCGCGCGTCTCCAGCCCGATGTCCTGGTCAAGGGAGCGGACTGGGGCAGCGGAGAGATTGTCGGCCGTGGCACGGTGGAGCGGCGCGGGGGGGTCGTCGTGCGGCTGCCGCTCGTCAAAGGCCGATCCACGTCCAACCTGGTCGAACGCGTTGCGCGCGCCGGCCGGGGCTGACACCCATGCGGCGGCGTGCGCGGCAACGCCATGCGATCCTTCGGCTCGTGGACGCCAATGCGAACCGGGCGTTGGAGGGCGTGCGGGTGTGCGAAGAAATCGTGCGGTTCCAGCTCGATGCCGCCTTCCTCTTCAAGCGTGCCCGTGCGTTGCGCCACGCCATCGCCGTCGCTGTCAGGCGCCTCCCGGCCTCTCCCGCGGAGCTGGTCTACGCGCGCGGCAGCCGGCAGGATGTGGGGCGGCGCGCCCGGAGCGGCCGGATCGCGTCGCTCGAACAAGCGCTGCTGATCAACGCGCAGCGCGCCAAAGAAGCGCTGCGGACGCTGGAGGAATGCAGCCGCATCCTTGCGCCAGGCCAAGCCGCGGCCTTTCAGCGCGCGCGCTTCCGCCTCTATGACCTCGAGCGGGACACGCTGCTGCGCGTGGCGGCTCTACGTCATCGTGGACCCGGCGGCCGCCGGCGGCCGGGACCTCGCTGAGCTGGCCGCCGCCGCGATCCGCGGCGGGGCGGACGCGCTCCAGCTGCGCGACAAACGCGCAACGGGCCGCGCGCTGCTGGCGGAGGCGACGCGACTGCTGCGGATCACCGGGCCGGCCGGCGTCCCGCTGATCATCAATGACCGCGCCGATGTGGCGGCTGCGGCCGGCGCCGGCGGGGTGCACCTGGGGCAGGCGGACCTCCCGGCCGCGGATGCGCGCCGCCTCCTGGGGCCGGCGGCGATCATCGGACAGTCCACGCACAGCCGCGCGCAGGCGCAGGCTGCCATGCAGGAGCCGGTGGACTACATCGGCCTGGGTCCGCTCTTTGCGACCCCGACCAAGCCGGACTCTGGCGCGATCGGGCTGGAGTTGATCGGCCCGGTCGTCCGCGAGGCGCGATGCGCCGTGGTCTGCATCGGCGGGATCGACGCCGGCACGCTGGAGCCGGTGCTTGCCGCCGGGGCGTCCTGCGTCGCGGTCGTGCGCGCGGTCTGCGCCGCGCCCGACCCCGAAGCCGCCGCCCGCGCGCTGAAGCAGCGCCTCACACAATTTGTCCCTGCGCACTGACACGCCGGTTTATAATGTCTGCCCATAGCGCGAGAGCGGAAGCTCGAGCGCACGGTGCGGTTGACTGGCCGCAGCGTTCGGAAGGGGGAGACCAGCCCTCGCGCGGAGATCTCGCGAGGGCGATAGGAGGGGGAAACCCGGTTTCCCCCTCCTATGGAGCACCCCTAGCTTTTTCGATAGGTGCAACGCGGGCGTAGTTCAGCGGTAGAACGTCAGCTTCCCAAGCTGGATGTCGTGGGTTCGACTCCCATCGCCCGCTCTTTTTTCTCATGACGCATTGTTGAAATCCTTGACGTCATTATTCCACATCCCTCGCGCATGCGGATAGTCGTGCTGGCTATCGGGCTCCTGCTCGCCGCCGGCTGCGAAACGCTTCCTGAGGTCGGCCCGCCGGCGGTGCAGGCCCTCCCCGCGTTGCAAGGCTCCTACCACACGGTGCGCAAGGGCGAGACCCTCTGGCGGATCGCCCAATCCTACGGACTGGATCCGCGGGCGCTGGCGGCGGTCAACCGGCTGCCGAGCACGAGCCGGGTCGCCGAAGGCCAGCGGCTGTTCATCCCGCTGCCAAAAGAATCGGCCCGCTTCCTCTGGCCGGTGCGCGGCACCATCCGGGGCGCGAGTGCCTCACACGGCATCGACATCGCCGCCGTGCCGGGCAGCCTCGTCCGGGCTTCAAAGCGGGGCCGCGTGGCCGTGGCCACGCACCGGCTCGCCGGCTGGGGAAAGACTGTCGTGCTCGATCATCTGGATGGGTTCGTGACCGTCTATGCCGGGCTAGAGCAAATCCTGGTAGCGCCCGGCGCTGAGCTGCGGCAGGGCATTCCCCTCGGCAGCATCGGAGCGCGCGCCCTGCATTTTGAAATCCGGTATGGCGAGCTGCCGAAAAACGCGCTGGCGCTCCTGCCGAGCAATTGAGATGACGCCGAACCTCCGCCCGCAGCTGGCCCGCCATCTTCAGCAGCGCCTGCAGGCGTTCAGCGAAGGGTTCCGGCACAATCTCGCCCTGATCGGCCCCCCCGGCTCCGGCAAGACCTACCAGCTCCAGGGGCTCTTGCAGGAACCCCCGCCGAACCTGTTGATTGTCTCCTGCCGCCTGTACCGCGAGTCCTGCCAGAGCTTCCTGCAGCGGCTGCTCAGCACGATCTTGCTCGCCGGCCTGCCGCAGGCTTCGCCGGCGTGGGAGATCGACGAGGGCGCCGGGCGCTCGCACCAGCCGCCGCTGGACGCGCTCCTGTCGCTGGCCGAGCGCGAGCTGCCCCGCACGGCATCCGCCGCGCGCCAGGCAGAGGGGCTGCTGCTGAAACGCGCGCACAGCGAAGCCTTCACGCGGACGCTGGATGCCATTCCCACCCTCGGGGAGGAGCGCGGCAAGCCGTGCGTCGTGATCTTCGATGAATTCCTCTATCTGGAAGACCTCGGCCTGGTGCACGCGTTCCGCGAATTGGGCAAGCGGGTCATGACGTGGCCTTCGGCGCTGTTC
Organism: Candidatus Omnitrophota bacterium; assembly: GCA_023247285.1. Next base: position 3,972 of record JAHFGU010000048.1, read on the forward strand.
ATCTTGACGAGCTCCTCCCCCTACCGGGCCAGGACGATTTTGCGCGAACGGCTGCAACTCCTCTTCGGGCACTTCGAGCTGATGGAGCTTGGAGCCGTCGATGACCAGGCGGCTCTCCTCTGGATCCACCGGGACCTGAAAGGGCTGCGCGGCGTCAGCGCCTTGGCGCCATTTCTGAGCCAATGGCTGGCTCCTTCACCCCGATCCTTGAGCGCTTTCTTGACGCGCCTCAAGGAGCGCGCGGTGCTGGGCCGCCAGCCGGAGCTGACCGACGCCTTGTTCCTGGAAACCGCGTGGGATCTGATCGGCGCGCCTGACGGCATGTTGTCTCAAGGCTGCGCGGCGCGCCTTGAGGGGGCGGCCCGCGAGCGCGCGGGAAGGCGCGCGGTGGATGCGCTGATTCAGATCGCCGAGGGCGCCCGCACCGCGATGGAGATCGGCGCCCGCATTGGCCGCGGCGGCCTCGTGGAGGCGCTGCAGCTCTTGCTCGAGCACGACCTGGCGCAGCGCAACGGCACGTGCTGGCTGCTGACCGACCCAGTGCTGCGCTGCTGGGTGTCCGCCGTCCTGTCGGCCCAGCGGGCCGGTGTGGCGGGCGGGCCTGCGGACATCCGGCAGCGGGTGGAGCGGCACCTCCGCGCCGTGTGGACGCGCTGGATGCACCAGAGCCAGCTCTCACATCCGGATGAGGTCATCCGCCTCTTCGGCCGGTTCCGCGATGAGACCGTCTCCCTGGATTCGCGGATCGGCCGGCTGCCGCGATTTGACCGCGTGACGGCCCATGAGGCGCCGGTCACCGGAACAGCGTCGTACCTGGTCGCGGATGGGCCCGGGAGGCGATGGTGCGCGGCCGTGCTGACCGGCGTACCGGATGACACCGCCATCGCCGGCTTCGACGCCTTTTGCCGCCAGCAAGCGCCCAAGCCCTCACGGAAGGTCCTCATCATGCCCAGCGGCATGGACGAGCATACGCGCACCCTCGCGAAAGCGGCCAAGATGTGGGTCTGGGAGCCTGAGGATCTGCAGGTGCTGCGCCAGCTCTACGGGGCGCCGTGAATGCCAGGCCAGGCGCGCCCGACCCAACTCTGGGCGCCGTGGCGCAGCGCCTTTCTCCTGCAGCCGCGCAAGCCAGGCTGCATCTTCTGCGCGGCCACGCGACGCCAGGGATCGAGGCGGCACCCGGATCGCGTGGTGGCGCGGCGGCCATGCGCCTTCGCGCTCCTTAACCGCTATCCCTACACCAGCGGCCACGTGCTCATCGCGCCGCTGCGCCACGTCGGCGATCTCACGCGTCTGCGTCCGCGCGAGTGGGAGGACATGTTGCGCTTGGCCCAGCAGCTCATCCGGCGGCTGCGCGCCGCGTTGCGCCCGCAGGGGTTCAACCTGGGCGTCAACCTCGGCCGCACGGCCGGCGCGGGGATTCCTGGGCATCTGCACCTGCACATCGTGCCGCGGTGGCCCGGCGACACCAACTTCATGTCTGTTGTGGGCGACACCCGGGTGATCTCGCAGTCGCTGGACGCGCTCTATGCGCTGCTTACACGGCCGGGCCGCCGAGGATGACGCGCGCGAGCGACCCGTCCACGCTCGCGCTCTCCCGCGAAGAGCTGGAGGCCAGGGAAGCGCAGTGGCTGGCCGCCTACGCCATGAAGAGCCGTGACAGCCGCGGCCGCCAGCACGCCGAGCCTGAGGACCCGCACCGGACCGCGTATCGCCGCGACCGGGACCGGATCATTCACACCACCGCGTTTCGCCGGCTCGAGTACAAAACGCAGGTCTTCGTGAACCATGAGGGGGACCACTACCGCACCCGGCTGACCCATACGCTCGAAGTGGCGCAGATCGGCGGCTCGATCGCGCGGCTCCTGCGCCTCAATGAGGACCTCGTCGAGGCCGTCTGCCTAGCGCACGATATCGGGCATCCGCCCTTCGGCCATGCCGGCGAAGACGCCCTCCGGGCGCTGATGGCGGAGCATGGCGGCTTCGATCACAATCTCCAGGGCCTGCGCATCGTCGATCTGCTCGAAGCCCGGTACCCGCAATTTCCCGGCCTGAACCTGACGTGGGAGATGCGGGAGAGCATCAACAAGCACCGCGCGCCCTACGCCGAGCCCGGCCTGCAGCCCGCGCTCGACCCGGCGCTCTCCCCGCTGCTGGAGAGCCAGATCGCCGACGTGGCGGATGAAATCGCCTATGACAACCACGACCTTGACGATGGATTGGCCTCAGGTATCCTTAAGGAAGACGACCTGGCCGGGCTCGATGTGTGGCGGCAGGCGCGGGAAGCCGTCGACGCGGCAGGGACCCGCATGGATCCGGACATCCGCAGGTATCAGATCATCCGCACCGTGATCAACCGCCAAGTTCTGGACTTGGTCCAGGCCACGGGGCAGCGCCTGGCGCAGCGCAAGATCGAATCCGTCGAGCGCGTCCGGGCCTGCCGGGAGCGGCTCGTCGGCTTCAGCGACGAGATGGCGCGGCTGCGCGCGCCGCTCAAGCGCCTCCTCTGGCAGCAATTCTACCATCACTACCGCGTCAGCCGGATGGCGGACAAGGCCAAGCGCTTCATCACCGAGCTCTTCGAGTTATACGTCCGCAAGCCGGAGCAGCTGCCCAACACCCCCCGCGCGCGCATCGCCCGCGGCGAAGATCCCTATCGCGTGGTCTGCGACTACATCGCGGGGATGACGGACCGCTACTGTCTGGAAGAATACCGGAAGCTCTTTGATCCATTCGAGCGGGTGTAGCGAAGGAGGAGGCTGGCATGCGGTGGGTGCTGATTGGCCTGGCGGGCATGGTGTGCGTCGCGGGGTGTGCTCGGCGGAGCTCGCTGCTGTTCGAGCGCCAGGCGCGAGGGCCCATGTCCGAAGAGCCGACGATCGGCAAGGCCATGGCCTGGCAGGTGGAGCCGGTCATGCAGGAACAGGCAAAGGGCAAGGTGAAGGTCACCGTCAACTACGCCTCGGCAGCCTATCTCGACAACTTCTTTAAGAACCGCGCGCTGTTCGAGCAGTACGCCGGCAAGAGCCCCTACTACGCCGAGCACTTGGTGTTCTACCTGAACATCGCCAACGGCAGCGAGCAGAAAGTCCTGATCAATCCCAGCCTGTTCGTGCTCGTGGACGACCTGGGCAATCAATACAGCCCCGTCGGCGTCGATTACGTCACCGCGTTCGCCGAATACCGCCGGCCGACCGCGACCACGACCCGCATGGTGCTGGAGAACGCCAGCCCAGGCTACTTCGGGTTCAGCGTACCGATCGGCAGGCTGTTCGTCCGCAAGCCGCAGGGCCCCTTCGCCCTGCTGCAGCAAACCGCGATCCAGCCTGGGTTCCTGTTTCCTTCGGTGACGTATGATGGGTTGATCGCGTTTTGGAGCCCGGCCAAGAAGGCGAGGAAGCTGACCTTGTACGTGTCGGACCTCAAGACGGATTTCGACGCTGAAGAATTGCCGAAAATAGACTTGGACTTCGCGTTCGAGTTCCGCGCTACCCGGCAATAACGCCGCCTGGATCGCGGCGGCCGCCGTCGCTCGCATGATGCCTGTCGCCCCTCCACAGGATCCGCTCCTGCTCGACGATCTCACGCCGGCGCAGCGGGAGGCCGTGGTCCACGAAGCCGGTCCGCTGCTCATCATCGCTGGGGCCGGCACCGGCAAGACCACGGTGGTCGCCCGGCGCATCGCCTGGCTGTTGGCCACGCGCCGCGCCCAGCCCCAGGAGCTCCTGGGGCTGACATTTTCGGACAAGGCCGCCTCCGAGATGCAGGAGCGGGTCGACCTGCTGATGCCCTATGGGTATGTGGATCTTCCCGTCAGCACCTTCCACGCCTTCGGCGACCGGCTCTTGCGGGAACAGGCCCTGCGCGTCGGGCTCACACCCAACTTCCGCGTGTTGTCCCAAGCTGAGCAGCAGGTCTTCCTGCGCCAGCGGCTCTTCGAGCTGCCCCTGCGGGAGTTCCGGCCGCCGCATGACCCCGCCCGCCATCTGGAGGCCCTGGCGACGGTGTTCGCCCGCGCGAAGGATGAAGCGGTCGGGCCGGAGGAATTTCTTGCGCATGCCGCGGCGCTGTCTCGCGTCCGGCCGGAGGACCCGGCGGATCAGGCGCGCAGCCGGCGCGCGCAGGAGCTGGCCGAGGTCTATGCGGCCTACCAGCAGGCGCTGCGCGCTGCCGACTGCGCGGACTTCGGCGATCTCGTGCTCCTCGCGATCCAGCTTCTCGAGCAGGCGCCGGAGGTGCGGACCGCGGTCCAGGCCAGGGTGCGGTACCTGCTCGTCGATGAATTCCAGGACACCAACTTCGCGCAGTTCCGCCTGCTGCAGCTGCTCGCCGGGCCCCTGGCGCAGGTCACGGTGGTCGCGGACGACGATCAGAGCATCTACAAATGGCGGGGTGCGGCCATCAGCAACGTGCTCAAGTTCCTCGACCAGCGGCCGGAGGTGCGCACCGTGGTCTTGACCGAGAACTTCCGGTCCACGCAGGGGATCTTGGATAGCGCCTATCGGCTCATCCGGTTCAACGACCCGGACCGGCTAGAAGTCCGCCAAGGCATCGACAAGCGCCTGCTCGCCAGGGCCGGCCATCCGCCGGCTCAGCCGCGCCTGCAGGTGTTTGACACGGCCTCCAGCGAAGCCGACTGGGTGGCGCGCGCCATCCGAGAGCTGATTGCCGCCGGCCTGCGCCGGCCGGGCGACCTCGCGATCCTCGTGCGCTCCAACCGCGACGCAGATCTCTTCCTGCGCGCGCTCAACGTGGCCGGCGTGCCGTGGCAGTTCAGCGGCGCCAGCGGCCTCTTCGCCCGCGAAGAAGCCAAGATGCTGCTCTCGTGCCTCAAGGCCTTGGCCGATCCGGAGGACAGCTTGAGCTGGTACCATGTGGCGAGCTCGCCGCTCTACCGCTGTCCGATGAGCGATCTCAGCGCGGTGCTCGCCGCGGCCTCGCGCCGCCACGTCAGCCTGCAGGCGGTCCTCGAGCGCCTCGAGGCGCCGGATGACCCGGAGCCGCCGCGTGTCAGCGCCCAGGGCCGGCAAGAGCTGGCGCAGCTCCGCGCGGATGTGTCCCGGCTGCTGGAGGTGTCGCGGACCCGCTCGGCCGGCCAAGTGCTGTACCAGTGGCTGGCTGATCGCGGCTTGCTCATGCGCTTGAGCGGAGGGGAACGACCCGAGGAGCTGCTGCAGCTGCATACCGTCGCCCGATTCTTCCAGCATCTTCAGCGAATGGAGGCGCTGGTCGGCGGCAGCCTTGCCGAGCTCATGCCGCATCTGCCGCTGCTGCAGGCGCTGGGCCAGGAGCCGGTGGAAGAGGACGACGCATGGGCCGACCGGGTCCACGTGCTCACGCTGCACAAGGCCAAGGGGCTTGAATTTCCGGTGGTGTTCATGGTGGGGCTGGTGCAGGGCCGGTTTCCGACGCCGCAGCGGACAGACCCCATCGAGCTGC
>JAHFGU010000049.1 GCA_023247285.1 Candidatus Omnitrophota bacterium
GCGAGGAGCGTGCCGGAGGGGGCATGGAGGTCGAGGCCGAAGAGGTGGTGGAGGAGCGGTGGGACAACGAATGCGGCCAGGCCGAGGATCGGGAGGAGATACTGCGGGCTGAAGAGCCGCTCGCGCCAGCTCGGCGGTGCCGGCCGGCTGGGACGCAACAGCCGTTCCTGCCACTCGTGCAGCCACTGCGGGGTGCCGAAGAACCAACGATAGATCAGGAACCCACCCAGCACACTGCTAAGACCCAGGACTGCCAGCCCCAGCACAGGATTGACGGCGGCAATCCCATGCACCAGCGCGCCCACGCCAACCAACGGGAGCACGAACTCCTTATGCAAGCCGGAGGTGGTGCCCTTGCTCGAGGCCCTAGGAGAGGGCCTGTTGGGACCCGGAGACCCTCGAAGGTACGGGCTTAAATCGCCGTCCAGGCGCTGCTTGGATTGCAGCCACGCGACCCGGAACAACGCTTCGAGATAGGCGTCAGCGGATAACGTACCGCCGGGAAGTGCCAGGAAGCACGGATACTGGCGGCGCAGACTCTTCGTCTCGCCATCACTTTCGATGCTCATGAACACCAGATCCACCGGAGGCCGTCGCCGACCGCCCGAGGCGGCCTCGCCGCCCTGACGAAATTCCTCAATCATCCGCTTCAACGGCTCGCCCTGAGCGCGACCGGTTTCCTGTCCGTCCGTGAACACCACCACGAGGTGCTTCGTCCGCTTGCCGGCCACCGCCGGGAACTCTTGCTTGCCCAGCGTCTCCAAAAGGGCGGGCGTGTCGATACCCCCGCCATCGCCTGAGGACCAGAGTTTCGCCAAGGCAGCTTCCACCAGGGCGCGCTTCGCCCGCGGCCCCTTGGCCTGCTGCCACTGCTTGAACGTCATCAGCACCGTGGTGTAACCGCTGATGGTGGCCAAGCCCACCGTCAGATCCGGATTCTTGACGGAGAGCCCTTCCAGCAAGGCTACGTGATGGTAGACCATGTCTTCCAACGCTTGCTTGAGCGCGACATTCGACGTAATGCTGCCGCTGACATCCATGACGAACATCACGTTCTGGGCGAGCCCTTTGTCTTCATCTTCATAGGCCGGGGCGAAGAACAGTGTGCTCGGATCGCCCTCAATCAGCGCTTGCGGGTTGATGGCCACTCCGCCCTGGGGCACGGTCCGGATCTGGGGCACATCCGGCGGCTGCTGGCTGGCAAACAGCTTGGCGTACTTCTGCATGGCCTGGCGCAGGGTGGCCGGCAGGGCGCGCTGGCGGACGGCCTCCATGCGGATCGACGGCTGGACCCGGTCATCGACCAGCTCGTGGCCGCCTTCCAACTCCGGCACGTGCACGTTCCCCGCCCCCACGACCTCGGTTGTGACGGCGGGAGGGAACGAGATGCCGCGCGACGTATCCTGCAGCGGGACCTGCTGGATCGAACCGTGGACGGTTACGCGAACCGTCCGCTCGTGGTAGTATCCCGCCTCAACCTTTGGGAAGCACCTCGCCGGATCTTGCCAAATCGCCCGGACAGCGGCCGCCCATTGCGCCGGGGACCACCCACCAACCTGCTGCAGAATCTCCTTCGTCTGACTGGGCGGGAGCAACCCGGCGGATGGCGACCGGCCCGCGACAATCGCCAGGGCGGTGAGCACCGCCTGCACCGCCAGCGCATAGGCGTCACGCTGCTTGAGGTGTGCGGCATCCATATGGGACGCGATTTGTTCCTTCAGATAGGCCGCTGGGTCGCTGACGAAGACCAGCGGAAAGAACGTGGAGTAGAGCTCGACGTTCCCCTGCCCCGGCCGAATGCGATCGCCGATCGCTGAATTCCAGCCACCCGCGCGATCGGAAATATAATGGCCCAGCTCATGAGCCGCCACCGCCGCTTCGCGGGCCGCCTCCCCGAGCGACACGACAACCAAATCCATGCCGTTGAAATAGCCTAGGGTCCCGTCGTGGATGGGCCGATCGACCACGAAGACCTCCGGCACGATCGCATCCGGAAATACCCGCGCGAAGTCCGCCTCACCCAGGACATGCCGCAGGCGTTCGACATTGAAGCGCTCGCGCCGGAGGACGGGTACCGCCTCAAACGCCATCGTGTAGCGGCCGCTCCAACGCCAGATGGTCTTGTCCTCCAGGAGCACGTGGTGGCGCTTGGCCAAGGCATCCAGCCGCATCAGGAGCGGCTCCACCTGGCTGACGCGCGCCAGGGCGGACAGCTCGGCGACAATCGTGGCCAGCTCGGGATCCAGCTGTTCGGCTGCGGCCTTCACGCGCGCCACGAACTCCGGCGCCACGAGGCCCGTGGCCGCGCCATTGCAGAACGGCCGCAGCACATCGTCGAGGAAGCCCCGCAGGCGCGTCGTGCGCGAAGCGTCCGCGGCCAACGCCTGCTCCAAGTCCGCCAGGCGTGCCGCGACCGCTCCTTCGTCGAACGCAAAGTGCGCTCGAATGTCCTGTTCGATTTTTTTCTGCTGCTCCTCAGTGAGCTCCGGCACGCGGCGCTCCGCTGGCTTCGATTCGATGACCGGCGCAGCCGCCAGCGCCCGCTCCAGCTCGTCTAGCGACTGCTGCGGCGCCTTGGCCACGTTGCGCACCGCCAGCGCCACGGGCGTCGTGGGGAGGAATCGCTCCTCGGCCGCAGGCGGTACCGACACCCCGCGCAGCGCGTCCTGGCGCGCAAAGTGCACCTCGCCGCGCCGGTAGAGCTCATCGATGATCGCCAGCAGCTCGTCATGCGAGAACTCCCGGAGCGGCTCGCCGAGGTAGACCTTGGCGGCCTGGCTGCTGAGGCTCGGCGGGAAATTGAACCGGTTGCCGCCGGTCCCGGTGCCGCCGTAAAGCTCCGCGGGGTTGTAGGTGAGCACGAGACTGATTTCGGGGTCCATCTCGACCGTGATCGGATCGCCCGCCTGGCTTTCCACGGTAAACCGCCGTTCTCCGCGGGCGATGGGATCGAGCACCGACCACACATTGCGGGTGATGTTGGCCTCATCCACCAGCACGCGCGCCCTCGGGGACGCGGACGCGGCGGTCGGCAGCCGCTGGCCATTGACGGTGCCCAGACTCTTGAGAAACTCCTGTGCCGTCAGCTCGATGCCATCGCGCAGTGACAGTCCGACCAGCAGCTGGGTGTCCTGCATCTGCCGATCCGAATTGATCCGCACCACCGGCACGCCTTGCGCCCGGCTGAGCATCTGCACCAGCGAGGTCTTGCCGCTGCCGGTCTCTCCGGGCAGCAGGACGACGCGGGGCAAAATGCGCAATCCGGTCGCGGCCACCACCGGGGTTTCGGCAATGAGCAGCGCCTCGATCGCCTCCAACAACGGCCCGGCCGGATAGAGGAACTCTTCGGCGCTCATCTCCTGCCAGGGCAGGCTGCGCTGGCGATTCACGTCATCGCGCCGCAGCATCTGGCTGCCGACGCGCGAGAGCAGGTTCAGGTGCAAGACGAGCCCTGCGCCCTCCCGGCTGACGCTCAGCCCCTCAGAGAGTCGCTGTGGCGCTGCGCCCGATTGGGGCAGCGCCTCCCAGGTCACCGGATAGGCTCGCGCTGGGGTAATCACCGTCACCGCATCACCCTGCCGGGTGATCACGATGCCATTGGGGCACTGGTAGCTCCCGCTCGCCAACGCGCTCTCCGGAACGATGACCCGATGCGTCTCGTAGCGCAGCGTGCGCGACTCCGCGGCCATGGCCTCGGCCCACTGGCGATAGGCGCGCTGCCGCGTGGCATCATTCAGCGACGGAAACAGTTCGGCCAGCCAGCCCTTGACAATGATCTCATCTTCCACCAGCCGGCGATCATCGGGATACAACCCATTGAGGTAGACGCTGCGCACCGCCTTGAGCACGTACCACAGCGGATTCGGGTTCAGCGCGCCGGATGCGGCATCGGCCTGCTTGAACAATTGCAGACGCAGTGCCAGCTCGAAGACATCGCGCTCGGTATAGTGGCTGTCCCGCAGCTCCAGGCGCTCCTGCTGATAGGCCAGGGCCACGCGCCGGGCCAGCTCCTGCAGCCAGCGCGTCTCCTGGAGGGTCACGGCGGGATACAGCTGCGACACGACGGCGTGCAACTCCTCGGCGCGCTCCACAAACGGCACGGCGAGTTTGGTGAACCGGTTGGCAAACGGCGAGGAGAGCCGGTCCAGCGACGACGTCATGGCCACGATATGCACGTGCGGCGGCAGCACATACTCGGTCAGCCGCCCCTGCTCGTCGCGCATCAGCATCCGCCGCGTGGAGAGCAGCTGGTTCAGCTTGACGAGCTCGCTCACCGGAATCGCATCGATGTTCGGCAGGGCGATGACCACCGGCTGCGCCTGGGCCGCCGCGCCGGTTCCCGATGCCTCGGAGGCCTTGACGAGATGCCGGCCGATGGCGCCGCGCGTAAAGATGAGCGCGTCGTTGAGAGCCCGGCGCCGTCCCGTAGTGGCATCGAAGCGCTCCTCAAAGGACACCGACTCGCCTTCCAGCAATTGCTTGGCCGTCACGAACGGATGGCTTTCGGTGATTTCCAAGCGCGCGCCGGTGAGCTGACACATGAGCTTGACGGTGTCCAGCCCAAAACCTCCCTGCGGCTCATGAATCAACACCTCCCGGCCGCCGGAAAGCAGCAGGCGCGCCAGCGCGTGGGCTCGACCGACCATGGTGGGGGCGGCCTGCCAGTGGGCGACATCCGACGGGGCGACGTTCGAGACGGCGAGCGCGGAACTGACGACCGGCAGCTCGTAGTGGTCCGCAGCCGCCACGCGGTAGTCGGGGATGACCTCGGCAATGAGTGCGGCAGCCGCCTCGCGCTCCGCTGGAGTCAGCAACCCTTCCACGTAGGTAAGGGTCAACGACTCAGACAGCGCCGGTGCTAGCGCGTCTCCGCGCCGAACCACATCGGCAAGTTTGACGACGATCTCGATCAGATCCCGGGGACTGATCATGCGCCGCTGGGGATGGGCCTGGCTCATGCGCACGTGCAGCCGGGCGAGCTGGTCGCGCACAGACGCGTCGAGCGGCGCGCCGTTGAGGTAGTACTCCACGAGCGTGCGCGCATCGGAGACCGACAGCACATTGTCCACGCGGATCTTCCCGCAGGCCCGATCCACGCTGAGCGAGAGCGGCTGGCGGCCCTCGGTGCGGAAGTGGTAGTTCTGCGTCACCAGCAGCCGGAAGTCCGGATGTTTCCGAACGACCATCCCCTGCAGGCCCGGATGGTAATCCCCCAGATCAATCTCGTCTTGCCCGGCGGCCTCCACCAGCCAGCGCAGCAGATGCCCCGCGTTCTCGCTGACCCGTCCCTCATCCGCCACGTACACCCCGCCGTCCTGATAGAGCCGCAGGAAATCTAGGATGAACCGCCCGTCGGGATCTTTCTGCAGCGCGTTCAGCACGATCCGCTGACCCCGCGGCACCGGCGAGCCAAGCAGTGCCGACAGATCGATCCATTGGTACATGCCCTCTTCGTGGTACGCGCGCCCGGTCAGCAAGGCCAGCTCTTGCGAGGACGATGTCTTGCCGCCGCCGGGATCGCCCTCCAGCACCAGCGGGATGCCGGCCTCGTCAAACAACAGCATGCCGGCCTCCTGCGCGAGCAGGCTTTGTAGTGGTGCCTGCAGCCGCACGGTGACGGGTTGATCACCGCGCGTCAAGGTGTAGCGTCCGTATGCATTCTCCTGGCGCCACTGGTCATAGTGCGTCTCGGTCTCGCCGAGGACATAGGCATGTCCGCCGACCTGCGCCGTAATCCCGAAGAAGACCCTGGAAACACCCGGCTGGGTGCGGCTCGGCTGCACGGCGAACCGGCGCGCGTAGCGCACCGCGCCAAGGTCGAGGCCTAGCTGCTGGAGATACTCGGCGCGGTAGTCGCGCGGCGGGGCGGAGTCGTCCTGCTCCGACCCAACCGTCGACACCAACCCCGTGCCGAGAATGTGGTAGGCCAGCAATTTCAGCAGCGTCGGGTCCACCGCCCCGCGTTCCGCGTGCCGCTGCACGGCCCGCACAAACACCTCCAGCTCCGGACGGCCCAGCCGGTTGTGCCGATACACCGCATCCTGCTGCTCGGCGTCGGATACCTGCCAGGCTGTCGCGGCATACTGCGCAGCCGCCTCGGCCGTCTCTCGCGGCACGCCCCGGAGCTGGGTCTGCACGAATTGGCTGACCCAGGCCTCCGACATGCCCTGCGCGACATTGACCGGCAGGAACCGGTCCAGGTCCGCGGGATGCAGCGTGATCGGCTCTTCAGCGTTCGCCAACAGCACCAGCCGCAGCCGCGCGGGCTGGTAGCTGATGAGATACCGCACCAGCCGTGTGCGCTGATCCGCGTTCGTCAACAACGCCTGCCAGGAGGCGGGCAGCGTCTCGTGGGTAGCCGCGTGGTACTCGGCGGCGATCCGTTCATAGGCGGCCGGCACCTGGGCGAGCACGTCCGCCACCAAGTCCTCGTCTAAAATCTTGTCGGTCTGCAGCCAGCCGGTCTGGAAAAACTCGTTCAGGATCGGCGCGACCTGCGGGTTGATGTCCAGGTACCCGCGGACCCAGCACAGCTGCGGCCGGTCGCTGAGATGGGCTTGCAGGAGCAGCCAGCTCAACTTGCCCTGGTGGTTGCGGGGGGTGTCCTGATCCGCGGTCGGACTGACATCGCCAATGAGTTTGTTGCTGGTATGGAAATCGCTCAACGTCATGTGGCGTTCTTCGACGGATCCGTCCGCCGGCACCAGCGCCTGGCGCACCGCGTCAACGGGCATGGTGCCGTCGGTGAAAATCAGCAGCGGCGCATGCACCGGCGCGGTCGCGAGGAGCTGAAGCTGTTGTGCCGACGTCGGCCGGCGCGTCGGAGGCGGCAAATCGGTGAACTGCGTGCGGATCAATTGGCCGGCATGCGCGGCGTCCGCCGGATTGTCCCACAACCGGATGAAGATCAGATCCACGACTTGCGCAAAAGCGTCCTTCGGGCCGATACCCTGCGCCAGCGCATGGGCGAACACAATGCAGAATCGCTCCAACTGCCTGGGCGTGATCTGCCGGACGGAGGTAAACTCGCCGTCCCGTACCGCGCGGCTCATCGCCGTGTAGACCTGCGCCAAGCGCTCGGCCGAGGCGTTGATCGCCGATGCCGCCACGCGCTGGCCGCGGCGGCGCAACGCGCTCTCCAGCATCTGATGGGCCAGCCGAGCGACTTCCGCATCCGACCGCTCCATGGAATAGGTGGCCGGCAGGTGCGCGGTGATCTCCTCCGGGATATGATCCTGGCGCACGTTGCCGGTGAGAATGTGCATCTGTGGGACGCCGAAGCGCACGCGATCCAGCGGATCCTCCAGCGTCACGTCAGGCGTTGGGAACTCCACGCCGTAACGCTCCGGCGCGCCCGCAATGTGCGGCCATAACCACTCGAGGAAGAACAGGCGCGTATCGGCTTCGTTATACAAGAAGACCGCGTTCGATTGACCCTGCGCCTGCCAGTACGGTGGAATGTGGAGTGTGAAGCCGGTCTTCGACAGCCCGGTGCTGCCACGGAACAACGACAAGTCGATCTCGCGATTGAGGGTGTACTCATGCAGCGAGGCGCCGATCACATCCGTGAACACCCGGGCGATTGTGGTCTTGCCGCCGCCCGGCGGCCCCTGCAGCGACACCACCTTGGACGGCGCGTACCGGTAGGACCGCGCCAGCAAGAGGAACAGCTGTTCCTCCGACGGTGTAAGGAAGTAATCCTGCTCATCGCGGCTTGAGGCGCGCACAAACTGCTCCAGCGCCTCGCGGAACGTCAGCGTGGGCTGCCGGGAGATGGCCTGGCGCAGGAACACGCCGAAGGCGCTCGAGGGGCTGACGTCCAACCGCACGCCGGCGCAGTCCAACGCCGCGCCACCCGACTGGATCGTCACATGCACGTCGACATGCGTATTGTGACCGATCAGCGCGCGCACGGCCTCCTGCCCATCAGGCTCCGACACCGGCGAGAACTTCGCGGTCAAATGCAGCGCGGCCTCCTGCCGAAGGATCGCCACCGGATCGGCCTGAGGCGCCTCCGACAGCCGCCCGGCGGCATACGCGGCGATCCGCAGCACGTCGTGCACCCCGAACCGATCCGCCAGCACCGCGTGCGCGCGGCTGGCGGAGTAGAGGGCCAGCAGCTCATCCACCGCAGCCGGTGCCAGCTTGGTTGTGCGGCGCAGGTGGGCCGCGAGCTCGGCCGATGAGGGCTCGCTCAAATGGTGACCGAAACTGCGGTCCATGAAGGATTCATCGCCGATGTCCACCCCCTCCTCCATAGTCATCACCAGGTGGAGATTGGGCGACAGCGCCTGCACCCGGCCGCCCAGCATCACCTTGCGCTCCAACAACGGCTGGTGCAGCGCCAAACGCAGCTGCCCGGACGCGAATTCCATGTGTTCCAGCACGAGAAAGATTTCGCGGTCCGGCTGTTGCGTGGCCAGCTCCATCATGCGCGCGAAGATGCCGGGGCTGAAGCGAACGCGCTGGGTCTGCGGATCCGGCAGCGATTTGCCGAAAAATTCCTCGGGCTGGGTAAACCCGCTCATGGGCAGCGGGAACACGAGGTGTTCCGGCGCGCGGCGCAGCGCCTCCACGACGATCCCGGGCAGCTGCTGGGGCGGCACGAACACCGTCAGCGGCAACCCGGCGGCGTCGGCCCGATCCGCCGCGGTGAGCACCTCCTGCTCGGAGTCCGACAGCGCCACCGGTTCCATCGCCTCAAATCCTTCGGACGAAAAGAGCCGTTCCATCTCGGCAGGCTCGATCTCCCCGCCGGCGATCACGCTGGAGGTCGCATACAGCGCGGCAAACGCCTCGCGCGAAAACACCTGCTGCAGCAGCCGCCCAAACTCCTGCCACTCCTGCCGCGGAATCAGCCGGCCATAGACCGTCATCGCCGTGACCAGAAACCGCTGAAACAACCGTTCCACCGCATCGTCTTGCTGGCGCCGGTAGTAGCGGCTAAAGAGGGTGTTGAAGCGGTGGACTTCGCGGAAGGTGACCGTCCCGCGCAGATGCAGCCGGCCGGAGGCGTGCGCCGATTGGATCGCATCCTGCACCGCCAAGCTCAGCTCGTGCAACACGTGAAATTCCTGGCTGGTCACCGTCGGGCGCAATCCGGCAAATTGGCAAAAATCCCGGTAGATCAGGACCGATTCGTGCGGCCGCAGGTCGGTGGTCGCATTCGGATCCTGGACCACGCGCTCCGCATCCGCCGCGAACCGCTCGACGTCCATCCCGCTCGACAGATGCGGATACCG
>JAHFGU010000050.1 GCA_023247285.1 Candidatus Omnitrophota bacterium
GCTTCCGCCAACCGGTCGCCCAGCGCGGCGAACCGCTCAGGCGCCCAGCGCTTATGCGGCCAGTTCGCGCCAGGATGCAGGACGACGAGCGGGCGCCCATCCGGCTCAGGCCGCGCGAGCCGGCGGCGAGCCTGAAGCCGCTCCTCATCGCTCACGACATACTCGTAGGGCGTTTCGGACGGGGTAGCGCCGATCGCTTCGAGCAGACGCAAATACGCGTAGGCCTTGTGCCTTCCTGTCGGCAGAGCGACGCGCCGGGTGAGCAGCCATCCGCTCTTCGCATGATCGAAGCCGACGCGCTCGGGAATGCCGGCGGCCCATAGCAGCAGCGTGCGCGAGAGGCTGCGGCGCAGGATGAACGCCATCTCGAAGTGCCCGCGCAGCCGCTGGACCAGCCGCCAGACGCCGGCCGGGCTGCGCCCGAGGCGCGCGTCGAGCTCGAGGCACGCATCCACCGCGGAATGATGTTGCAGGACCTCGCGGCAGGCCGGGCGCCCGAGGGCCGTGATCCGCGCCTCGGGCCGCGCCTGGCGCAGCGCGCGCAAAAAGGGCGTGGCAAAGAGCGTTTCACCGAACCAGTTAGGCAGCACGACCAGGATGCGCGTCATCCCGGCGCGACCTCGCGGTACACGGCTTCCACGCGCTCGACCATGCGATCGAGGCTGAAGGCGTCGCGCACCCGCCGCTGGCCGGCTTGGCCCATGCGCGCGGCGAACGCTGGATCGCGCAGCAGACCGGCGATCCCATCGGCCAAGGCCCGCACATCATCGGTATTGACCAGGACCCCGCACCCGGCGTCCGCCAGGATCCCGGGCACCGCACCGGTCCGCGTGGCCACAACGGGGCGGCCGGCAGCCATGGCCTCGATGAGCGAGAGCCCGAATCCTTCCGGCCACCGCACCGGGAACACGAACACATCCATGATCGACAACGGCACCCGCACGTCGGCCACCCGCCCGGTCAGATGCACCTGGCCGCCCAGCCCGGACTCCTGGACCAGGCGTTCGATGAGCGGGCGGCGCGGCCCATCCCCGACGATGAGCACGTGCAGATCTGGGATGTCGTGGACCAGCCGCGCAGCCGTGGCGATCACCAGATCAAACCCTTTCACGCCGCCGGAGGCCAGCCGGCCGATCGAGCCGATGATCGGCCCGCGCGGCGGCACGCCGTGCGCCTGCCGGAAGGCTGCGACGGCATCCGGCTGAGGCGGCTGCGCGAAATAGGCGGGGTCGACGCCGTTGACGATCAAACGCACCCGCTCCTCTGGCACTCGGAAGGTGGCCAGCAGATTCTGACGGACCGGTTCGCTGATCGCGATCGTGCGGCGACCGGTGCACGGCCAGAGGCTGCGCCCGAGGTTGGGGTGGAAGATGCCGTGCCACGTCGTGACGTACGGCACCCCAACCACGCGGGCGCAATGCGCGGCGGCCACTTGGCTGATGCGCGTGTGCGCGTGCACCACATCCGCCGGTTCGCGTCGCAGCAGCTGTGCGAGCCGGCGCGCGGCCAGCCACGCCTGCAGGCTAAAATCGGCGCTGGTGTGCAGCGGCACAAGCCGGTGCCCCACCCCGGCGGCCGCCGCCTCCGCTTCGAGCTCGCCTCCGCCGGAGGCGATGCGCACCGAGTGCCCGCGCGCGGCCAGCCGGGAGGAGAGCGTCAGCACATAGCGGCTGATGCCGCCGATATTCAGGTGCGACGTCACCTGCAGCACCCTCATGACGCGGCGGCCTCCGCGGTGGCCAGCAGGCCGAGCACGGCCGCGAGCACCTCGTCGGCGCCGATGCGGGTCATGCACGCATGGGTGAGGGTGCGGCAGCGCGACGCGTAGCACGGGCTGCAGAACACGTCTTTCTTAATGACCTGGCCGATGAACGACGGCGGCAGGTGGCGGCGCGGATCCGTCGGGCCGAAGAGGGCCACCGTGGGCGTGCCCACGGCGGCGGCCAGATGGAGCGGCGAGGAGTCGTGCGCGACAAAGACGTGGCAGGATGTGATTACGCACGCCAGTTCAAGCAGGCTGGTCTGGCCGGCGAGGAGCTGCGGCGGCCGCGCGGTCAGCCGAGCCAGCGCTTCGCCCAGGCCGCGCTCGTCCGGCCCCCCGGTCACGACGACGTGCACGTTGCGCTGGGTGAGCGCGTCGCAGAGCTGGGCCCAACGCGCCAGGTCCCACCGCTTGGTCCGCCACCGGTCGCTGCCGCCGGGATGCAGGCCCACGACCAATTGTCCCGTCTCGCGCGCAGGCCCGAGCAGCTCATCCGCGCGCCGCGCATCGAGCGGGCTAGGCCACACCTCCAGCGCCTCGCCGTCGGGCGGGATGCCCACGCCGCGCAGCAGGTGGTGCTGATGCGCAATCGGGGCGAGCACCACGCGCGGCAGCCGCACGCGCCGGTTGAGCAGCCAGCCGAGCTTGCGGTCATACCCGACGCGGACCGGGATGCCGGCCAGCCACGCAAGCACATGCGTCTTGCGGCTGTTCTGCAAGTCGATGGACAGATCGAAGCCTTCGCGGCGCAGCCGGCGGGCCAGCTTGAGCCGGCCGGCCAGACCGCGGTCCTTCCCGCGCGGATCGTCGATGATCAGGCCGTTGAGATACGGGCAGCGGGCCACCGCCTCGTAGGCGGAGCGGCCGACGACCAGCGTGATGGGCGCTTCCGGATACCGGCGGCGCACCGCGCGCAGGCTGGGGGTCGAGAGCACCACGTCGCCGAGCGCGCTCAGCTTCCAGATCAGGATCCGCGGCCGGCGGAGGCACTCGTCATAGACCGCCTCGGTCTGCTCTACCATGCGCGGCAGGCTCCATGCAGTTTCGGCGCGGCGGCGGCCGATCGCGATGCACCGCCGCCGCAGCGACGGGTGCGCGATCAGCCGCTCCACGGCGTCGGCCAGGGCCGCCGGATCGCCGGGCGGCACGAGCATGCCGTTCTGCCGGTCGCTGATAAGCTCGGGCAGCGCGCCTACGCTGGAAGCGACCACCGGCCGGCCCACGGCGCTGGCCTCGATCACGGCGCGGCCGAAGGATTCCGGATACGTCGAGGGCATCAGCACGATATCAACACCGGCGAGGAGGGCGGGGATGTCCTGGCGGATGCCGAGCCATTCCACCGCCTCCTCGATCCGCAGCCGTTGCGCGAGCGCTTCCAGGCTGTGGCGCGCCGGCGCATCGGGCTGGTCCCCGGCGAGGCAGAGCCGCACCGGCACGCCCCTGCGCAAGAGCTGCGCGCAGGCGCGCATCGCCACGTCCTGCCCCTTGAGCGGGCTGAGCCGGCCGAACAGGCCCAGCCGCCAGGGGCGCTCGCACACCGGCGCGGGCGGTTGGAACCGGAATTCGTCGAGGTCGACGCCGCGCGGGATGATGCGCAGCCGCTGCCGCGGCAGGCCGAGGCGCTCGACGAGGTGCCGGCCGAGCGCGGGGGAGGGCGCGATGACCACGCGGCCCCACACCATGACGCGCGAGCCCGGATGCGGGCGGTAAAAGCCGTGCGCGGTCGTCACAAACGGTCGCTGCGTCCGCCGGGCGGCGGCCCAGCCGATCCATCCAGGCACGCGGGAACGGGCATGCACGACGTCGACGCCGGTGGAGGTCACCAGGTCGGCCACCGCGGGCACGCAGGCCCACATCGCCCGCGCCGACTTCTCATGGACCGGGAGGCGGTGATGCGCCGCACCCAGCCTGGTCAGCGGCTCCACCAGCTCTCCGCCGGAAGAGACGACGCTGACCCGGTGGCCGCGGGCGATCAATCCCTTGGCAAGATCGAGGACCCCGCGCTCAACGCCGCCGACGCGCAAGCTAGGCAGCAGCTGCAGGACATGCATGGGGCACGTCACACAAGCCTGGCGAGCGCGTCGCGCACCGGCGCTAAGCTCTCGAGCCGCCGGATCGCCTGGGGCTCGCGCAACCGGCTCCGGAGCGCGTCGCTCAGCTCCGGCAGCGCGACCACGTGGACATAGCCCTCGGCGGCCAACTCGCGGAGAAACCGCTGCGGCTTCGTGCGCCCGGACCACCGCCGGGCGGCGCGAGGGCGCGGCGGCGGCTCGACGACGAGCACCTGCCGGCCTGCCGCGCAGGCCTCGGACACCATCGAGATGCTCTCCCCGGTGACGATGGCAACTTCTGCGGAGGCGAGCATGCCGTCCATCGTGCCATCGAGCGCGTCGCGGCTGGCGAGCAGCAGCAGCCGGCAGCGCGGGTGGCGCGCCGCGCGCTCGCTCACCACGCGCTCGACGCCGGGGGCCGTGCGGCGCGAGGTAGTCACCAGGCACCAGGCATCCGCCGCCTCGCATGCCAGCAGGACCTGCGAGATCAGCGCATCGGCGAACGCCGGCGTCATCGCATAGGCCGGCGTGTCGCCGCCGATGAACACCGCCACCGTATGCGGGGCGGGGGCGATGCCGGCGGCCGGGCGCTGATACCGGGGATGCGCGGCCAGCCGGCCTTGCGCGAGCCGCTGCTCTTCCGCGCCTGCGGGGGCGACAATCGCCCCCGGGGTGCGGAGTATGTTCGGGCTATCCCTCAGTCGGTCATGGCGCGGCGCGATCACCAGGTCGAAGCGCCGCGCCGGCAGGGGTGCTGGGTTCATGATGACCACGGACTTCGCCAGGTTCTCGCGGCTCCAGAGCACGTTCGCCGGCGCCGCGGAGGCCCCGCAGGAAACGATGAGATCCGCCTGGCGCGTCAGGAGCGCCTGCGCCGATGCCGGGGCCAGCGTCCACCGCAGGCAGCGCGCCGCACCCCATCCGCGCGGCATCCACCAACTCCACAGCACGGCCAGCGCGCGGGCGGCGCGGCTGCGGTAGCGGATCTCGACCACGGTGTGGGTGGTCTGCGGCTGCGACTGCCGCAGGCCGGCGACGACGGCCAGCGATTGCTTAAGGTGGCCGAGCTTGCCGTCGCTGAGCACGAGCGCGCGCCGCGCGGGCGTGCGCTTCCAGCGCTTGTGCATCCAGAGCCACTGCGCGGGGTCCTCGCGGATGTGGCGGGAGAGTGCGGCGGCGAACTGCTCGATGCCGGCGCTAACCGCGGCATCCTCAGGCTGGTCGGATGGGACGGCGATCGGCGGCTCGATAACCAGCCGATGGTGCGGGCCGCGGACGCGGTGGATGAAGGCCGGCAGCAGCAGCGCGTGCTTGCGGTAGGCGAGGGCGAATGGGCCGGTGGCGAAGAGCGCCGGGCGGCCGAAGAACTCTACGAACATGCCCCGGCGGCTGGCCTGGTCGCCCACGATGCCGATGAGCTGGCCGCGGTCGAGCGCCTCGAAAAGCTGCCGCATCGCGCTGCCTTTGTGCACGATGCGGCAGCCTTTTGATTGGCGGAATGACACGAGCAGCGCGTAGAGCCGGGGCAGTGTGTTCTGCGCGCGCGCCAGCGCCACGATCGGGTGGCCGTGCAGGGCTGCCACAATCGAGGAGAGCTCCCAATTGCCGAAATGCCCGGTCAGCAAGATGACCGGCCGGCCCGAAGCGACGGCGTGCTCGAACCGCTCCTGTCCCTCGATGGTGACGTAGCGCTCCGCGTACGCGCGGTCCATCACCGGCAGGCGCAGCAGCTCCAGGATGCCGGCCCCGAGCTGCCGATAACAGGCGCGGATGATGCGGCGCGCGGCATCCGGCGACAGCGCGCCGTCGAAGGCCGCCCGCACGTTGCTCAGGCCGATCCGCGCGCGCTTCGGCTGCAGCCGCGCGGCCAGGCTGCCCAGCGCGCCGCCCAGCCCGGTCGCCGCCGACGGCGGCAGCCGGCACAGCACGGCGCTGGCCGCCCTAACCAGCGTACACGCGAGCCAATCGAGCATGCACGTCCTCTGCTCCTTTGATCAGCGCCAACCGCACCCGCAGCACCCACACCGGCATCGCGGGCCACGCCGCCTCGACGAGCGGCCGCAGGCGCATCCAGTCTTTCTCCGTCGTGAGCATCGCGGCCGGATGGCCCTCGGCGGCGCAGGCCAGCACCTGCCCCCATTCCTCGGCGGTGAACCGGTGGTGATCCGGAAACCGCCGATGCCAGGCGACGGCGCCGTGCAGCCGCTCGACCGTCGCCTCGAAGCCCTCCGGATCGCCGATGGACGACACCAGCCCAACGCGGAGGCCGTCGAGCTCGCACGGATCGCGCTCGGTGCCGGCCCGGGGATCGAGCAGCGCAACCGGCTCATGCGTGGCCGCGGCGATAACCGCGCGGGGGGCCAGCGCGCGCAGCCGCTCCTCGATCGCGGCCAGCGTGGCAAACGCGTCATCCGTTTTCGTGATGATCACGATGTCGGCGCGGCGCAGCGCGGCCACGGGCTCGCGCATGGGCCCGCGCGGCAGCAGGGCCCAGCCGCCCAGCGGCATGCGGGCCGACACCAGCACGATCTCGCAGTCCCGCGCCACCTGCCGGTGCTGGAACCCGTCATCCAGGATCACCGTGTCCGCCGCGAAGCGCGCGCAGGCCGTCCGGCCGGCTGCGGCGCGCCGCGCGCCGACGATCACCGGCACCTCCGGCAGCCGCGCGGCCAACAGTTGCGGCTCATCAGCCGCGCCATCGACGAGCGGCTGGCCGCCCTCCTGGTGCAGCGCGTACGGACCGGCGCGGCCCCCGTAGCCGCGGGTGATGATGGCCACCCGGCGGCCCTGCGCAAGCAGGCGCCGCGCGAGCAGCTCCACGCAGGCGGTCTTGCCGGTGCCGCCGACGGTCAGGTTGCCGACGCTGATGACCCGGCAGGGCAGCCGCGCCTGCGGCAGCCAGCCTCGATCATAGGCCAGGTTGCGCGCGGCCACGGCTGCGCCAAAGCCGGCCGCGCCCATCTCGAGCGCGCAGGACGCCAGCGCCTGGCGGAAGGATGTTGGGTGGCTGCCTGTGGCAAGACGCCACCAGGCGTCGTGGAGGGACCGCCACATTGGACACTCTATTGTAGGACGTCGACGAGCGGGGGTCAAAATCCGCCGTTACGGCGCGGCGGGCGCGGGGGGTGCGGACTCGTCGACTAACGCGAGCGTGCGCAGCAGGCGCTTGAAGGCGGCGGCGGCCTGTGGGGCCACCTCCTCAGGAGCCAGCCAGCTCAGCTCATAGAGCTGGCCATCCCGCTCAAAGACCACCCGCTCCCCTTTCCTGGGCGGCATCTCAGACGGAGCTCCGTGCCACGGCGGCAGCCCCTGTGTACGCATGGGCAGCTTGATCGCCGTCACCCCCAGCACCGTCGCCTCGCCCGGCTCGCTGCCCGGAGGCAACTGGCTTTTGTACAACTGGATCAGCTCGTCCGCACTGGCATAGTGCCCGCCGGCGACCTTCAGCGGTTGGACGCTGACCGTCAGAATGATGAAGCCGTGGATGCCCTCCGACGGCGGCGCCACCACCTGCACGCTGGTGAGCCGCTCCTCGGTGGTGCGCGGCGGCATGACCTTCCAGTCCGCCGGGTACTCAAACGCCACCGGAAAGTTGGGGTCGCCGCTGCGATACGCGTCGAAGAAGCCCTCCTCGTCGGCGGGCGCGGCGGTCGCCGCAGCCAGCACCAGCGCCGGCACCACGAGCAGGGCCTGCAGAAACCGGCTCATGGCAGGAAGCCTACACCGTCACGACGGGGAGCGCAAGAACGGGCGCAGCGCAGCGAGGGTCCGGACGACCGCGCCTTGCGAGCGTTCGGTGACCGCCTGGGCCCGCATACCGAGCATCCTGGTGCCCCCGGTGCTGGCGCACAGCAGCCGCAGCACCGGGGCCAGCTCTTCCGGGCGGCTCACCTGCCGCGCGGCTTCGGCTTCAAGGAGCCGCCGCGCAATCTCGGCGAAATTCTCCATGTGCGGCCCGAACACGACCGCCTTGCCCAGGCTGGTGGCTTCGAGCGGATTCTGCCCGCCGTGCCGGACCAGGCTGCCGCCGATGAACACCGCGTGCGCCAGCCCATAGTAACGGGCGAGCTCGCCGAAGGTGTCGACGAGTGCGACCGTCCAGCCCGTGGAGGCGGAGGCGGCCGAGCACCGCACCGTCTCAAATCCGGCCTCGCGCGCCAGATGCTCGACTTCGCCCAGCCGCTCCAGGTGCCGGGGGGCGAGAATCAGCCTGGCGCGCGGGGTGAAATCCCGCACCTGCGCGAAGGCGTCGAGCACCACGGCCTCCTCCCCCCGGTGCGTGCTGCCGGCCACAACGACGAGATGATCGCGGCTCAGGCCGAGCCTGGCGGCGGTCTCGCCGATCACCTCCGGCGAGGGCCGGGTTCCGACGCTGGAATCCCATTTGAGGCTGCCGACCACCTGGATCCGGCCCGGCGAAGCACCCAGCTCGGCGACGCGCCGCGCGTCCGCTTCGCTCTGCATGAGGAAACAGTCGACGTCTTGGAGCAGCCGCCGGGTCCAGCCTGCGACACGCCGGTAGCGGCGGAAGGCGCGCTCGGAGAGCCGGCCGTTGACCACGATGACCGAGGCCCCTCGCGCCTTCGTCAGGCGAATCACCGTCGGCCACCACTCGCACTCGACCAGCAGCAGCGCGCGCGGCCGGATGGCGTCGAGGGCGCGCGTCACGCACGCCCGCAGGTCGAGCGGGAAGTAGATCGGCACCGCCGGCGACAGCTGCGCGGCGGCGACCTGGAACCCGCCGGGCGTGATGGTCGAGAGCGCCAGCGGGGTCTGCGGGTCCGCCGAGAGCAGCGCGCGCGCCAGCGGGCGCACCGCCAGCACTTCGCCGACGCTGACGGCGTGCAGCCACAGCGCACGCCGGCCCCCGAGCGCCTCCCGCACCTGCCGGGGATAACGCCCCAGCCGCATAGTCCAGCCGCGGTGCGGCAGCCGCCGGCGCAGCAGCGCGCGCGGCACGTACAGAAGCAGGCCAAGCAGCACGGCAAGTTCGTAGAGGAGGCCCATGGCGCGGTGTGGAGGGCGTGCGCTAACTGCTGGCGTCGAAATGGCTGAACCCGTTGCGCCGGGCCACCTCGGCGCCGGCGGTCGCGCATCCTGCGGCCAGGAGCGCTGTGCCGCACGCCGCGATCCTGCACGCTGCGCGGGCGCGCGCGCTCATCCCTTCGCCGCCAGGGTGCTGCGTCCCGCCGCCTGCGACGCCCGGGACGGCTGCCGGGCGCGCGGGTGCGCTTCATCATAGATTTTCTTGAGCCGCTGCGCGGTCACATGCGTGTAGACCTGCGTGGTCGCCAGGTTCGCGTGGCCCAGCAGCTCCTGCACGCTGCGCAGGTCCGCGCCCCGCTCCAGCAGGTGCGTCGCGAAGCTGTGGCGCAGCGTATGCGGGCGCACCGTCGGCGGCAGCTGCGCCTGGGCG
>JAHFGU010000161.1 GCA_023247285.1 Candidatus Omnitrophota bacterium
GGGCTGCGTCATCGAGGATGGTGCTGTGCTGGGATCGGGCAACCGTCTCTGGATGAACGTGTACGTCGGCCCCGGCACGACGATCGGCAACGAGAATCAGCTGCACATGGGGGCCGTGGTCGGCCATGCGCCGCAAGACACGGCGTATGCCGAGGGCGAAACCTTCACGCGCATCGGCGACCGAAATACGATCCGCGAGTATGCCACGATCCACCGGGGCAGTACACCGGGCTCGGCCACCGTGGTTGGGGATGGCGCCTTCCTCATGGCCAATGTCCATCTGGGGCATGACTGCCAGGTGGGCAACCAGGCCATTCTGGTCAACGCGGCCACGCTGGCCGGTCACTGCCAGGTGGGGGATGATGCGGTGATCTCCGGGATGGTGGTGGTCCACCAGTTCACCCGGATCGGGCGGCTGGCCATGGTCAGCGGCCTGTCAGCGGTCAACAAGGACGTGCCCCCGTTCTTGCTGTGTGGCGGCCGGCCCGCGGTCATCCAGGGGATCAATGCGGTAGGGATCCGGCGGGCCGGGCTCAAGCCGGCTGTCCGAGAGGAAATCCGGCAAGCCTTCAAGCTGCTCTATCGGCAGGGATTGAATGTCTCCCATGCCCTAGAGGCCATTGAGCAGGTCGCTCGTTCTCCAGAAGTCGAAGAGCTGCTGATGTTTGTGAAAAGCTCCAAGCGGGGAATTGCTGCCGGCATCGGTCGCGGAGGTGATGAGGCGGAAGAAGAGTCTGGCGGGGAATCCCTGCTTCCTCGGAAACCGCCGCAAGGCGCAGTCGCCCCGTAACATATTTTTTGACAGGGGGTTGACAGAACCGGCGATTTTTTCGTATAATAGATATACGTTCGCAACCTTTAAAGGCCCGTCCTGAGAGGCGGGAAAGGGATGCAACAGCAGAATCCGCGAAACAACCAGGGGTCCCAGCCATCCGCCGGCTGGGCTTTTTTGTGCCCGCCAACACGGTGTCAGGCACTTTTGGTGCCTGACACTTTTGGTGCCTGACACCTGATGCGGGAGAAGGCGCGCGTGCTGGATGGCGAGGCGATCCGCCGCTCGCTCGTCCGTATCGCCCATGAGATCGTGGAGCACCACAAAGGCGCGGAGCGCCTGGCGCTGGTCGGCATCCGGACGCGCGGGGCGATCTTGGCCCAGCGGCTCGCCAAGGAGCTGGAAGCGATCGACCGCCGGCCGGTCCCGGTCGGCGCCCTGGACATCACCCTCTACCGCGACGACCTCTCCCGCATCGCCCCCAACCCGGTCGTGCGCTCCACCGAAATCCCCTGCGACGTCACCGATCGCGACGTGATCCTGGTGGACGACGTCCTGTTCACCGGGCGCACCATCCGTGCCGCGCTCAACGCGCTCACCGATCTGGGCCGGCCGCGCACCATCCAGCTCGCCGTGCTGGTCGACCGCGGGCACCGCGAGCTGCCGATCCGCGCGGACTACGTCGGCAAGAACATCCCGACAAGCCTGCAGGAGCACATCGAGGTGCGGCTGGCCGAGCTGGATGAAGCCGAGGAGGTCGTGCTTGAGGCCGCTGCCGGGGCGCCGTCCTCATGACCACGCTGCCGGCGCCGCCTGCCGCGCAGACCATGCAGTGGACGAAGAAGGATCTCCTGGGCCTGCGCGAGCTCTCGGCGGAGGAGATCCGCCTCCTGCTGGAGACCGCCGCCTCCTTCCGCGAGATCTCGCTGCGGCCGATCAAGAAAGTGCCAGCGCTCCGGGGGAAGACCGTCGTCAACCTGTTTTTCGAGCCGAGCACGCGCACCCGCACCTCGTTCGAGCTGGCCGCCAAGCGGCTCTCGGCGGACATCGTGAACATCGCGACCCAGGCCTCGAGCCTGTCGAAGGGCGAGACCATTCTCGACACCGTGCGCAACCTCGAGGCGCTCAAGGTGGACATGCTCGTCATCCGGCATGCGGCGGCCGGGGTGCCGGCGATGATCGCGCGGCAGATCGCCGCGTCCGTCATCAACGCGGGCGACGGCGCGCACGAGCACCCGACCCAGGCGCTGCTGGACCTCTTTACGATCCAAGAGAAGAAGGGGCGCATCCAGGGGCTGCGCGTGGCGATCATCGGCGACATCGCGCACTCCCGCGTGGCGCGCTCGGACATCTGGGGGCTGACGAAGCTCGGCGCCTCGGTGACGGTCTGCGGCCCACCCACGCTGCTGCCGGCGGGCATCGAGCGGCTCGGCGTGGCCGTCACCTATGACGTGGAGGCGGCGATCCGCGAGGCCGACGTCCTCATGCTCCTGCGCATCCAGCATGAGCGGCAGGAAGCGATGCTCGTGCCGAGCCTGCGCGAATACCGCTTGCGCTACGGCATCGACCGCGACCGGCTGCGCAGGGCCAAGCCGGATGTCCTGATCATGCACCCGGGCCCGGTTAACCGCGGCGTCGAGCTCGATTCCGCCGTCGCGGACGGGCCGCATTCCGTCATCCTGGAGCAGGTGACGAACGGGCTGGCGGTGCGCATGGCGGCGCTGTACCTCGTCTCCGGCGCGCCGAAGGTGGACGAGGTAGAAGGCTAATGGCCGCCGGGCGCAACGGCGCGCTGCTCATCCGCGGCGGGCGGGTGGTTGATCCGGCCTCGGGATTCGACGGGCCGGCCGACGTGCTGATCGAGCGCGGCGCTATCGCCGAGATTCGCCGCGGGATTGCGCCGAACGGCGCCCGGGTGCTCGACGCGACAGGCACGCTCGTGCTGCCCGGGCTGGTCGACCTGCATGCGCACCTGCGCGAGCCCGGCCGCGAGGACAAGGAAACCATCGCCACCGGCTGCGCGGCGGCGGTGCGCGGCGGCTTTACCACGCTGTGCGCCATGCCGAACACGTCACCGGCGATCGACCATCGCGGCGCAGCCGAGTTCGTGCGCCAGGCGGCCGGCGCGGTGCGGCTGGCCGCGGTCCATCCGATCGGCGCGATCACGAAAGGCCGCCAGGGCAAAGAGCTGACGGATTTCAGCGAGCTCTTCGACGCGGGCTGCGTGGCGCTCTCGGATGACGGCAGCACGGTCGCCGACGCGCTGCTGATGCGGCGGGCGCTCGAATACGCCAAGATGTTCAAGCGGCCCCTGATCCAGCACGCGGAGGATCCCGCGCTCTCCGCCGGCGGCGTCATGCACGAGGGGATCGTGGCCACGACGCTGGGGCTGCGCGGCATCCCGAGCGAGTCGGAGACGGTGCTGGTGGCGCGCGACCTAGCACTGGCCGAGCTCACCGGCGGCTGGCTGCATGTGGCGCACCTCTCCAGCGCTGGGTCGGTGGAGCTGATCCGCCAGGCCAAGCGGCGCGGGATCCATGTGACCTGCGAGGCGACCCCGCATCATCTCGCACTCACGCATGAGGCCGTGGCCGAGTTCAATACCCACGCGAAAGTCAACCCCCCGCTGCGGACGGAAGAGGACCGCCAGGCGCTGATCGCGGGCGTGCGCGACGGCACGATCGACTGCATCGCCACCGACCATGCGCCGCACGCCGAGTGGGAGAAGGCCGCGGATTTCGACGCAGCGCCCTTCGGCGCCAGCGGGCTGGAGACCGCGCTGGCGGTGTGTGTCGCGACCCTGGTGGAGACCGGCCGGCTCACGTGGCCGCAGCTGGTCGAGAAGCTCGCGTGGAATCCGGCCCGCATCGCAGGGCTGGAGGCCGGCACGCTGAAGCCGGGCGTTTCCGCGGACGCGATCCTCGTGGATCCCGCGGCGCGGTGGACGGTAGACCCGCAGCGGTTTGTCTCCAAGGGCCGGCATTCGCCGTTTGCCGGGCAGGAGGTGCGCGGGGCGGTCACCGCGGTGATCTGCCGCGGCGCCGAGGTCGCGGCATGACCTCGCCCGCGCGGCCGCCCGCCTGGTTCGTCCTGGAGGATGGCACGGCGTTTCGCGGGCGCGCCATCGGCGCCGA
>JAHFGU010000051.1 GCA_023247285.1 Candidatus Omnitrophota bacterium
ACCCATCAGCGCATTGAGCAGCTGGCCCTGCCGCCGTCAGCCAAGAGATTGGCGCTGACCCGGCAGCAGGAGCGGCTGCTCCTTGAGCTACGAAGCCAGCGGGGCATGACGGTTGAAGCGTGCCAGCGCCTGCTGGGGGTCGAACGGGTGCAGGTGTATCGCATCCTGCGCCCCTTGGTGAGCAAAAGGATTATGGATAAATCGACCACCCGACCTGTCGTCTATCGCCTTGCACCCAGATCCTAATGCCGCTGTCCCTGGTCTTCGACCCGCAGTCCCTCCTGCTGCTGCTCACCGGGCTGGTGCTCGGGATGCGCCATGCTTTCGACCGGGACCACCTGGCGGCGGTCACCCATTTCATTTCGCTGGAGCCTGATCCCGTCAAGAGCGCGTGGTTCGGCGGCAAGTGGGCGCTCGGGCACGCGGTCACGGTCCTCGTCCTCGGCTCGCTCCTTCTGCTTCTCCATGTGCACTTCGACCCGGCCTTCGAGCGGTACGCCGAGATGGCGGTCGGCATCACCCTCATCGCCCTGGGCATCTGGCGCCTGGCGCTGCTGGTGCAGGAGCGGCGCCACGCCCATCCCCATGCGCACCACCGCACGCGCCACACGCATGCGCACTCCCATGAGCCGGGCCGCGAGCATGTGCACCGGTTCGCGCCGACCCTGGTGGGCATGGTCCACGGCGCGTCCGGCACCATCGAGCTCTTCGTCCTCATCCCGATCACGCTGATCAGCACCCCGTGGCTGGCGTATGTCTACATCGGGTGCTTCAGCGTCGGCTGCGCGCTGACGATGAGCCTGTACGGCTACGTCGTGGGGCGCTTTTACCGGCGGGCGAACCAGACCGGCCAGCGCATCTACCGGGCGCTGGTCATTCTGACGTCCATGTCAGGGCTCGTGCTCGGCCTCGTGTGGATCGCGAAGAGCCTCTAGCGGAGGCCGGTGTGCGGGCTACAATGGTTGGCAGGGAAGCGGCGTGGAGGGCGTGCGGTAGCCGGGAGGAATCCTGATGGCAACGAATACGATGGAGCGGGCGATCGACGAGCAGCGGTTCCAGGCGTTCTTGGGCAAGGTCATCGGCGACTTCGGCGCAGCGCTGAGCTCCGGCCTCGTCTTTATCGGGCAGAAGCTCGGCCTGTACAAGGCGATGGCAGGGGCCGGCCCGCTCACCCCGGCGGAGCTGGCTCAGCGCACCGGCACTGCAGAGCGCTACATCCGCGAGTGGCTGCTCAACCAGGCATCCGGCGGGTATGTGGACTACGATCCGGCGACCGGACGCTACACCCTGCCGCCGGAGCAGGCCGTGATCCTCACCGATGAGACGAGCCCGTTTTTCGTCGGGGGCGGCTTCTTCGTCATCAAAGCGATGCTGCAGGCGCAGGACCGCATCGCCGAGGCCTTCCGCACCGGCAAGGGAATGCGCTGGGACGAACATGATCCGGATCTGTTCCTCGGCACCGAGCGCTTCTTCCGGCCCGGCTATGCCACGCACCTGGTCGCGGAGTGGATCCCGTCGCTCACCGGGATTGAGGCGAAGCTGAAAGCGGGCGGTTCGGCGGCGGATGTGGGCTGCGGCCACGGCGCCTCGACCATCATCCTGGCCACGGCGTACCCGCAATCGCGGGTCACCGGGTTTGACAACCACGAGGCGTCGATCGCCCGCGCGCGGCAGGCCGCGGCGGAAGCCGGCATGAGCGGCCGCGTGACATTCGACGTGGCGGATGCGCGCAGCTTCCCGGGCGCGGCCTATGACCTCGTGACGTTCTTCGACTGCCTGCATGACATGGGCGATCCGGTGGGTGCCATCGCGCGCGCCGGCAAGGCGCTGGCGCCTGACGGCAGCGTGATGATCGTGGAGCCGATGGCCGGCGACACCGTCGAGGCGAACTTCAACCCCATCGGCCGGACCTATTCCGCCGCGTCCACCCTGTGCTGCACCGCGAATTCCTTGGCGTTCGGCGGGCCGGCCTTGGGGGCGGTGGCCAGCGACGAGGCGATCCGGAAGAGCGTGCTGGCCGGCGGCCTCCGGCAATTCCGGCGCGCCGCGCAGACGCCGTTCAACCGCGTCTTCGAAGCGCGGCGCTGATCAGCGGGACATGGACCCGGCGATCATGCAGCCGATGCCTGAGTGGATGAACGTGCTCATCGGACTTCTCGTCACCTACGGCTTCCGCGTGCTCGGCGGCCTGGTCATCCTCGCGGGCGGCTGGCTGGCGGCCGGCGTCGCGCAGCGCCTCGCGGCGGACCTGCTGGCGCGGCGGCACGTCGACGTCACCATCGTGAAGTTCGTGGCCGGGATCGCCAGGCTGGTCGTGGCGGCGTTCGCGCTCCTGATCGCGCTCGGGAGCTTCGGCATCGAGATCACCCCGCTCATCGCCGGGCTGAGCGTGGCCGGCGTGGGCGCCAGCCTCGCCCTGCAGGGCACGCTCTCCAACTACGCGGCCGGCACCTCGCTCATCTTCACCAAGCCGTTCAAGGTCGGCGACATCATCGAGGTGAACGGGGTGATGGGCGAGGTCGAGGATGTGAGCCTGGGCCGGACGCAGCTGGCGCGGGTCGACGGCGTCAAGATCGTCGTTCCCAACAAGCACATCATCGGGGAGATCATCCATAATTACTCGCACTTGAAGGCGGTGGACATCAAGGTGGGGATCGGCTACGGATCCGACGTCGACCAGGCGATCGCCGCGGTGCGCGAGGTGATCCGAAACGAGCGCCGGGTGGTCCAGGACAAGGAGCCGCAGATCGGGATCGCGGAATTCGCGGACTCGAGCCTGACCCTCACGGTCCGGCTCTGGTGCAAACAGCAGGATTATCTCGGCGTGCTCTTTGGCGTCAATCACGGCATCCTGCGCGAGTTCCGCCAGCGCGGCATCGAGGTCCCGTTTCCGCAGCGCGACGTCCATCTGCGCCGCGAGGGGCCTGCCTGAGCCTCCCGTCTTCTGGTATACTGGGGCATCCGTCGTGACGACGGAAGGAGGCGCGATGCACGGAGGGGCTGGGCTGTTGCTGTTATCGGCGGTCGCCGGGTACTGGGTGCTCGAGCGGGCGGAGGCGCACAAGGGATCGCTGCGGCGCGCCGGCCGCTGGATCGGATGGCTGATCGTCATCTCCAGTTTTGTGGGGGTGGCGTGCCGCGTGTGGTTCCTCGCCGCGTGCCAGCCGGGCAAGGGGTGGTGTCCATTCGTCGGCAAGCGCGGCGGCGACCCCCAACACATGATGATGGAGTCGCCGCAGTAGCGTGATCGCCACCCGCAGGTTCTTCGCTCATGCCAGGCGCGCGTGCGCGCCTGGCATGGTTTTTTGTGCCTGGCTGCTGTTCGCGCTCTCGGCCACGGCCGCGATCGATACCCAGTTCCTCGAGCAGCCCTGGCCCAAGCAGCGCGTCCGCGACACCGAGGTCAGCCGGCACGCGGTCCGCTGGCGGGAAAAAGCGAACAAGCGCGAGGGCATCTTCACCGGGCTGCGGTTCACCGCCCCCCTGGACCGCGAGGCGGTCTGGCGGCTGTCGACCGACTACAGCCACGTCGGGCAGTCGACGCCGGGTGTCACGGCGGTGCGGTTCCTGGAGCAGACCCAGGCCCGCCAGGTCATCGAAGTCGATGCCAAGGTCCTCTGGAAGACGCTGACCCTGCGGTTTGAGGTGGAGCAAGAGCCTCCAAAGGTCATGCGGTTCCGGCTCGCGCATGCCGCCGTCGGCGACTACCGCGGGGTCTGCACCTTCCAGGAGGTGGCTGACGGGAATGCCGGCCGCCGTTCGACCGTGGTGGATCTGGCCACCTGGGTGAAGCCCGCGCGCCCGGTGCCCGCCGGGCTGATCCTGGTGGCGGAGCGCATGATGTATCTGGCCGCCGCCAAGGAATTTCTGGGGACCTGCGAGCGCCAGGGCGCCCCGCCACCGTCGTCGCGTTGACACTCGCGGAGGCGTCTGTTAGAATTCCTCTGTGCCAATCGCGCCGTCGCTGGATTTCACCAAGCTCAAGACCTATCCCGCCGGCTCTCGCAAAAGCAAAGTCAACTTCAACGCCTTTGCGAGCGTAGGCCGCCCAGGCATCTCCTTCCGCCGGTTCTACGAGTCGCTCCCCCAGTTTTTGGCCGCGAAGGATTTCCGCGCTTTGGTGCGGGCGATCGTGGCAGCGCACCGGGCCGGCAAGCCGGTCCTCTTCATGTTCGGCGCGCACGTCATCAAGGTGGGGCTCAGCCCGCTGCTGCTGGAGCTCATCCGGCGCAAGGTCGTGACCGCGATCGCGATGAATGGCGCCGGCGTCATCCACGACTTCGAGCTGGCGTTCATGGGCTCGACCTCCGAGGACGTGGCCGCAGCACTCGCCGACGGCTCGTTCGGGATGGCGGAGGAAACCCACCGGTTCATCAATGAGGCGGTCCGCTCCGGCGCGAAGAAAGGCTCGGGGCTGGGCCGGTCCGTGGGTGCGATGATCAACGCGCGCCGGCTGCCCTACCGGAACCTCAGCCTGCTCGCCACGTGCGCGCGGATGGGCGTGCCGGCCACGGTGCACGTGGCGATCGGCACCGACATCATCCATCAGCAATCCACCGCCGACGGCGCGGCCATCGGCCAGGCGTCGCTGGCGGATTTCCGGCGGCTGGTCGGCGTGGTGTCCGGCTTGGGCCACGGCGGGGTGGCGGGCAACATCGGCTCGGCGGTCATCCTGCCCGAGGTGTTTCTCAAGGCGGTCTCCATCGCGCGCAACCTGGGGCATGCCGTGAAAGACTTCACCGCGTTTGACTTCGACATGATCCGCCACTACCGGCCCGCGGAAAACGTGCTGAAGCGCCCGACCCTGCTGGGCGGCCAGGCGTTCCACATCACCGGCCATCACGAGCTGCTGGTGCCGCTGCTCGCGCAGGCCGTGATCGAGGAGCTCTGATGGCGCCGTCCGCCAATCATCGCACCGGGCTGCGCGGGTTCCTGTCGCGGTTTTCGAAGGCGCGGGTGCTCGTCGTCGGCGATCTCATCCTCGATGAGTTCGTCTGGGGCAAGGTCAGCCGGATCAGCCCCGAGGCGCCGGTGCCGGTGGTGTGGGTGCAGTCCGAGTCGGTCATGCCGGGGGGCGCGGCCAACGTGGCGAACAACATCCGCGCGCTGGGCGGCCAGGCGCTCCTGGTCGGCGTGGTAGGCGAGGACGCGTGGGGGACGCGGCTGCTGGACGACCTGGCCTCGCGCCGGGTGGACACCAGCGGGGTGCTGCGCATCGCGCGGCCGACGACGGTGAAAACGCGGGTCATCGCGCACCACCAGCAGGTGGTCCGCGTGGACCGCGAGCACCGGGAGCCGCTGACCTCGGCCACGATCGGCCGGCTGCTGCGGGTCGTGGAGGACCGCCTCGCGGGCGTGGACGCGGTCGTGCTGGAAGACTACGGCAAAGGTGTCATCACCCGGCAGTTGCTCGAGGTGGCGGTGCCGCTGGCCCGCCGACGCCGCAAGCTCATCACCGTCGATCCCAAGGAAGAGCATTTCGATCTCTACCACGGCGTCACCGCGCTCACCCCGAACCGGCAGGAGGCCGGCGAGGCGGTCGGCCGCGAGCTGGCCAGCGACGCGGACGTGCGCCGCGCCGGGCAGGAGATCCTCGAGCGGCTCGGCTGCGAGGGGGTGCTGGTGACGCTCGGGGAAGACGGCATGTGGCTCTTTGAGCCGCGCGGCCGCCAGGCGCGGATCCCGACGGTGGCGCAGGAGGTCTTCGATGTGGCCGGCGCCGGCGACACGGTGATCGCGGCCTTTACCCTGGCGCTGGCCAGCGGGGCCTCGATGGAGCAGGCGGCGCTGATCGCGAACTATGCGGCCGGGATCGTCGTCGGCAAACTGGGCGTGGCCACCGCCAGCCCGGAAGAGCTGGCCGCCCGGCTGCAGGAGCGCCGCCGCGCGCCGCCGCAGGCGCTCCGCCGCCCGTCTGCGCCGCGGCCGGCGGCCCGTCGCGCTTCATGAGCGTGCTGGTCGTGATCCCGGCGCGGTACGCCTCGGTCCGGTTCCCCGGCAAGCCGCTGGCGCCGCTGCGGGGCAAGCCCGTCATCCAGCATGTGTATGAACAGGCTGCGCGCGCGGAGATGGATCAGGTGATCGTGGCCACCGACGATCAGCGCATCGCGGAGGCCGTGGCCGGGTTCGGCGGCCGCGCGGCGATGACGAGCCCTGCCGCGCGCAGCGGCACCGAGCGCGTGGCGGAGGTCGCGCGCGCCGGCGACGCGAGGATTATCATCAACATCCAGGGCGACGAGCCGCTGGTGCGGCCGGACATGGTGCGGCCGCTCGCCGAGTTCCTCGAGCGGCACGCGGCGGTGCCGATGGCCTCGCTCATGACGCGCTTGGAGCGGCCGGAGGATCTGGCCAGCCCGAACGTGGTGAAGGTCGTCGTGGACCGGGACGGCTTCGCGCTGTATTTCTCCCGCGCGCCGATTCCGTTCGAGCGCGTGGATGGCGCCGCCGGCGGCCGCAGCCCGCGCGCCTGGAAGCACCTGGGGATCTACGGGTATCAGCGGCATTTTCTGCTGCAGTTCCCGCACTTGGATCCCACGCCGCTCGAGCAGCGCGAGCAGCTCGAGCAGCTGCGGGCGCTGGAGCACGGCTACCGGATCAAGATGCTGGAAACGGCGCATGACACGATCGGGGTGGACACGCCCGAGGATCTGACGCGGGTGGAGCGGGCGATGGCCGGGGCGCGCTGAGGGGGCGATGGCGAAATACATCTTCGTGACCGGCGGCGTGGTCTCCAGTCTAGGGAAGGGCATCGCCTCGGCGTCCATCGGCCTGCTGCTCAAGGCCCGCGGGCTGCGCGTCACGCTGCAGAAGCTCGACCCGTACATCAACGTCGATCCGGGCACCATGAGCCCGTACCAGCACGGCGAGGTCTACGTCACCGACGACGGGGCCGAGACCGACTTGGACCTGGGCCACTACGAGCGGTTCACCGGCCAGACCATGACCAAGGATAACAATGTCACGGCCGGCCGCATCTACTACTCGGTCATCATGAAGGAGCGCCAGGGGGAATATCTCGGCGGCACCGTCCAGGTCGTGCCGCATATCACCGACGAGATCAAGCGCGCCATCCGCAAGGCGGCCCAGGCGGACGTGGATGTCGTCATCGTCGAGGTCGGCGGCACCGTCGGCGACATCGAAGGCCTGCCGTTCCTCGAGGCGATCCGCCAGCTGCGCAACGAGGTCGGGCAGGGCAACGCGATCAACATCCACCTGACGCTGGTGCCGTACATCCGCGCGGCGGACGAACTCAAGACCAAGCCCACGCAGCACTCGGTGGGCAAGCTGCGCGAGATCGGGCTCCAGGCCGACATCCTGCTCTGCCGGACCGAGCGGCCCTTCTCCGACGGGGTGCGCAACAAGATCGCCCAGTTCTGCAACGTGGCCCCCGAGGCGGTGATCCAGGCCCTCGACGTCCAGGATGTCTACGAGGTGCCGCTCGTGTTCAACCAGCAGCGGCTCGACGAAACCATCCTGCGCTTCCTCGGGCTCTCGTGCCCGAAGCAGGATCTCGTGAACTGGCGCAGCCAAGTCGTGGAGCGGGCGCTGCACCCGCGGCGTCGGGTGCGCGTGGCTGTCGTGGGCAAGTACATCCAGCTCCAGGACGCGTACAAATCGATCTACGAGGCGCTGCGCCACGGCGGGTTGGCCAACGACGCGGCGGTGGAGGTGGTGCGCGTGGACTCTGAAGACATCGAGCGCCGCGGCGCGGAGGCCACGCTGGGCCAGGTGGACGGTATCCTCATCCCGGGCGGGTTCGGGCATCGCGGCATCGAAGGCAAGCTCGCCGCCATCCGGTATGCCCGCGAGCAGGGTCGGCCCTTCCTCGGCATCTGCCTGGGCATGCAGTGCGCGGTGATCGAGCTGGCGCGCGACGGCTGCGGCCTGGAGCGCGCGAACTCCACCGAGTTTGATCCCAAGACGCCGCACCCGGTGATCGCGCTGCTCGAAGAGCAGCAGGGGGTGACGGCCAAAGGCGGCACGATGCGCCTGGGGGCGTCGGTGTGCCGCTTGCGCCCCGGCACGACGGCGCATGCCGCGTACGGAACGACCGAGGTGCGCGAGCGGCACCGCCACCGCTACGAGGTGAACAACGCGTACCGCGCGCGACTGGAAGCGGCCGGCCTGGTCGTCGCGGCAACCTACCAACCGCCTGGCGGGCAGCGCGGGGCAGATCTTGTGGAAATCATCGAGCTCAAAGGTCATCCCTGGTTCGTCGCCGGCCAGTTCCACCCGGAGTTCCGGTCCCGCCCGCTCGAGCCGCACCCGCTCTTCCGCGCGTTCGTCGCTGCCTGCGTGCGGCGCGCGGAGCCCGGCGCATCGGCCGGCACAAGGCCGGAGCGGACGACGCGCGGCCAGCGCCGGCCGGCTGCACCCGTCCGCCCACGCGCCAAAGCGGTCAGCGCCGGCGCCCGCAGCGCCCGCGCGCGCGGCCGCGTCGCCAAATCCGCGCCGAAATCGTGAGCCCTGCCCGCCGGACTCCCCAAGACGGTGTCGTGACCATCGGCCGGATCGCCGCCGGGCCGGGGCAGCCTCTCGTCCTCATCGCAGGGCCGGATGTCATCGAGAGCGAGCGCCACTTGCTCTCGCACGCCGAGCGCCTGGCCCGCATGTGCGAGCGCGCCGGCGTCTCCTACATCGTCAAGAGCAGCTACGACAAAGCCAACCGCACCTCGGCGGGATCATTCCGCGGCC
Source organism: Candidatus Omnitrophota bacterium (assembly GCA_023247285.1). The sequence continues at coordinate 8,695 of JAHFGU010000051.1, forward strand.
CCGGGCTGAAGCAGGGCCTCAAGGTGCTCGCAAAGGTCAAGCGCGCGCTCGGGCTGCCGGTGCTCAGCGACGTCCACTGCCGCGAAGAGATCGCGCCGGCCGCCGAGGTGCTCGACGTGCTGCAAGTGCCCGCGTTTCTCTGCCGGCAGACCGACTTCGTGCAGGCGGTGGCCGAGGCCGGCAAGCCGATGAACATCAAGAAGGGCCAGTTCCTCGCCCCCTGGGATATGCGCCACGTGGTCGAGAAGGCGCGCCTGGCCGGCAACCAGTCGATCTTGGTGACGGAGCGCGGCGCTTCGTTCGGCTACAACAACCTTGTCTCCGACCTGCGCAGCTTGCAGGTGCTCGCCGGGCTGGGCTGCCCGGTCATCTATGACGCGACGCATTCGGTGCAGCTGCCCGGCGGCATGGGCCACGCCTCCGGCGGCCAGCGCGAGTTCGTGCCGACGCTGGCGCGCGCCGCGGTGGCGACCGGCTTCTGCCACGGCCTGTTCA
>JAHFGU010000162.1 GCA_023247285.1 Candidatus Omnitrophota bacterium
GCGCGCGCCGGACCTGCGCCGGGTTCGTGCTCCCTTCGCTGCGTTTGCGGGCCACCGACCGCCGCGGATCCAGACACGCCAGCGCCGCGCGGTCGAAGCGCGGCGAGAAGCGCTGCAGCTCGCAGAGCGTCAGGCGCCCGAGCGGCGCGCCCTGCCGTTCCGCGTAGGCTACGGCCTGACCGACGGCCGCATGCGCGTCCGTGAATGCCACGCCGCGCGTCACCAGGTATTCAGCCAGATCGGTCGCGCAGAGCTCGGGGGAGAGCAGCCCGCCCAGCCGCCGGACGCGGATGCGCGCGTGGCGCAGCACCACGTCCAGCGCAGCCAGCGCCTGCACGCTGCCATCCACCGCTTCGAAGACGCACGCCTTATCCCACTGTAAATCCCGATTATACGCCAACGGCAGCCCTTTGAGCATCGTAAGCAGCGCCAGAAGCCGGCCGGACACGAGCCCTGCCTGCCCGCGGATGAGCTCGAAGACATCCGGGTTCTTCTTGTGCGGCATCAGGCTCGACCCGGTCGCCACCGCATCGTCCAGCTCAAGGATGCCGAACTCCTCGGTGTTCCAGAGGATGAGGTCTTCGGCCAGACGCGAGAGGTGGACGCCCAGCAGCGCCAGCGCGGAGACGAGCTCAACCGCGAAGTCCCGGTCAGCGACCGCATCCATGCTGTTGGCGGCGATGCGCGGAAACCCGAGCAACGCGGCGACATAGCGCCGGTCGATTGGCAGCGACGTGCCCGCCAGCGCGCCGGCCCCCAGCGGCAGCACGTCAATCCGCGTGCGGGCGTCGGCAAGCCGGCTGCGGTCACGCTCCAGCATTTCCACGTAAGCCAGCAGATGATGGGCGAGCAGCACCGGCTGCGCGCGCTGCAGGTGCGTATAGCCGGGGATCACCGCCGAGGGGTGCGCCGCCGCCAGCCGGACCAGCGCCTGTTGCGCGGCGCGGGCGCCGGCGGAAACCCGTGCGACCGCATCGCGGCAGTAGAGCCGCAGATCGAGGCAGACTTGATCGTTGCGGCTGCGCCCGGTGTGCAGCATCCGGGCCGTGGGGCCGATCGCCCGCTCGAGCATGGTCTGCATCTGCGTATGGATGTCTTCGGCCTTCGGGTCCGGCGTGAACCGGCCTTGCTCGATGGCCTTCAACATGCGCGTGAGCCCGGCGACAAGGCGCGCGCTGGCTGCGCGCGGAATGATGCGGCAGCGGCCCAGCATCTTCGCGTGCGCGATCGAGCCGAGCGCATCGTAGCGCGCCAGCCGGCGGTCCACCGCGATGCTCGACGTGTATCGCTCCACCACCGGATGCGTCGCGCCCCGGAATCGCCCGCCCCACAGCTTCGCGCGTGTGCCCCTGGAGTGTGCCGCCATCGTCACGCCCCGCTTCCTTCGTACGGCAACCCGAACAGCTTGATGAAGCCGGCCGAGGCGCGCTGGTCAAACGCGTCCTTGGCTGAATAGGTGGCCAGGCGTTCCTTGTATAAGCCGTGCGGCGAGCGGCGGCCGACGATCTGGCAGTGGCCTTTGAACAGCTTCACGCGCACCTCCCCGCTCACGCGCTGCTGCGTGAACCGGATGAACGCGTCCAGCGCCCGCTTCAGCGGCGTGAACCACAGCCCCGAGTAAATGAGCTCGGCGTAGGCCTGCGCGACGCCCTGCTTGAAGCTGAAGAGCTGCCGGTCCAGCACCAGCCGCTCCAGCTCCAGGTGCGCCGCCAGCAGGATCGCGGCGGCCGGCGCCTCGTAGATTTCGCGCGATTTGATCCCGACGACCCGGCTCTCGATCATATCGGAGCGGCCGATGCCGTGCGCAGCCCCAAGGCGGTGCAGGCGCTCCACGAGCGCCACCGGGCCCAGCGTGGCCCCGTTGAGCGCGATTGGCACCCCGCGCGCGAAGCCGATGGTCACCGTGGCCGGCCGTGCGGCCGCCCGCTCCGGCGCCCGGATCGAGCGGTAGGTGCCCGCAGGCGGCGCGGTCCATGGATCTTCCAGGACGCCGGCCTCGATGCTCGTGCCCCAGAGGTTCTGGTCGATGCTGTATGGGCTGCGCGTCGTGACGTCGATCGGGATCCCGTGGTCCCGGGCGTACTCGATTTCGTCCTCCCGCGAGCGGAACTCCCATTCGCGCACCGGCGCGATGATGGCCAGGCGCGGATCCAGGATCCGGGCGGTCACTTCGAACCGGACCTGGTCGTTGCCCTTGCCGGTGCAGCCGTGCGCCACCGCGGCCGCGCGGGTCTGATGCGCCACGTCCACGAGGTGCTTCGCGATGAGCGGGCGCGACAACGCGGTCGCCAGCAGATAGCCGCCCTCGTAGACCGCGTGCGCGTGCAGCGCCGGCCAGCAATAGTCGGTGACGAACTCGCGGCGCAGGTCGCGCACGATGACGCGCGCGGCCCCGGCGATGTTCGCCCGGCGCACCGCGGCCGCGGACGGCTCCCCCTGGCCGACGTCGGCCATGAAGGCAATGACTTCATGCCCGCGCTCCGCCAGCCACTTCACGCACACCGAGGTGTCCAATCCGCCGGAATAGGCCAGCACTACCCGTTGGCTCATGCATCCTCCTTGCGGCGATGCCGATCGCCCGGCCCGCCCAGCAGGAAGGCCAGCAGCGCCTTCTGGACGTGCAGCCGGTTCTCCGCCTGCTCGAAGATCAGCGAGCGGCGGCTCTCCATGACGTCGTCGGTGATTTCCTCGCCGCGGTGCGCCGGCAGGCAATGCATGACCCGGCACCCGGGCTTGGCCTGGCGCAGCAGGCGCGCGTTCACCTGGTAGGCGCGGAAGGCCTTCGCCCGCTCGGCGCGCTCGCGCTCCTGGCCCATGCTCACCCACACGTCGGTGTACACGACGTCCGCGCCGCGCACGGCCGCCGCCGGAGACTCGGCCACGCAAAAAGCAGCCCCGCTCGCCGCCGCCTGCCGCGTCACCCGGCGCCACGTGGTCTCATGCGGTCGGTAGCCGTTCGGCGCCGCGACGGAGAGGTTGATCCCGAGCATCGCCGCGCCCTCGGCCAGCGAATGCAGGACGTTGTTGCCGTCGCCGATGTACGCCACCGTGATCCCGCGCAACCGGCCCCAGTGCTCCCGGATGGTCAAGAGATCGGCCAGCGCCTGGCAGGGGTGATGCAGATCAGACAGCCCGTTGATGACGGGGACGGTCGCATACCGGGCGAACTCCTCCGCGTCCGCGTGCGCAAAGGTCCGCGCCACGATCGCGTCCACATAGCCGGACAGCACCCGGGCCACGTCCCGGATCGGCTCCCGGTGTCCCAGCTGGATATCCTCCTGCCCGAGATAGACCACCGACCCGCCGAGTTGCAGCACGGCGACTTCGAACGCCACACGCGTGCGCATCGAGGGCTTCTGGAACACCAGCGCCACGGTCTGGCCGGCCAGGGCGTGGCGCCCGGCGCGGCGATTCCGCTTGTACCGCGCCGCCTCGCGCAGCACGCGGGACAGCTCGGCCGCTGACAGATCGCTGAGCGCTAAGAGGTGCCGCGCCATCACGCCTCGCACGCGGCGTCGACCAGCGCCGCCTCGAGGAGGTCGAGCCCGCGCTCAAGCTGCGCTTTCGTGATCGTCATCGCCGGCAGCAACCGCAGGACATTCCCCTGGGTGCAGTTGATGAGCAGCCCGCGCGCGCGGCACGCGTCCACCACCGGCTGCCCCTCGCCGGCGAGCTCGATGCCGATCATGAAGCCTGCCCCGCGCACCTCGCGGATGATCGGGGCGCGCGCCTTCATCGCCTCCAGGCGCGCCATGATCCAGGGGCTGAGCGCTGCCACCCGCTCCATCAAGCGCTGCTTGGTGATCGCTTCAAAGACGGCGAGGATGCAGGCGCATCCCAGCGGGCTGCCGCCGTACGTCGTGGCGTGCG
>JAHFGU010000052.1:0-3364 GCA_023247285.1 Candidatus Omnitrophota bacterium
ACCACGGATAATCTAAATTGGCCTAACCTGAAACAGGTTACTCGTACACGATCGTTAATGCGTGAACCTCAAGCACTTCGGCATGGCGGCTTGATGGCCTCCCACCGCCAAGAGCCATGCGCAACTCCAAACACGTTGTCAGCATACCGAAAAACGGGCGGATTGTCAATATGAAAAAAATCCCGGTCCGGCAGGCGCTGGTAGCCGCTGGGCTGATCCTTGGCTTGGCTTGGACGGCGGCGGCAGAGGTCCGCGAGGCAGGGGTCGCCGGGCAGTTTTATCCGGACGATCCCAAGGATCTGCGCGAGCTGATCACCGAGTATCTCGACCGGCAGCCGGCGCCGTCAGGCGGAAAGCCCCGCGCGCTGATCGTGCCCCATGCCGGCTACCAATACTCCGGCATCGTGGCCGCCCACGCCTACCGGCAGCTCCAAGGACAGCACTATCACGGCGTGGTGATCGTCGGCCTGACGCATCGGCTGCCGTTTCCGGCGGCTTCCGTGGATACGGTGGAAGCCTACCGGACGCCGCTGGGCGAGGTGCCGGTCGACCAGGAGGCGGTGGCGGTCCTCCGGACCTATCCGTTCTTTTCTCACTGGGAGAAAGCCCACCAAACTAACGAACATTCGCTGGAAGTCCAGATCCCGTTCCTCCAGACGGTCTTCGAGCGGGTGCGGATTGTCCCCATCCTGGTGGGAACGAATGACCCTGGGGTGGCCAGCCGCCTGGCCGAGGCGCTGGCGAGGCTTGCGCGCCTGGACGACTACCTCTTTATCTTCAGCACCGACCTCTCCCATTATCATTCCTACAGCGTGGCCGAGCAGATGGATGAAGCCACCGTCCAGGCGATCCTCTCCGAAACACCGCAGGCGGTCCACCGGCTGTTCGAGCGTGGGTCGATGGAAGCCTGCGGCCGAGGGCCCATCCTTACCGGCCTCTTCTTATCGGCCCGGCTCGGCTACCTTCGGAAGGCGCTGCTGACGTACGCCAATTCCGGCGATACCGCGGGCACGCCGAACAGCGTCGTCGGCTATGCGGCGATCGCCCTGTATGGCCCGCCGGCTCCGTCAGGGGACCGCATCTCGCCAGAGGCCGGGGCTGCCCTCGTGGCGGCAGCGCGGCAGACGCTGCAAGAGAAGATCGGCGCAGGACCGGCTGCCGGAGCGCCTGACCTGCGCCGGTATCCTGAGCTGAAGCGCGCCCATGGGATGTTCGTCACGCTGCGCAAGCACGGCGAGCTGCGCGGCTGCATCGGGCGCATCGAAGCCTCCGAGCCGCTCGCCCGCCTCGTGCCGGATGTGGCGCTGGACGCGGCGCTGCGCGATTCGCGGTTTTCGCCGGTGACCGCGCAGGAGCTTCCCGAGCTGCAGGTGGAGGTGTCGGTGCTGACCCCGCCGGTCAAGATCGCCAAGGCCGAGGAGATCGTGCCTGGGCGCGACGGCGTCATCCTTGAGTCCCAGGGCCACAGCGGCGTGTTCCTGCCGCAGGTGTGGGAGGAAAGCGGGTGGACTCGCATCGAATTCCTCCGTCAACTTGCGAGCCAGAAAGCAGGATTGCCGCCGGAGGCGTGGCAGCAGGCCACGCTCTCCGTCTTCGAGGACCAGGCGTTCGGCGAGGAAGCGCCCCAGCCCTCCGGCCCGCCGCTTAATTCAGCGACGCCGTAGGCGGCATCCCGCACTGGTTGGAGGCGCAGACCGGGTTGCGGTGCAGCAGGTAGCGGCGCGCGGCGATCCATCGGTAGGCGCCTGCGCCGACGCGGCGCATCCCGGGAAAGTGGGCCAGCGGCGCCAGCCACATCAGCAGCGGCAGGCGCAGCGTCAGCCGCGCGAACGCGTCATACCCGCCTGAGACCCGCCCGTTCGGCTCCAAGAGCACCATCTCGCTTCGGCACCGCTCCGGAGTGAGCGTGGGGTGCAGCCGGGAGAGGTCCGGCTGCGCGTGGAAGTCCAGCGGGTCCACCCAGCCGAACACGTCCGCCGCTTGCAGCCGCTTCACGCTCTCCACGCAGAACCCGCACCGGCCGTCATAGAGCAGCAGCGCGCGCCCGGCCGCAGCACTCGCCTCCTGCCGCCGCTCGATCCACGCCACGATCCGCTCCGGATCGATGAAGAGCAACATCATCGGCGGGAAGAGAAAGAGGAAGATGGTCGGCACCTGCAGCGTCAGCCAGAGCATGAGCTGGAACGCGATGCCCAACGCGATGCCGGCGGTCCGGGTGCGTGGCATGAACCATAGGAAGGGGACGGTCAGCTCGAAGACGACGAGCGTCACGCCCAGGCCGTGGCAAAGCCCCGGATGCTGGCCCAGCCAGTGCCGCAGCGGGAACTCGCGTACCACCCCGATGGCCGGGTAGCGCATCAAGTAGTAGTAGGGATTGTCCGTCAGCCAGTTGCCGCCTGCGCTGATCTTGTTGAGCGCGGTGTGCCAGAACGTGCCGGCCAGTTGGAGCTGCAGCAACCGTTGGATGAAGAACGGCCGCAGCCGCTTGTAGGGCCGCGGATGGCCGCGGCGCAGGCTGTCGACCGAAAGGAAGTCGCCGTGGTAGCCGGTCACGCACATGAGTGCGAGCGTCACCAGCAGGATGTCGAAGCTCAGCGTGCCGATATGAAAGCTGTTCAGGGCATAAAAGTAGTAGCAGCTCAAGACCATGAGGATGCAGCTGAGCTGCGACCATGCCCCGAGGGTGAAGGCGGCCCAGGAGAGGAAGAAGAGGCCGGTGAATGCCCACACGACCCGGTCCGGGCTCTGCTCGACGAGCTTGAGGATCCAGAGAGGGAAGAAGGACGCGTTCTTCGTCTTGTAGGCGGTCGAGAGGTAGTTGTCCGCCATCTGGAAAAACGACGGGAGCATGTGGCACCCAACCGTCCAGGCGACCGCCAGCCGGAACAAGCTGAGGCTGGCCGACGGCCGCTTGGCGAGGAACGCGTGATGCCACCAGCGGACCGAGCGTCTCATTGAGCCGCGCACCGGTAGGCGATCTGCCGCAGCACCCGGTCCGGCTGGCTGACCACATCCGGATACACGGCATACACCACCACGAACGTCTCGTAGGCGGGAAACTTGCGCGCAAGGTACCGGCAGAAGGCCGGACCCTGGGACCGGTGCAGCACGCCGGAGAGCACGTTGCGATGGATGTTGTCGTAGCCGACGGCTTTCGTGGCGAAGATGGCGTGCGGGTCCAGCAGCTCAGGCTGCTGGCCGCGCAGGCCGTAGACCTCGGCATAGCCGAAGGATTGATCCACGTCGAAGAACATGATCCAGCCGGCCGGCGGGAACAGCAGCGGGAACTTGGGCAGCGCCCGGCCGGCGAGCCCCTCGACACTGCTCGGGGCTCGTGCTGAGCGCAGTCGAAGCACGAGCGGGC
>JAHFGU010000052.1:3464-9101 GCA_023247285.1 Candidatus Omnitrophota bacterium
CGCCGTGGCCGTGCCGACGACGATCCACTGCGACCACCTCATCCAGGCCCGCGTCGGGGTGCGTGATGACATGCAGGCGGCGCTCGAAGCGAACAAGGAGGTCTACGATTTCCTGCGGAGTGCTGCGGCCCGCTACGGCATGGGATTCTGGGAGCCGGGCGCCGGGATCATCCACCAGGTCGTGCTGGAGCAGTACGCGTTCCCCGGCGGGCTGTTGATCGGCACCGACTCGCACACGCCAAATGGCGGCGGCCTTGGGATGCTTGCCATCGGTGTTGGCGGGGCGGATGCGGCCGACGTGATGGCCGGGCTGCCGTGGGAGCTCAAGTGCCCCAAGCTGATCGGCGTTCATCTGACCGGCGCGCTGGGCGGATGGGCCTCGCCCAAGGACGTGATTCTGAAACTCTGCGGGATGCTGACGACGAAGGGCGGCACGGACAAGATCATCGAGTTCTTCGGCCCCGGCACGCGCTCCATCAGCTGCACCGGCAAGGGGACCATCACCAACATGGGCGCTGAGGTGGGGGCCACCGCCTCGGTGTTCCCGTACGATGCGCGCATGGCCACGTACCTGCGGGCCACCGGCCGGACGCAGGCGGCTGACCTGGCCGAGGCGCATGCGGCCGAGCTGGCGGCCGATCCAGAGGTGGAGCGCGCACCGCGGCGGTTCTTCGACGAGCTGCTGGAGATTGATCTGTCGGCGCTGGAGCCGCATATCGTCGGTCCGCGGCGGCCGGACCTCGCCCGCCCGATTTCGCAGCTGGCCCGCGACATCGCGGAGGCCGGATTCCCGCCGCAGATCAAAGCCGCGCTCATCGGCAGCTGCACGAACTCGTCGTATGAAGACGTGGGCCGGGCCGCGGCCGTGGCCGAGCAGGCCAGGCGCGCCGGGATCAAGGCCAAGGTCTACTTCCTCATCACGCCAGGCTCAGACCAGATCCACAACACCATCGCGCGCGACGGCCAGCTCAAGGCGCTGGAGGCGATCGGCGGCACCGTGCTGGCCAACGCGTGCGGCCCGTGCATCGGCCAGTGGAAGCGCGACGATATCACGCCCGGCGAGGCGAATTCGATCCTCACCTCCTTCAACCGCAACTTTCCCGGGCGCAACGACGGCACGGCGGAGACGCTGGCCTTCATGGGCAGCCCGGAGATCGTGACCGCGATCGCGCTCGCCGGCGACCTGCGCTTCAACCCGCTCACCGACACGCTGCCCGGGCCGGCCGGCCGGCCGGTGAAACTCGAGCCTCCGTCGGCGCCCGAGCTGCCGGCGCGCGGGTTCGCGGCCGGCGCTACGGGATTTCAGGCGCCGAAACCGCTCAACGAGCGCGCGCGGATCGACGTCGTCATCCGTCCGGACAGCGAACGGCTGCAGCGCTTGGAGCCGTTTCCGGCGTGGGATGGCGAGGATTTCGACCGCCTACCGATTCTGCTCACGGTCAAGGGGCAGTGCACCACCGACCATATTTCGCCGGCAGGAAAATGGCTGCGCTTCCGCGGGCACCTGGACCGGATCAGCGACAACATGTTCTCGCTGGCGCGGAACGAATTCACGGGTGCCGTGGGCACCGCGACCGATGTGCTCGACGGGCAGACCAAGCCCATCGCGCAGGTAGCGCGCCATTACAAGGCGGCCGGCGTCGGTTGGGCGGTGGTGGGCGATGAGAATTATGGGGAAGGCTCGAGCCGGGAGCACGCAGCCATGTCGCCCCGATACCTGGGCTGCCGGCTTGTGCTCGCGAAGGGCTTCGCGCGGCTGCATCTGACGAACCTGAAGAAGCAAGGGATTCTTCCGTGCACCCTCGTCGATCCGGCGGCCTATGACATCGTCCGGCCCGGCGATCGGGTCAGCGTGACAGGTCTCGCCGGGCTGGCGCCGGCTCGCCCGCTGGCCGCGCTGCTGCATCATGCCGACGGCACCACGCACGCGATCGCGCTCGCCCACTCGATGACCGATGAGCAGATCCGCTGGTTTAAGGCTGGCGCCGCCCTGAATCTCCTCGCATGAAAAGTGTCAGACACTTTTGGTGCCTGACACTTTTGGTGCCTGACACTTTTTGATGGTGCAGCCGAAGATTTTGGTCGTGGATGATGAAGCGCATATCGTCGAGGCGATCCGGTACAACCTCGAGCAGGGCGGATTCCGCGTCATCACCGCGGCCGACGGCCAGCGCGCGCTGGAGCTGGCGCGGCGCGAGCTGCCGGACCTCATCACCCTCGATGTCATGCTTCCCGGGGCTGACGGGTGGGAGGTCTGCCGGATCCTCCGGCAGGAGCCGAGCACCCGCCGCATCCCCATCATCATGCTCACCGTCAAGAAAGCGGAAACCGACAAGGTAGTCGGGCTGGAACTCGGCGCGGATGACTATCTCACGAAGCCCTTCAGCCCGAAGGAGCTGGTCGCGCGGGTCCGTGCGGTGCTGCGGCGGAGCAAGGAGCCGGAGCCGGATGAGCGCGTCTCCGTCGGCAAACTCCAGATCGACTTCGGCAAGCACGTCGTGCGCGTCGACGGCCGGCCGGTGGAGCTGACCGCCAAGGAGTACAGCCTCCTCAAGGCGCTGGTGGAAGCCAAAGGCCGCGTCCTGTCTCGCGACCTGCTGCTGGACCGCGTCTGGGGGCTCGAGCAGTCCATGGAGATCGAAACGCGGACCGTGGACGTGCACGTCGGCCAGCTGCGCAAAAAAATCAAAGGGGAAGCCAAGCGGCTCCTCACCGTGAAAAACGCCGGCTACCGGTTCGATCTCGACGCCTAGCCGGGAACATGCCCGCCCTCCTCGGGATCGCCCTCCTGCTCCTCTTGGCCGCGGCGTTGGCCATGGCCGGCGCCGCGCTCCGCCGATCCGCTGCGGCCCTCCGCGGGGCGCGAGACGCGACGGATCGCCTGCAGCGCCGCATCCAGGAGCTCGAGGCCGGCCGCACGCAGGCGCAGGCGATCCTCGACAGCATGGGCGAGGCGGTCGCCGCGCTCGACGCTGAGGGGCGGGTGCTCTGGCTCAACGCCTCGGCCCAGCGGCTGCTCGGGTTGCCTTCGGGCCAGGCCGCCGGCAAGCGGTTGGTCGAGCTCTTCCGCCATCCGGAGCTGGGCGCGTTGGTGGAGGAGGCGATCGGGCAGCGGCGCCCGGCCGCGCGCGAGCTCCGCGCGTTCGGGCCTGACGAGCAGCTCGTGCGGTTCCAGGCCACGCCGTGCGACGGCGGGCCGCGTGGGGCGGCCCTCGTGCTGGTGGCGCAGGATGTCACCGAGATCCGGCGCCTGGAGCAGATGCGCCGCGAGTTCGTCGCCAACATGTCCCACGAGCTGAAAACCCCCATCACCGCGATCAAGAGCCTTGCCGAAACCCTGCTGAACGGCGCCGTGGACGATCCCGCGCACAACCGGCGCTTCCTGGGGATGGTCGACGATGACGCCAACCGGCTCGCGCGCCTCGTCGACGATCTGCTGGAGCTCTCGCACATCGAGTCCAAGGCCGCACCGCTGAAGCTCCAGCCGGTCCGCGTCGGCCCGCTGATTGACGAGGTCGCCGGCCGGATGCAGCCACCGCTGCGGGAGCGCGGGCTGACGCTGGAGCTGGCGCTGCCCGCAGACGCGCCGCCGGTGCTCGGCGACCCCGAGCGCCTGCGCCAGATTTTCGTCAACCTGCTGGATAACGCCATCAAGTTCAACACGCGCGGCGGCCGCATCACCGTGCGGGCGCGCCCTGAACAGGGGCGCCTCAGGATCGACATCGAAGATACCGGCATCGGCATCCCGGCCGGGGACCTGCCGCGCGTCTTCGAGCGCTTCTACCGCGCGGACAAGGCGCGCGCGCGGGAGCAGGGCGGCACCGGATTGGGGCTGGCCATCGTCAAGCATCTCGTCGATCTGCACCATGGCGCCGTGTCGGCGGAAAGCGCGCCGGGGCGCGGGTCCACGTTCACCCTCCTCCTTCCTATCAGCCGCGGCTGACGGCTTTACGCAGGATTTACACGCTGCTCAAACGCGCCTGACCTTCCTGCCGTAGGCTGGGTCCACACCAGGAGGGGAGGCATGCGCATCCCAGCATCATCCATCGTCGCAGGACTCGTGTTGGCAGCGCTGAGCGCGGCACCGGCGCGCGCCCAGGAGCTCCAGGGATCGATTCAAATCAAAGGTTCGGACACGATGGTGAACCTGTGCCAGGCGTGGGCCGAAGCGTTCATGGCGAAGCAGCCGAAGGTCGTCGTGGCGGTGACCGGGGGCGGATCCGGCGGCGGCATCGCCGCACTCATCAGCGGCACCTGCGACCTGGCGGCCACCTCGAGGCAGATGACCGAGAAAGAGCGGGCGCAGGCCGCACAGCAGGGCGCAGCACCGCAGGAACTGACGGCGGCGCTGGACGGCCTGGCCGTCGTCGTGCACCCCGCGAACTCGGTCCAGCGGCTGACGCTCGCGCAGCTAGCCGACATCTTCACCGCGACAATCAAGAATTGGCGCGAGCTGGGCGGCGTAGACAAGGCCATCGTGCTGCTCTCGCGCGAGGTCAACTCCGGAACTCATGTCTATTTCAAAGAGCACGTGCTGGGCAAGGGCGCGGAGTTCGCCCCCGAGGCGCTGCTGCTGCCCTCCTCCCAGGCCATCGCGGATGAAGTGGCGTCCAACCCGTCGGCAATCGGCTATTACGGGATGGGATATTTGAACCCGCGCAACGCGGTCGTGGCCGTCGCCAAAACCGCCGAGGGCCCGTACATCGAACCCAGCGAGGACGCGGTCCGCTCAGGCGCCTATCCGATTTCGCGGCCGCTGTTCTTCTATACCCGCGGCGAGCCGCCGGCCGTGGTGAAAGCGTTTCTGGAGTTTGTCCTGTCGCCGGACGGCCAGCGCGTCGTCAAGCAGATCGATTTTGTCCCCCTGGAACCTCTCTAATTGCCGATGTGGCAGCGCGTCCGCGAACGGGCGCTCGAGGGGATGATCCGCGCCTGCGGCATCTTCTCGATCGCCATCGTCGCGTTGATTTTTTTCTTCCTGCTCAAGGAAGGGCTGGCCCTGTTCCATGCGGCGCGGGTCCAGGACTTCCTGCTGGGCGACCGCTGGTATCCCATCTCCGAGCCTCCGCGCTTCGGCATCCTGCCGCTCATCCTCGGCTCGGGACTGGTGACGGCCGGCGCGATTGCGCTGTCGGTGCCGGTGAGCATCGCCAGCGCGCTGTGCATTTCTGAAGTGGCGCGCGGCTGGATGAAAGACGCGCTGAAGACCGGCATCGAGCTGCTGGCGGCGATCCCGAGCGTGGTCCTGGGCTTCATCGGCATGACCGCGCTGGCCCCCTGGATCAAGCACAGCTTCCACTTGGTCACCGGGTTGACCGCGTTCACCGGATCGATCACGCTCGCGCTGATGGCGGTGCCCACGATCGTCAGCATCACCGAAGACGCGCTGGCCGCGGTGCCGCGCAGCCATCGGGAGGCCGCGCTGGCGCTGGGGGCGACCAAGTGGCAGATGATGTCCCGCGTGCTGCTGCCCGCGGCGCGGCCCGGGATTCTGGCGGCGGTCATGCTGGGGATCGGGCGCGTCATCGGCGAAACGATGGCGGTCATGATGGTCACCGGCAACGCGGCGGTGGTGCCGCGGTCGCTGCTGCAGCCGGTGCGCACGATGACCGCCACGATCGCCGCCGAGATGGGCGA
>JAHFGU010000163.1:0-1855 GCA_023247285.1 Candidatus Omnitrophota bacterium
CCGGCGCGACCGCCAAAAACATATGCGCCGGCGCGCTGGCGGCCAGCGAGGGCGCCCCCGCGAACAGCGCGGGCGGCGGCGCGGATCCAGCGCCCGCTGCGACCGGCGCTGGCAGCTCCACGCGCGGCAGCGGCCGCACGATCCAGAACAGGATCCCGGCCACCTCGAGCGCGAGCAGCGCGATGAGCAGCGCCGCGGCCAGCTCGGTCCATCGCGCCCGCTGCGCCGACTCGACCACGCGGGCCGGCCATGCGGCAGCCAGGGGGCCGGCCGCGGCGGGCGCCGGAGCGCCCTGCGCAGCCGCCGACGGCTGCGGGCGCGACTCCCTGCCGCGGATCAAGCGCAGCAGGCGCTCTTCAGGCGGCGGCTTCGGCGGCCCATCGGGACTCATGCCGCAGCAGCTCCTCGATCAGCGCCTCGTCCACCATCGTCTTCTCCTGGATGATGAGCTCCTCGAGCGCGTCATGGCACAGGCGGGCGATGGGGCGCGGATAGCCCTGGGTGAACCGGTGGATCGCGCGCATCGCCTCCCGCGTAAAGAGGTCGCCGCCGCCGGCATAGCCGGCCGACGCCAGGCGGAACCGGATCATGTCTGCGGTCTCCTGCTCGCTCAACGGATTGACGATGTACTTCAAGGTGACGCGGTCCATGAAATTGCGGATCCGGCTGATGCGGCCGAGCAGCTCCATCTGCGCGAAGATGACAACCTGCAGCAGCTTGTACTCGTTGGTCTCGTAATTCAGCAGCACGCGCAGATTCTCCAGCATGTCGGTGGAGAGCTTCTGCCCCTCATCCACGATCAGCACGGTGGTGCGGCCGTCCGTCACCCCGGTCTGGAAGAGGTGGTGCTCGATCGCCTCCCGGCAATCCAGCGTCGATTTGAACGCGCCGCGCAGCCCGAACAGGCGGGCCAGGTGGACGAGGAATTGGTATTCGGATTCGAACGAGGGGTCAAGCAGGATGTGGAAGGTGAACCCGTCTTCTTGCGGGAAGTTGGCGAGCAGCGTGCGGGCGAGCGTGGTCTTGCCGGTGCCGACTTCCCCGAGGATAAGCGAGAGGCCGCGCCGCAGCCGGATCGCGATCTCCAACCGGGTCAGCGCCTGGATGTGCGAGCTGGAACGGTAAAAGAACACCGGGTCCGGGCTGATGGAGAAGGGCTCAGCGCGCAGGCCGAACACGCCGTAGTAGCTCATGCGGCGGCAGGCCCTGTGCGCGCCGCAGCCGGTTCAGGAGGAGCGAGTAGCTGCCGGATATCGGCCAAGCTGCGGCGCTCCCTGCGCCACTCGCGGATCTGCGCGAGTGCGGCGAGGGCGCGCTCGTCAAAATAGCGGAATCTCGTTTGCGGGCTCCGACCGGCCTCCGTGATCAGTCCAACTTTTAAATAAAACTTAATCGTATGGACTGAGTAGCCGCTCAGCCTGGCTAAGTCTTTGACAAGATAAACGTTAGTAATCCGCCCCTCGCGCACTCCCCAAGTAGAGAGTGAGCCCAATGTATCACCTCGGCTTTTGAAGTCAAGCGAAAAGCGAGCCGGCTCAACGGAGCCAGGCAAGATGGGAGAGGACGAGATTCGCGCGCAGCACGTCAGGCTTGGCCGGGATGGTGGAAATCCGCAGCCGTTCCACCGTGAGCAGCCGCGGCATGCGCAGGAGCGCGTCGAGGAAGTTCAAGAGCCCGGACTGCGAGCCTTCCAGATCCAGCTCCACTTCCATTCGGCTCATCCGTCCCTCGCGCACGGCAGGGCGCGGCTTCAGATTGAGCGCCACGCTCGAAGTTCGGGAGAGTGATTCGAGCTCGCCGAGGAGCGCGGCCGGAGCGCCGCCGCTTGCCGCTTCCGGCATGAGCAGCGAGGCAT
>JAHFGU010000163.1:1865-3867 GCA_023247285.1 Candidatus Omnitrophota bacterium
ACTGACGTGCGCGCTCGGTGACCGTCTGGCTCTGCGCAAGCACTCGGGCGACCGCGTCGAGCTTTTGCCGCTGCGCGCGCACGCGCGCAGCGATCGTGCCCCCGAGGTTCCACAGGGGCTGCACCACCAGGGTGAGCGCTGTCCAACAACCGATGACGACGGCGGCCAGCAGCGCCAGGCGGCGCTCGCGCGGCCGCTTGAGAAGCCGTTCAAGCCGCCCGATCATGAGGCGGTCTCGCCGGCCGCGGCCTGGCGCATGACGAGCTCGAATGCGGTGCGCTCCTCGGCAGCGCTGGAGCGCTGCGTCGTATAGCGCAGCTCCACGCCGGCGACCCCGGGCAGCGCCTTCAACGCCGCGATATAGCCGAGCACGGTTTGCGTCGAATCCGCAGCGCCCCGGATGACCAGCTCGTGGCGCGCGCGTTCCAGCGCCACGCCATCCAACGCGATAGCGCCCGGCGTGCGCTGGAAGACGCCGGCGAGCAGCTCAAGGAGGCGGCCGCGCTCCGCCAGCACCGCCTCGATGAATTCGACCGACCGGTGCTGCTCCTGGATGCGCTTCGCTTCCGGCTCGGCCTGCGCAAGCGCCTCGGCCAGCTGATCGGCCAGCCGCGCTTCGCGCGCCACATGCACGCCGAGCCACGCCCCGGCCAGCACGAACGCCGCCGCCGCCAGGCCGCTTAACCGCGCGACCACGCGCACCTGCCGGCGATGGCGCAGCTGCTGCCGCGCCTCCACCGGACTGAGATTGAGCAGCTGCTGCTCGTCGGCGCACGCCAGCCCTCCGACAACCACCGGGGAGACGGGCGCGGCCAACGCAAGCGGTCCTCGGCCCAGCGGCTGCGCGCCGTCCATCACCGTGACCGGCAGCCCCAGGCGCTGCGCGAGCTGGTCGCGCCAGCGGCCCAGATCGCCCAATCCGGTGAGCAGAATGGCGCGGGCTTCGGCAGCCGGCAGCTCTTTGCGCAGCGCGGCACGGGTGCGCTCCACTTCCCCGGCGAGCACCTCGGCCACGTCAGTGCCGCTGGGCCAATCCAGCGCGCCCTGACCGACGCTGCGGCTGGAGAGCAAGCGCTGCGCTTCGATCAGGACAAGGTCTGTGCGCACATCATCGACATTCACGACCAAGACTGGTTCCGCCTCCGCCCCCTGCGCCAGCCCTCCGCCGCGACGCGCCACATGCCATCCCCACACGCCCCAGGCGCTGACCGTGACGATCCCGGCCGCCACCCCGGCCTCCTGCAGCACGGCCAGATGCCGGTCGATCGTCTCGCGCTGGCAGGCGACCAGGGCCACGGTGCTGAACCCGTCGGCTTGCGCGATGGTCTGGAAATCCATGACCGTGTGCTCGCGGGGATAGGGCAGCTGCGCTTTCGCATAGAGCTCGATCATCTTCGAGAGCTCGGCCGGATCGGTCGCTGGAAACCGGACCACGCGGGTGATGACGATCTCGCGCGGCACCACACTCACCACCTGATCCGGGCTCAGCTTGACCGAGCTGAGAAACCGGCGGAGCGCCGCCCCGACCTCTCCCGACCCGAGCGGCTGGGCGTGGATGGCCTGCAGCCGGCACCGGCCTTCTCCGCCGGCCGCCACCGCCATGCGCAACGAGGCGCGGGTCCACTCCACGACGAGCCGGGTGCTCATCCCACGCCCTGGGTGTGGGCCGGTGCGGCCATCGTGTCGCCTGCGCCCCGCACCGGCCCGGGGTCGCGGAGCCTGGCGTCAATCCGGGTGAGCGACCCGGTCCCGCCGGTGGGCGGGACCCAGCCAGGGCGTGGGATCATCCCTCCCGCCACGCGACGATGCAGGGCGCGGCCACGCCGTCCCCGCAGCCCTCGCGCCGCACGACCGCGGAGACGCGCGCGGTCACCGGCGGCTGCGCGACCCGGCCTTCGGCGCGGATCGTGAAGGTCGTGGACGTCACGCCAAACAGATTCGAGACCAGCAGGTTGCCGTCCGCCGTCCCGGTGAGCTCGACGCCTTGATGGTTCTTCAGCGT
>JAHFGU010000053.1 GCA_023247285.1 Candidatus Omnitrophota bacterium
CCGTGCGGCGCGGGATCCTGCGCCGCGGGGTCATGCACGCGTGCGTCAGCGCCGGCATCCCGTGTGTCCTCACCGGCTCGATCCGCGACGACGGGCCGCTGCCGGACGTGATCACCGACGTGCTGGAGGCGCAGGACGCGATGCGCCGGCAGCTGCCCGGCGTGGGCCTGGCCCTCATGATCGCCTCGACGCTCCACGCCATCGCCACCGGCAACATCCTGCCGGCCACGGTGAAGACCGTCTGCGTGGACATCAACCCGGCCGTGGTCACGAAGCTCTCCGACCGCGGCACCTTCCAGGGCATCGGCATCGTGTCGGATACCGAAGCCTTCCTTCGCGAGCTCACCCGCGCCCTGCGCGTTTAGAGCGCCTGACAGAATGCCCCGTGCCGCCGCCCGCGCGCCGGCGTTCCTGATGTGCCGGCCGACGCACTACGCCATCGCCTACGAGATCAACCCGTGGATGAGCCTCAAGCGCCAGGCCAACCCTGCGCGCGCCCTCGCGCAATGGGCAGCCCTCCATCGCCTGCTCACCGCCGAGCTCGGCGCCCGCGTGCGCCTGCTGCCGCCGCGCGCCGGCGTCCCGGATTTGGTGTTCACCGCCAACGCCGGCCTTGTCAGCGGCCGCACGCTCATCCGCAGCAACTTCCGCTACCCGGAACGCCAGCGGGAAGAGCCGGTCATCGAGCGGTATTTCGCGCAGCGCGGCTACCGGGTGCTGCGGCTGGCCGGCCGGTACGATTTCGAGGGGGAAGGCGACGCGCTGTGGCAGGACCGGACGCTGGTCTTCGGGTTCCGGTTCCGGTCAGACGCGCCGGCGCATGAGGAGCTCGCGCGGCTGCTGCAGGCGCGGGTGCTGCCCATCGAGCTGGCCGACCGGCGCTTTTACCATCTCGACACGTGCTTCTGCCCGCTCGACCGCCGCAGCGCGCTCTGGTACCCGCGCGCCTTCGACCGCTACGGGCGGCGCGTACTGGAGGGGCTTGTGGAGGATCTCATCGCGGTCAGCGAGGCGGACGCGATCCGGTTCGCGTGCAATGCGGTCGTGGCGGGGCGCGCGATCGTGCTCCAGGCGGGATTTTCCTCGTCGCTGCGGACGCAGCTCAACCGCCGGGGCTGGCGGCCCGTTCCGGTGGACCTGTCCGAATTCCTCAAGGCCGGCGGCGCGGCCAAGTGCCTCGTGCTGCGCCTCTAAAAGTGCCGGGCACTTCGCAACCGTCGGCTGATCAGCGAGGCGAAGTGCCTGGCACCTTTTTCTCTGGCTTTTTTACTCACTTAAAGTACGCCGGCTCGTTCCCCGGCTTCCACTTGATGTTGCAGCCAATGCTCGGACGCTGCTCCCTGCTGACCGGCGTTCCACCGAGCACCGCGTCGATCGCCGCACGCAGGTCCTTCCCCGTCACCGGCTTGCCGTTGTCCGGGCGGCTGTCGTCGAGCTGCCCGCGATAGACGAGCGCGCGATCCCGGTCGAACAGAAAAAAATCCGGCGTGCAGGCGGCTGCATAGGCCTTCGCAGCGTCTTGGCGTTCGTCGTAACAGAACGGGAACGCGAAACCCAGCTCTTGCGCCATGGCCTTCAGGCGGTCGGGCGCGTCATCAGGATACTTGCCGGCGTCGTTCGCGCTGATCGCCACAATCCCGATCGCCTGCTTCGCGTAATCCCGGCCCAGCCGCGCGAGCTCCTCCTTGATGTGCTGGACATACGGGCAGTGCCGGCAGATGAACATGACGAGCAGCCCCTGCGTGCCGGCGAACGTGTCGAGGGAGACGGCGTTTCCGCTGATCACGTCCGGCAGCCGGAAGTCGGGCGCCTGCGTGCCGAGCCCAAGCATCGTGGATGGGGTCAGGGCCATCGGAGTCCCCCGTGTGAGCGGCCGTGCGCCGCTATGGGCGCAGCAGGGCGTCGATCTTGGCGGCGAGAATGAAGTCGTTTTCGGTCAAGCCGCCGACCGCATGCGTCGAGAGCTCGATCGTCACGCGCTTGTAGCGGGTCAGGTGCAGGTCCGGGTGGTGGTCTTCCGCCTCGGCGACCGGCGCGATGCGCTGGATGAGGGCGACCGCGTCCAAGAAATTCGCGCACGTCACCGTCTTCCGGATGGCGCGGCCGTCGACGAGCTCCCAGCCGCTCACGTCGCGCAGCAGCGCCCGCGCCGCGCTCTCCGGCAGCGGCTCGGCCCCGCCTTCGCAGGGCTTGCACGTGCGCTGCGCGAGGGGCGGGATCATCCGCGCTCCACCTTGAGGATTTTATACGGGATGCGGGCCTTGGGCAGATCCAGCGTGAAGGCCTCGCCGGCTTTCTTCCCCAGCAGGCTCTTGCCCAGCGGCGAGGCGATCGAGAGCTTGCCGTTGGGCGGGTCGGCCTCATCCGGCCCGACCAGCAGGTAGGCGACGATGTCCTTCGTCTGCTGGTCCTGCAGCGTGACCGTGACGCCCACGCGCGCTTCGCCCGCCTTCACCTCGAGGCCGTCGATGATCCGGACATGCGCGAGCTTGGTCTCGAGCTCCATCAAGCGCTGCGCAACATGCTGCAGCCGCTCGCGCGCCGCGTGGTACTCGGCGTTCTCGCGCAGGTCGCCCATGGCGGCGGCCTTGCTGACCTCTTCGGTCAGCGCGTGTTTCTGCTTGAGGAGGGACTTGCGCTCAGCTTGGAGTTTGTCCAGGCCGGCCTTGGTAAGATACGTCTCGCCCATGCGGCGAGCGCGGGCGCGAAGCCCGCGGCGTTAGGTTACTTCTTCCACGTCGAGGAGCGTTTCGGCCGCGCCGGAATCGGCTGACTCTCCGCGGCTTGAGCCGGCGGTTGGGCAGCACCCGGCTCGGTCGTCGGGACCTCCCACGTCGCCACGGGTTGGCTGGCGGCGATCGGCTCTTCCAGTTTCGCGGTGGAGCCGCCGACGCTGGCAAAACAATTCTCATAGGAGTCGGACACCGGGATGCCGTTGAACCCCGGCACCCAGAAGGTCACCAGGTCGACCGCCCCGGATCCCAGGCGCAGCACGCCGCACCCCAGGCCCTTGCCGAGGCCGGTCAGCGTGCCCACCAGCGGCGGACCGGATTTGGTGTCGTTCACCACGTCGACGATCAGATCCACCGGGCTGGTCACAACGTTCAGCGCGCCGCGACCGATCATGCCGCCGAATTTCCTCCCGTACTCTTGGGATTCCGCCGCTTCATGCACCTGCGTCCGGGCCGCCCAGGCCGGGTGCGCACAGACCAGCAGCCCCGCTGCCGTGAACCACGCCACCTTGCTCATCACTCCTCCGTCGTTGGCATACGCCGTATCGTCGCTGAGTCTAGCGCGAAAGCGCGGGGCTGTCAATGCATCGGCGGGCGCGGTACTGGTCAAGTTTGGAGGATAAATGTCAGAAGCACCTAACTCACCGTGTGTTGGGCAGTTTCAGTCTTGGGGTAGCGGGAAAACACCTCATATTCCCAATCGAGAAGACCTAGCTGACGACTACAAGCAATTAGGGTTCCTCGGGCTTGCTTTGGACTATGCGGGTCGGCGGATTGAATGGCACGTATCAGCCGACGCCCCGCCTGACGTTCTGAACCGGCTTGCCTCCGATACCACGCTTCGACCGTTGCTCGAATATTGCCTGTGGGAGTTTCAAGTTGGATGCGAGCGTATTGCGAAGCTAGAAGCCATCCCTACACCCGTTTGAGCGTGATCACGGCACAGGCCAGATGCACCAACGCGATAAAGTTGACGGCCAGGTACTCGTAGCGGACCACGAGCCGCCGGAAGTTCTGCAACCAGGCGATGCTGCGCTCGATGAGCCAGCGGCGCTTGTAGCGGCGAAGCGTCCGGCCATCCTGATGGGTCGCCACCGTATTGTTCGACCGCGCTGGGATGATCGGTTCAATGCCACGCGCCGCCAGCCAGGCGCGCGCCCGGTTGCTGTCGTAGCCGCGGTCGGCGATCAGCCGTTCCGGCTGGCCGCAGGCCTCCGGGAGACTCTCCACCGTCGGCGCCAGCAGCGTCACCTCCGCCGGGGACGCCGCCTCCACGTGAACTCCGAGCGGAGTACCCTGGCCATCGGCCAGTACCATGAGCTTCGTTCCCTTGCCGCGCTTGGTGGGTCCGACCAAGGCCCCCCTTTTTTCGCCACGACGAACGTCCCATCGATGAAGCATTCGTCCCAGCGAATCTTGTCGCGGTCGGCCAGCTCGGTCACGAACGCGCGCCACAGGGTGAGCAGCGTCCCCTCCCGCGCCCACTGGCTCAAGCGTCGGTGGACGGCGCTCTTGGCCCCGTCCCGCCGGGGCAGTTCGCTCCAGGGGGCGCCGGTCCAGAGCACCCACAGGAGTCCCTCGAAGCATTGCCGATCCGCCAGGGGCGGCCGTCCGCCCTTCGGCTTGGACGTCGGCGACGGGAGAACGGCTGCGATCCTAACCCATTGCCCATCCGTGACATGGCGCCACGCCATGACTCCAATCCCTTTCTCCGGGACGACTCATGGCGTGATTGTATCATCTCGTAATAGGTTTAGGGATGGCTTCTAATCACCTGAGCTTGTCGCGTGCGGTCGAGTCTGTTCATGGCCTCTATTATGCTTGAGCTGTCAAGCATTGTTAAGGAAATAAAAATACCGACCCCTTCCTTAGGAGTCGGCCAGGCGTTTGCCTGATTACCGAGTGATGGCTACATGGTCATCTTCGACTTTCGCAAGCGTAGGGATAGCGTCGGCATACCCGCGCGTTCTCCGAAAAGTCGCAGCATCTGCAGTAAGCGCCTTCAAGAGCAGAACTCGAACGGAGATGACCGCTTTTCCTTCGTGGGAGGCAGTAACTTCTACGGCTTCTCCACCAGCGATATTCATGAGAGCCTTAACACCCTTGATCTTGAATCCGATGGCTTCGCGCTTCTCTAGAGATCGGTAAATGGTGAGATAATCGTCAATGCGGTCTGCTACAACAGCTTCGTCCACCGTCTGAAACTCTATGTAGTCGCCTTTGGCATTGTACCAGAACTCAATACGGTCCCTGTGCGAGCCGCGTTGTGCACCTGGCTCGATCAGCTGTTCAATATCGTTGAAAAATTGTGCTTCGTCAGACATGTATGACACCGCCAAAGCGGTTTTCCCAGTCGACCGGATTCAGAGGGTCTTTACGGTCGGCGTCCTCCGCGATGAAATCGTACACAACACGGTCACTATCGACATAGACCGCAAACACCAGATCGCGAGGGAATGGAACCCGCACTTCTTCCCTTACGTACCAAGTAGCTGGCTTTCCGACGTAGCACCAGCCGTCTTGCGTAAACGCCCGACGCACTCCTATAAAAATCCGCTTCGGGTTGCTCAGAACCTGATGCACAGTGAACAGGTTCATGAACTTCGTCGGCTTGTACTTATAGAGGCGGTTAACCAACGCCTCCTCGATGCGAACTTCGACCTTTGGACCCAGGATGTTCGCAGGGTCGACCGTCTGGATCACATATGCGTGTGCCACGACGGTCCACTTTCAGCTCAAGTGTACCACAAGTGGCAAAGAGGGGACAGGAATGATACCAGTTTGAAAGCTGCCCATCAAGTCCCCTTCTTCATCCGTCGCCATCTGGACGTTGCCGCCTTCCGTGCAATTCGACTCCGTTCTGATGAATGGAGCTTGTTTGCCCTAGCTCTACCGCCCTTCAGTCCTCCGAGTCGTCCAAGCGCTACGGCCGCAGGGTTCTTCTTCCGCTTATTGATGTGGTTGGTGGCGCGGTTGACAAGGAAGGCGGCTAGCTGGTTCAGGTCAACATCGTTGCTTGACCGCTTAGGCATGGCGTACTCAGTATGCTGAGCGAAGGCTAGCTTGTCAAGCGGGATGAGGGTTCGGACCTGACCACTACCGCGGGCGCCGCTGGGCGCGGATGATCAGCGTCGCAACACCCCCGATGAGCGCCGCCGGGGTCGCCAGCAGCAGCGTGACGCTCCACGCGTAGCCCTTGGCCGTCGAGAGCCGCTGCGCCAGCTGGCCCGGGTCAAACAGCGCTTCCTTGCATCCCGGGCACGCCCAGGCCGCCGCCGGCACAGCCAGCCCAGCCGCCAGCGCCGCGAGCCCCCATCGCAGCCACGGCCTGCTCATCCGTGGTAGAGCATCCAGTAGACCGCGACCCCGGTGACCGACACGTACAACCAGAGGGGCAGGGTCCGCGTGGCGAGGCGGCGATGCGCCTCGAATCGCCGGCGCCAGGCGAGGAACACGGTCCGCAGAACCAGCGGCAGGATCACGACCGCCAGCGCCGTGTGCGAGAGCAGAATGGTGAAATACGCCGGCCGCGTCCATCCGGCGCCGGTGAAGCGCACCGATCCTGCGCGCGCATGATACAGCAGGTACGAAATGAGAAATGCCAGCGACGTCGCGCAGGCTGCGAGCATGAGGGCGGCGTGCGCGCTGCGCCGCTTGGCGCGGATGCAGCAGAACCCGGCAATCAGCAGTGCGGCGCTGGCGGCGTTGAGCATCGCGTTGAGCGCCGGATGGGTCATCCCGCCACCTGCCGGGGGCGGCGAACGCGGTACTCGCTTGAGCGCCGCCTGGCCAGCGGCGCCACGAAGCTCGGTGATCGCTGGCTGTCCCGCCTGTTGGCGGGACAGCGGCAGATGGCGGGATCATCCCCGCTCATGGCCCCTGCGCGATCCGTCGCGCGTCGGCGCGCAGTCGCGCCATCGCATGCGGGTCGGTGGCGTCGTAGGAGCCGCGGATGCGGCCCTGCCGATCCACCAACGCGAGCCGCACGCTGTGCGTGATCGGCTCTTCCGGCGTCCCGCCATCGGCCGCCGCCAACGCAAAGCCCTCCGTGGCCAGGCGCTGAATGGCCGCGGGGTCGCCGGTCACGAAATCCCATTTCCCTGGCTGCGCATCGTAGCGGCGGGCATACGCGGCCAGCACCTCGGGGGTGTCGTGCGCCGCATCGACGGTGAACGAGACAAACCGCACCGGCAGCCCGGCGAGCGCTTGGCGCAACGCGACCGTCTGTTCGGCCATCAGCGGACACTGGCCGGCGCAGCGGGTAAAGACGAACTCTGCGATCCAGGGGGTGCCGCGAAGATCATCGCGCGTCAGCGGCAGGCCCGCGTGCGATGTCAGGGAGAACGCCGGCACGACACCCATCACCGGCAGCGCCGCCGGTCGTGCCGGGCTTCCGGCCGCATAGCAGACGGCGGCCAGCGCCGCGACGATGAGCAGGCCTGTCCATGGCAGCCGCATCAGCCCGCCCGCTTGTCGACAGCCAGCAGCACGAGCAGGCACGAGAGGTACACGATCGACGCGGAAAACGTCGCGCGCATCGCCGGCCGCGAGCGCACCCAGGCCGCGCGCGCGCTCAGCGCGAGGAACACCGCGCTCAGCATGAGCGCCCCGTAGAAATAGCGCGCGCCGGAGAGCTCCAGCAGCGTCGGAAAGAGGCTGATCGGCACGAGGGCCAGGCCGGAGAGTGCGAGCTGTCGGGCGGCGAGCCGCCCACCGGCCCCTTCGAGGCTGAGCATCCGGAACCCGGCCCGCGCATAGTCGTCGCGGAAGAGCTCCGCGAGCGCCAGAAAATGCGGCAGCTGCCAGACGAAGAGCAGCGCGAAGAGTGCCGCGGCCGGCGTCCCTAAGGTGTTGCGCGCCGCGGCCCAGCCGATGACCGGCGGCAGGGCGCCCGGCACAGCACCGGCCAGCGTGCACAGCGGTGTCATGCGCTTGAGCGGCGTATAGAGGAAGAGATAGCTGGAGGCGCTCAGCGCCGCCAGGCACGCGCTGAGCCAATTCACCCGGATCGCCAGCAGCGCGATGCCAAGGCCGATGAGGGCCGCCCCGAACCGGCGCGCAGCCTCAGGCCGCAGCCGGCCGGCGGGCAGCGGCCGGTGCTGCGTCCGCCGCATCCGCGCATCCGCCTCCTGCTCCATCCATTGATTGAGCGCGTTCGCCCCCGCGGCGGTGAGGGCCGTGCCCAGCAGGACCAGCGCCATGCGGCCCAGCGATGCGGGGCCCTGCGCGCCCAGCCAGTAGCCGACCGAGGTCGTCACCAACACGAGCCCGCTTAGCCGAGGTTTCGTCAGCTCGAGGTAGTCGGCGAACCCGCCTCCCTGCGGCGCTGCGGCGAGCCTTCGCGTCGTGCAGGCCAAGAGCACAGCCTGTGCCAGCACGAGCGCACCGGTGCCCACGTGCAGGGTCCGCAGGAGAATCGCATGACGGTGGCCCAACACCGCCAGCCCGAAACAGAGCTGCAGCGCGAGCAGCAGCGCCAACCGGACAGCGTGCCTGACGCTGATCCGCTCCGCGCGCGCTGCCTGTGCGGCCAGCGTCACCGCAACGAGGAGCGCTGCCGCGGTCAGGATGTGCCAGGCCACCAGATACCCGGTATGCCGGATCACCGCACCCAACGCCAGCTGCAGCCCGGCCAAGCCGGCTGCGGCGAGGCTCGCGCGCTGAAGGCGCGCGCTCGGTAGTGCTGCGGCCATGCCCTCGTCCGCCGCCGCGCCTGGACGCGTTCCCCAAGCGATCAAGACCACGAGGCAGAAGACCGATTGGCCCAGGCACGCGTGTGCGATCGACACCGCCGGCGGCAGCAACAGCAGCACCGTGAGCCCGCCGAGCAGCGCCTGAGTGGCGACGGCGCCGAGCGCTGCGTAGCCCAGCCGCCGCACCCACCGGCGTCCCTCGATCCTTCGACTCCGCTCAGGATCGACCCTGAGCGCCGCCGAAGGGTCGACCCTGCTCGGGACGCCGCCCTGAGCGGAGTCGAACGGGCGGCGCGATTCCGCGCGCGCCAGCCAGATCGCGAGCGCAAGAATCATCAGGCCGACGACGCCGGCGATCATCCGATGGCCGTGCTCAAACACGATGCCGCCCACCATCGGCGGAAACCACGTGCCGTACGAGAGCGGCCAGTCCGGCACCGCGAGCCCGGAATCGGTCGAGGTCACCAGGCTGCCCGCGATGAGCAGCGCGAAGGTGGCGCACGCGGTCAGGACGGCGAAGCGATGAAGCCGGCGGGACGGCATGTGCTCGTGCATCTGCGCGAACCCTGTGAAGGGCGGCGGTTCAAGCTTTCACGTGCTGCGGCAGCCAGTCCTGCGCGCGGCCGGGCACGCTGTACTCGTAGGGGCCGTGGTAGACCGTC
>JAHFGU010000004.1 GCA_023247285.1 Candidatus Omnitrophota bacterium
GCCGGGGCCAAGGTCCGCCTCGCGGACGCGGATGACGCGACCGTCACCGACACCTCGGCCAACGCCTTCCTGGTCAAGCCCTTCCTCCAGGTGACCAGCCCGGCCGGCAACGAAGCCTGGATGGTGAGCGCCAGCCACGCGATCACGTGGACGGCCATCGGGTCCAACGTCTCCAACGTGGAGGTGGCCTACTCGAAGGACAGCGGGGCGACCTACTCGGATGTGATCTTCGCCTCCACCCCCAACGACGGCACCCAGGCCTGGACGATCCCGGATGACATCCAGGCGACCAAGACCATGAAGGTGCGCTTGCGGACCCTGCCGCTGACCGATCCCTATGCGGTGAGTGCGGTCTCCACCGGCCTGTTCCAGCTCATCGGCGGCCTGGAGATGAACATCCCCAACGATACGACCGGCATCAAGTGGCGGATCAGCACGACCGCCAACGAGATCAAGTGGAACGCGACCGGCTCCATCGCGAACGTCCGGCTGGAGTACTCGACGGATAGCGGCAGCGCCTGGGCGACGCTCGTGGCCTCCACCCCCTCGGGGGCGGGGACCGGCAAGACCTACGCCTGGAACATCCCGGCCAGCGCGCCGCTCGCGAAAGACACGGTCCGCTTCCGGGTGTGCGACGCGGCCAACACGAACGTCTGCGATGTGGCCACCGCCGCCAGCTCGCTCTTGGCGAACTTCACCGTGGCCCACCCGATGAACGGGGATGTCTGGGTGGCCGAGAACACCCACACGGTGGAGTGGAGCACCCCGCAGGCCGGCGTGCCGGCCACGGTCAAGCTCGAGTCCAGCCTCGATGGCAGCACCTGGCTGCCGATCCAGGAAACGTACGGCACCGCCAATGACGGGATCGTCGCCAACACCGGCACGCAGAACGTCACCCTGGGGACCGGGCTCTCGAACGCCGCCCTCGGGCGGATCAGCGACCCGGCGGATGCGGACAGCATCCTGGCCGGCACGCCCTTCAAGATCCGCGGCGACCTCACCCTGACCGCGCCCACCACCGGGACCGAGTCCTGGGAGGTGGGCACGACCCATGCGGTGACCTGGACCAAGAAGGGCGCCATCAGCGCGGTCAAGCTGCAGCTGTCCACCGATGGCGGGAGCACCTGGGCCGCCCTGGTCGACGGCGACGGGGCCAACACCCAGAACCTCGATGTGACCGGATCCGGGCCCACGTACACCTTCACCTGGAAGGTGCCGGATGTGGCCGGGATCCTCACGACCACCGCCAAGCTGCGGGTCATCGACGCCAACGACGCCACCGTGCTGGACGCCTCGGATGCCGCCTTCACGCTCAAAGGCCGCGTCCAGCTGGCCACGCCCAACGGCGGCGGGACGCTGACCGTCGGCGTGCCCTACGCGCTCACCGGGACGGTCTTCGGCCCCATCACGAGTGTGAACCTCTACCTCTCGCTCAACGGGGGGCTGACCTACGCCCAGCTGCCCAGCGGCAACTGTGACGCGGTCGCCACCAGCCTGGGGGCCTTCAGCTGCAACTGGAACGTCCCCGACCAGCTGGGCACGACCGCCAAGATCAAGGTCGCGGACGCGGCCAACAGCCTGGTCTTCGATGAGTCCGACAGCGTCTTCGCCATCAAGGGCGGGGCGACGATCACCGCCCCGGTCTCCGGCAACATCTGGTACGCGGGCAGCGTCCAGAACCTCGTCTGGGACCGCAGCGGCTCGATTGGCAACGTCGACCTGGCCTACAGCGTCAACGACGGCGCCTACCAGACCATCGCCAGCGGCGTGCCCTCGCCGCTGGCCACCGGCAACATCTACGCCTGGACCCTGCCGACCGACGCGATCGTCTCGGCCAACGTCAAGCTCAAGGTCGACGGGGCGAACCTCACCGTGCCGGCCATCTCCCCGGCCTTCACGGTCAAGGGGGTGCTCACCCTCCAGTACCCGGATGCGGCCGGCATTGAGCGGACCCTCGGGGACACCCTCGCGGTGACCTGGACCGCCGCCGGCGACATCGGGCCGGTCAAGGTCGAGTACTTCGATGGGACCGGCTGGGCGACGCTGACCACCACCGCGCCCCAGAACGGCCCCTACAACCTCCTCCTCGATGCGCCCAACACGACCATCGCCACCGCCGGGGCCAAGGTCCGCCTCGCGGACGCGGATGACGCGACGGTCACCGACACCTCGGCCAACGCCTTCCTGGTCAAGCCCTTCCTCCAGGTGACCAGCCCGGCGGGGGCAGAGGAGTGGGTCGTCAACTCGGCTCATCCGGTGACCTGGAACGTCAAGGGTTCCAATGTGTCGAATGTCGAGATCCGCTACTCGAAGAACAGCGGCACCTCGTATGACGACGTGATCTTCGCCTCCACCCCCAACGACGGCACCGAGGTCTGGACGATCCCGGATGACATCCGCACCGTCAAGGACATGAAGATCAAACTCTCCACGCTGCCGGCGACTGATCCCTACGCGGTCACCGCACTCTCCACCGGCCTGTTCCAGATCGTCGGCGGCTTGGAGATGGTTGTGCCGAATGATGCCGCCGGCATCAAGTGGCGAATCAATACGACCGCCAACGAGATCAAGTGGAACGCGACCGGCTCGGTGGTCAATGTCCGCCTGGAGTACTCGACGACAGGCAGCGGCGGCCCTTGGTCGCCGATCGTCGCGTCCACGCCATCCGGGTCAGGCTCCAACAAGACCTACGCCTGGAACATCCCAGCGAACGCGCCGATTGCCAAGGACACCGTGCGCATCCGCGCCTGCGACGCGGCCAACACGAACGTCTGCGATGTGGCTATGGCCAACAGTTCGTTCCTGGCCAACTTCACCATCCTGCATCCTCTGATCGGAGAGGTGTGGGTGGCCGAGAGCAGCCGCGATATCGAATGGACCACGCCTACGACCGGCGCGCCGACGAATGTCAAGCTCGAGTACAGCTTGAATGGCTCGACATGGCAAACGATCACGACGTCGACCCTGAACTCCGGCCTGGCAAGCTGGACGCTGCCGACAGGGCTCTCCTCATCAGCGAAAGTCCGCATCTCCGACACGCTGGACTTCGATAGCGCCATGGAAAGCTCCGCCTTCAAGATCCGGGGTGACCTCAGCCTGACCGCTCCGAACACCGGGACGGAATCCTGGGAGGTCGCGACTTACAACGCCATCACCTGGACCAAGAAGGGCGCGATCAGCGCGGTCAAGCTGCAGCTGTCCACCGATGGCGGGACGACGTACGCCGCGCTCACCGATGGGGAGAGCCCGCCGCGCGACACGCAGAACCTCGATGTGACCGGGGCCGGCCCCGCCTACACGTTCAATTGGAAGGTGGCGGATATCCCCGGGATTACAACCACGCAGGCGCGGGTCCGGGTGGTCGACGCCAACGATGCCACGGTACTGGACTTCTCCGACGCCAACTTCATCATCAAGGGCCGCGTCCAGCTCTCAACCCCGAACGGCGGCGAAACCCTCACAGTCGGCGTGCCGTACACGGTCACCGGGACCGTGTTCGGTCCGATCACCAGCGTCAAGCTGTACTACTCGACGGACGGCCTAACCTTCACCACCCCGGTCGAGGGCTGTTCGGTGGTTGGCGTGGCCGGCGGAACCTTTAGCTGCAACTGGAGCGTGCCGGATGCGATCGGCACGAGCCTGAAGGTCAAGGTCGAGGATGCGACGAACCCATTGGTGTCTGACACGTCGGACGGCACGTTCGCGGTGAAGGGCACCGCCACCCTGACCGCGCCGGCCTCCGGCGCGATCTGGTACGCCGGGCAGTCGCACCAAATCCGGTGGGACCGCAATGGCACGATCGGCAACGTGGACCTGTTCTACTCGGTCAACGGCGGGCCGTCCCAGACGATCGCGACCGGCATCGCGTCAGTCAACCCCAGCGGCAACACCTTCGACTGGACCCTGCCCTCCGACCAGATCGTTTCGGCGAATGTCAAAGTGAAGATCAACGGCGTCAACCTAGTCGCGCCGGTGGAATCAGCCGCCTTCACGGTGAAGGGCAAGCTGACGCTGACGTACCCTGACGCCGCCGGGATCGCGCTCACCCTTGGGGACACGCTCAGCATCACCTGGAACGTGGCCGGCGACATCGGCCCGGTGAAGGTCGAATACTACGACGGCGCCGCCTGGTCCACGATCACGACGACGGCACCGCAGGCCGGCCCCTACGGGCTGCTGCTGGATGCGCCCAATACGACCATCGCCACCGCCGGCGCGAAGGTGCGCATCTCCGATGCGGATGACGCGACGGTCAATGACGAGTCGGCCAACGCGTTCCTGATCAAGCCGCTCCTCCAGGTGACCGGCCCGGCGGGCGGCGAGGCCTACGTGGTCAACTCAAGCCAGACCATCACATGGAACAAGAAAGGCAGCAACGTCACGAATGTCAAGGTCGAGTACTCCAAGAACGGCGGGGCGACCTTCAATGACGTGGTGGCCGCCTCGGTGTCGAATGCCGGCAGCTACCTCTGGCAGCCGATCCCGGATGACATCCAGGCGGTGGCCAACATGAAGGTGCGCGTCTCCACGCTGCCGCTGACCGATCCCTATGCCGTGAGCGCGGTTTCGAACGGCCAGTTCAAGATCGTCGGCGCGCTGACCCTGACCAGCCCGCAGGCCACGGACAAGTGGGGCGTTGGCACCGCCCGCGACATCAAATGGCAGCGCACCGGGTCTGTCTCGAATGTCCGCTTGACCTACTCGACCGATGGCGCAACCTACAACCCCATCGTCGACAGCTATCCGGGCGGCAACGGCGACACCGGCTATCCGTGGACCGTCCCGAACGTGGCCGGCATCGTGTCCAACACGGTCACCGTGCGGATTTCCGATGTAGCGGACTCCTCCGTGAGCAGCCTCTCGCCGCAGTTCAAGATCGTGCCGTCGTTCACCCTCACGACGCCGACGTTGGATCAGCGGCTGCCGGCCAGCCGGCCGTTCACCCTCACTTGGACCCGGTTGGGCCAGAATCCCACGGTGAACCTGTACTACTCGAAGGACAACTTCGCCGGGGCCGGCATCCCGATCTCCCTGGGGCTGTCGAACACCGGCAGCTACCTCTGGAATGTGCCGGATGACCTGTCCGATACGGTGACCGTGCGCGTGGCCTATCCCTCCGATGAGACCGTGTTCGATGATTCCGACGCCTTCAAGGTCGTGCCGGAGTTCACGGTGGTGGCGCCCAACAGCACATCCGACAAATGGTCCGTGGGGACGAGCCAGGCCATCCGGTGGACCTGCTCCAGCGCCAACGTGCCGCTAGTCAAGATTGAATACTCGATCAACGGCGGCAGCACCTACCCGTTTGTCATCTCGGCGACCGCGCCGAACACGGGCGCGGTGGACGCGGAGCGGTCCTTCACGTGGAACCCGGTGCCGGACGTGATCACCAGCCAGTTCAAGGTCAGGGTGACCGCGACGACCGATCTCCAGGCCTTCGACGAGTCGAACTCCAACGCGAAGATCAAGGCCTTCTTCCACCTGCTGACGCCCAGCAACGGAGGGATCGTCATGGAAGCGGCCAGCACCTACGGCATGACTTGGGACTGGGACGGCACGGTGACCGACGTCCGCCTGGATTACTCGCTGGATGACTTCGCCACCACGACGACGATCGCCGCCACCACGCCCAATGACGGGGCGTATGACTGGACCGTGCCCGACGCGATCTCGACCACCGTCAAGGTGCGCGTGCGCAGCACGACCGATGTGGACGCCTACGACATCTCGGACGCGGCGTTCAAGATCCAGGCGCACTTTGATCTGACGACGCCGAATGGCGGGGAGCTCTTCCCGATCGGGTTCCCGCGCAATATCACGTGGCACACGAACGGGACCGTAGCGTCCGTCAACTTGGTGGCGTACTCA
This sequence comes from Candidatus Omnitrophota bacterium, assembly GCA_023247285.1. The sequence continues at coordinate 5,869 of JAHFGU010000004.1, forward strand.
ACGCTGGGTGCCGGCGACCCTGGCTTCCCGTATAGCTCCTCCAGCCCCTACACGATCGCCTCGGGCCTGGCGAACAACGCCAATGCGGATACCGCCTACGCATGGATGGTGCCGGATAAAGCCTCGCCCAATGTCCGCGTGCGGGTCATCAATACCGCGGATGCCGCCGTGACGGATGAATCCGCCGCCAGCTTCAAGATCCAGGGGTCGTTCACGATCACGTACCCCAACGCGGCCGGCGAAGTGCTGACCATCAGTGATCCGGCGACCATTACCTGGTCGCCCACGGGCAGCTCGATCACGCAGGCGAAGATCAGCTACTCGACCGCCGGGTCAAGCGGTCCATGGCAGCCGGTGACGGAATCAGAGGGCACCGCCAACGACGGGATCGTGGCCAACGACGGCAGTTTCACCTGGACGGTGCCGGATGTTCTGGCGCCGACCGGGATGCCGAAGACCAACCTGTTCCTGAAGATCGAGGACCCGAACGACTCGACCGTGCTGGATCTCTCGGACAATCCCTTCAAGGTCCAGGGCCGCTTCACCTTCGTGACGCCGGCCGGCGGGGAGCGCTGGGTCGTGAACGAGAACCACCTGGTGAGCTGGATGACCAGCGGGACGATCAAGAACGTGAACCTGACCTACTCCCACGACAATTTCACCTCGACGTCATTCATCACCAACAACCTCCCCAATGCGCCCGGACTCAGCACCTTCAACTGGCTGGTGCCGGATAACGTCTCCGCCACCACCAAGCTGCGCGTGACCGACGCCAACGACACCAGCGTTACGGCCGATTCGAACGTGTTCAACCTCGACTACTACTACGTGACCTTCGCGATCCGCGATCTCTTGAGCAATGCCATGATCGATACCCTGACCGTCAGCGGGGCCAGCAACGGCAACCTCTTTCTCTGGGCGGAGTCGGCGCTCAACGCCCCGGTGGTGAAGGGCCTGGCCGCCGGGCCGTGGACGACGACCTGGTCGCAGAGCAAGTACGGCGATCAGTCGGCCAGCTTCGTGGCCGACCGGGACCAGACGGTTACGGTGCTCATGGAAACCAAGGTCGTGCACGTGTGGGAGGCGATCACCGACCTCGCGTACAGCGCCTCCACCGACACGGTGAGCATTTCCTCGACGCTGCGGCGCGACGGGATCACGGTGAACGGGGCCGGCTCCTGCGAGATCAAGTTCTTCATCCCGGGCAACTCCACGCCGGTCAAGACCTTCCTCGACACCAACCCGCCGGATGAGAACGGGTTCTACGGCTTCACGTGGACCCCGCCCACCGGCTTGAACGGCGGCACGGTCTATAACGTGGTGACGAAGGTCGGGATGCTGACGACCGGCGCCACGATTACCACGCCGCGGACGTTCACCGTCGCGCAGGAGACCGCGTTGCAGGGCGTGAAGGACACGGTGGCCCAGCAGCTCGACAAGCCGCTCTCGCAAGTGGAGAGCGCGGTGACCGGCGCGGTGAGCACGAAGCTGGACAATCAGACTTCGCAGATCAATACGCAGTTAACACAGCAGCAAAACTTTATCGCGGATTCGCTGACCACGCAGTCGAACACGTTGAACACCGCGCTGACCAACCAGTCGGACACGCTCAATACCAAGCTGAACGATCAGAAGGCTGCGCTCGATACCAAATTGGACGCGCAGAACACCACGATCACCGGCAAGCTGAACGAGCAGTCCAGCGCCATCAACACGACCCTGGTGAGCTTTGAATCGAAGGCGGACCAGAAGCTGACGCAATTTGAGCAGCGCAGCACCGCCCAAATCGATACCATGCAGGTTCAAACGACGGCGCAGTTGAGTAACCTGAAGAAGGGCGTGGACGCCGGCGTCTTTGACATCAGCACCGCCAGCGAGGGGCTGCAGATCACCGCGGAGCATTCCGCCGCGACCAGCAAGCAGTTCGCCGGCCGGCTCATGATCCCGAGCGCGGTGCTGCTGGGCGAAAAGGATGTGAAGCTCATCTACCAGGCCGACGAAAATCTTGAGCCGTACCTGACGGTGATCACGCGCAACAGCTCCGGCGAGGACGTGAAAACGATCGATAAGCAGCTCATGGAGCCCAACTCGGACCGGCCGGACATGTATGAGTACACCATCGATAAGATCGCCACCCCGCCGTACACCCCGGGCAAGGTGGTGACCGTGCTCGTCGAGGCTAAGGTCTTCGAGTATGAAGTGGATCCTGAGAAGAAGGGGCAGGCGGTGAACAACCTGGCGGTCGGCGCCTTTACGGTCGAGTCCACCACGCTCACCAGCCTGGAAGGCCTCGTAGCCGGCCAGGCCGGCGTCAAGAGCGTTGCGACGAATACCCTGGTCGCGGTTCAGGGATTGCAGGCGATCATGGGTGCCGGCGACAGCGGCACCATGCTGGACATGCTCACCCATATGTCGAAGCAAGTCGACAAGGTCCCGGCGGAAATGAAGAAGGCCGTGCTGAACGCCCAGCAGGGTCCCACGAACGAGATGCGCAACGCGCTCAACACGGTGGCGGAGCAGATCCGGACGCTGGCCGGGGACAATATGGGCTTTGATTTCTCCCAGATCGTCGGCAAGGCGCTGACCGAAAACTCGACCCTGAAGGACATCCGCAAGAAGTCGGATGAGGTCCAGGGGGCCACCGAAGTCATGCAAATCATCATGGAGCGCAAGCTAGGAGGCGTGGATGATCCGGTCGTGCACGAAGTCATCGAGTAAGCGCTGCGCCGGCTGGCCGGTGGTTGGCTGGATTGCGCTGCTGGCCGCCATGCCGTCCGGCTGGGCCCAGGCGCAGGCGCCTGCGCCCGAGCGCGAGCCGGTGACCCTGAGCGTGGTCGTCGTGAACCCGTCCGAAGACAAAACCAAAACCATCCCGGTCCGGATGGACCTCCCGCAGGAAATCGCGCCGGGCGACGTGCTGGATCATGGCGAGCTGACGCTGGAATACGACGACGACCACAAGCTCTATTACGTGTTCAAGGACAGCGTCGAGCTGAAGCCCAAAGAGACGCGCGTCTTCAAAGTGATGCTGAAGGATAAATGGTTCGTGCCGCAAGGGCAGCTGGACCGATTCACCAACTATACCAACCTTCTCCTTGGCCGCCTCAAGAACACCGAGTTTTACGCCTCCGCGGCCCAGCTGGGCGCGGAGATCCTCAAGAAGCTCACGGACATCCAAACAACGCAGAACGACGAATCGCTCAGCCGCAAGTCGCGCATCGGCGCCTACCGCCGCCACCTCCAGGTCTTGGCGTCGGTCGAGGCCGACTTAGCGCGACTGGAGAAGCTGCTGACGTTCACCGGCGGCCCGCCGGTCCCGGAGATGCTGGAAGAATCACCGCTGAAGTCGGACGCGCCCTCCAAGACGACAACGTGGCTGATCATCTTCCTGATCGTGATTTTCATCGGGCTGCTGGGCGGGCAATTCTTCTTCACCTGGCAGCGCCGGGCCAGCGCCCAGGACGTGCAGCTGGTCCGCCAGGCTACCTTCGCGCCGGTCCGCCAGGGGGCTCCTCGACCAACACCTGGAACCGGGGCCCCTGGCCCGACGGCGGCTCCCCGGCCCCCCTCCAAGGCCTCCCCGTAACCGGCCTCATCGCGGACATGCTGGAAGTGGTGATCTTCAGTCCGCAGGCTGTCCTGTTCAGCGGCCAAGCCAAGCGCGTCATCGTGCCGGGCGAAGCGGGCGTATTTGAGATTGGGTCGTTCCACCGGCCGCTGGTCAGCCGCCTCCTGCCCGGCCTCATTGTTGTTGACGACCAAGCGATGCCCATCCAGCGCGGGGTCGTGAAAGTCCACCGCGACCTCGTGACCGTCCTCGCGGAACCTGAGCCGCCCAGCTAACATTCCGCCTTTCACGCAATCGCATGTCGCGCCAGCCTCCAGCCGCTTTGCGCGTGGCCATGAGCGCCCTCCTGTTCGGGGGGACGGGCGCGTTCGTTTGCGCCGCCGAAGAAGAGTCGTGGGATCAGATCGCTCACCAGGCCGCGGCCCTGTATGAACAGCGGCAGTACCCGGATGCGCTGCGGGCGGGGCAGCGGGCCCTCGACAAAGCCGAACGCGCGGTCGGGCCGGAAGACCCTTACACGGCTCAGTCCCTGGAGCTGCTCGGCCAGATTCATGCGGCCCAGGGGCAGTGCGGGGACGCTGAACCGCTGTATAACCGGGCGCTGACGATTCGCCAGCAGACCGTCGGCGCCGATCATCCGGTCATCGCCAAAATCTTGACCCTGCTCGCTGATTGCCATCTCGCCGAGGGCCGGCCGCAGGAGGCGATGCCCTTGGCCCGTCGCGCGCTGACGATCCAGGAATCAGCCCGCGGCGCCAACTCGCTCCCGGTCGCCGACACCTTGACGCTGCTCGGGAAGCTCGCGCTGGTGGATGGACATCAAGACGAAGCCGCGGACCGCTATGCCCAGGCCCTGGCGATCGTGCAGAACGCGCTAGGGCCCAACGATCCGCTGGTGCTCAAGACCTCCCAAATGCTCAGCGAATTCTCTCTTGTCCAAGGCCGCGCGGAAGATGCCAAGGGGGCGGCGCTGCGCCTGGTCGCGCTGCGCGAACACGCCGATGGGGCTGATCATCCCAGCGTCGCCGACGCATTGATGATTTTGGCCAAGGCCCACCTCCTCCAGCAGCAGCAAGGCCCGGCCGCCTCCTATGCCAAGCGGGCGCTGGCCATTCGGGAAAAAGCGCTCGGCCCCCGCGATCCGACTGTCGCTGAAACCTTGCTGCTCTTGGCGGACATCGCAGAGCAACAAGACGCTCCAGAGGAGGCCGCGCGTCTGCGTCAGCGGGCCAAAGGCATCATGGACACGCTCAAGAGCCGGGAGGACGCGGCCAGGCCCCCGCCGCCGTTTACGCCGGATATGCTGCCTGCGCACTTGGGCCTGTCGCCCGAGCTCCTCGCCGATGGGGTGCTCTCGCCGGAGGCGCAGGCCTTCCTGCGCATGGCGAAGGAGCTGAGCAATCGCGGACAAGCCTACGCCGGCTTGGGGGAATCCCGCGAGGCCGCGGGACTCTTTCAACAGGCGCTCGCACTCTATGAGCGGACCGTCGGGCCTGACTACCCTGACGCGGCCGAGGTGTGTACGCGCTTCGCCACGCTGCTGCGGAAACAGGGCAAGGGCGATGAGGCGGATGCGATGGAGCTGCGCGCCCGCACCATCCGCTCGCTGCGCTAGCTGCCGACGGTGCGCGCCGGCTCCCTGCGTTGACACCGGGGTTCAAGACCAGGTATAGTTTGTACAGTCTTAGGTAAAATTCAGCAGAGCACGGCAATCTTGAGTTGCTGAACAGGGCAAACGGTTCGCGAGAACCGGACCCTTGGCCCGTAAGGGCCAGGGCGGTGGACCCGTGTGGGCCCCGGCAAAGCCAGAGGTCCCGCTGGAGTCGGCCTAGCCGACTCCGGAAGGTGGGATGGCTCAGCTGCCAGCGACGAGAAGACGTCGGGAGCCCATGCGCGCGCATGGGCTTTTTTGGTGCCCGGAGGGAGGTCGGGAGAGTCGCTATGGGCCGCAATCTGGCGCTCACGTTGATTTTTACGCTCTGCATCCTCGGGCCGGCGGTGGTGATTGGCGCCACCGGGTACGCCAGCATCGGCGCCCTGGGGCGCAATCCGTCGGCGGCGCCGAAGATTCTGACGGCGATGACCATCACGCTCATCTTCGCAGAGGCGATCGCGATCGTGGCATTCCTCGTTGTCTGGCAGCTCTTCACGGCTAAAGGCTAAGCCATGTTCATCGCGCAATTCTTGCTGTTGCAGGTCGTGATCTTCGTGGCGCTGGCCGTCGTGCTGCGCCGGCTGCTCGGCCGCCATGCCACCACGGCCACGACCCATCTCCAGGGGCTCAGCCAGGAATACCTCAAGAAACACGAAGAGCTGAAACAGCATGTGGAAGAGGGCGAGCGGCACTACCAGGAGCAGCTCACGAAGGTCCAGGAAGAGGCCCAGCAACTGAAGATCCAGGCCAGCAAGGAGGCGGAAGCCACGCGGCAGCACGCCGTGGAGCAAGCGCACCAGGAGGCCGAGCGCATCATCCAGCAAGCCACGCAGGCGCGCGCCGCACTCCAGCAGGAGCTGACGCGAACCTTTGAAGCGAGGGCCGCCGCCCAGGCGTGCAAACTGCTCGAGGAGGCGCTGCCGGATGAATTCCGCGCGTTGCTGCATCCTCATTGGGTGGACGGGCTGCTCAAGAACGGGCTCGTGAACCTCGAGCGGATTCAGAGCCGCGAGCCGGTTCGAGAAGCGCAGGTCATCTCCGCCTTTCCCCTGACGCCGGCCCAGCGCAAGGCGCTCCTGGAGCGGTTGCAGGCCGGGCTCGGCGCTGACGTGGCGCTGCAGGAAGCGGTGGATTCCAGCCTCATCGCCGGGCTCAGCATTACCGTGGGGCATCTGGTCTTGGACGGCTCGGTCGTGTCGAAGCTGCGCGCGGTGGCCCAACATGCTCAAGAATCCGCCGAGTGAGACGCTGGCCTCGCCCGACGGCGGGCAGGCCGCAGCCCGGACCGCGTTTGACGTGCGCGAGGTGGGCCGGGTGACCTCGGTCCGCGAGTTCATCGTGAAAGTCGACGGCCTGCCGTCCTGCATGAACGGGCAGATGGTGGAATTTTCCCGCGGGGGGCGCGGCATGGTGATGGGGTACAGCGAGAAGGAAGTGCTGATCCTCGTGCTCGGCAAGAAGGCGCATATCCGCGCGGGGGATGAGATCTATTCGCGCGGGGAGCCGTTCGCGATCCCGGTCGGCGAGGGATTCGTGGGGCGCGTGGTGAGCAGCTTGGGGGAGCCGCTCGACGGCCAAGGCCCGATCGCATCGGAGTCGGCCAATCCCACCTTCCGCGAGCCGCCGGGCGTGATGGAACGCGTGCCGATCCGCGACGCCCTACAAACCGGCGTCCGCATCATCGACGCCAGCTTTCCGGTGGCGAAGGGGCAGCGCCAACTGATCATCGGCGACCAGATGACCGGCAAGACCACGCTCGCCACCGACACCATCCTGAATCAGGGCGATAAGGGGGTCCTGTGCATCTACTGCGCGGTCGGCCAGAGCCAGTCGGCGTTCCTCAAGACGCTGCGGCTGCTGCGGGAGCGCGGGGCGATGGCCTACACGATCGCGTTGGCCGGGATTGCCTCGGTGCCACCCGGCGAGCAGTTCCTGGCCCCCTACGCCGCCGCCGCGCTGGCGGAGTATTTCGCCTCGAAGGGGCGGGACGTGTTCGTGGCGTTTGACGATCTCGGGAAACACGCGTGGGCCTACCGGCAGCTCTCCTTGCTGCTGGAGCGGTCGCCGGGCCGCGAGGCCTATCCCGGCGACATCTTCTACATCCACTCGCAGCTGTTGGAGCGGGCGGGGAAGTTCTCCCCGGAGCTGGGCGGCGGCACCATCACGTTTTTTCCCGTCGTCGCGACCATCCAAGGGGACATCACCGGGTACATCCAGACCAACCTCATTTCGATCACGGACGGGCAGATCTATCTCAGCACGGCGCTCTTTCAGCGGGGCTTCCGGCCGGCGATCGACTTCGGGCTTTCGGTGTCGCGCATCGGCAACCGCGCGCAATGCGCGGCGATGAAGGAGCTCAGCAGCAAGCTGCGGTTGGAGTACCTCCAGTACCAGGAGCTGGTCCGGATGACGACCATGAAGGCGGACCTGGCGACGGAAGCGGAAAACCGCTTGCGGCGCGGCGAGCTGGTGACGCACATGCTCACCCAGACCAAGGCCCAGCCCTCCTCGCTGGAGGAGCAAGTGGTGATCCTGTACGCGATCCGCAAGGGGCTCCTGGATCCGGTGCCGGCGGTGTGGCCGGCGTTCAAGCGCGGCATCTTTCCTTGGATGACGGCGCATCACGCGGAGCTCCTCCGGGAGATCCACGACAAGCAGGCGCTGAGCCCGTCGCTCAAGGAGCGGCTGGACCAGGCGCTGATGGCGTATCTGAAACAAGAGGCGGGCGCGTGATGGCCCTGCTGATCAAGCTGAAACAGGAAGTGCAGTTCAATACCGAGTTCACGCGGGCGGTTGATGTCATGAAGGGCATCGCCGCGGCTCGGTTTCACGTGCTCCATCGGCAGCTCGACTTGTTCGAGCCCTACACCCGGGCGGTGGGAGAAATCCTCAGCGCGGTGGATCTGACCCGCGTCTCGCATCCGTTTGTCCAGGCGCAGCACCCGGTCGTCGGCGCGATTCTCGTGACGTCGACCGGCGGGTTCCTGGGCGGCTTGAACACGACCGTCGTGAGCACCGGCCTGGCGCAGGCAGGCGCGGAGGGGCCGCTGACCGTCATCGGCGAGCGGGGCGCCAACGCGGTCCGCGACGTCCACAATGAGGCGACCCTGTTTCCCGGCGTCGAGGATACCACGCGCGTCTCGCTCGCGTTGGCGGTCAGGGATCATGTGGCAGACCAAGTTCTGCGGGGCGTGTGCGGGCGCCTGGTCGTCGTGTATCCGAAGCCGATTTCGTTCGCGGTGCAACAGATCACGGTTGAAACCCTGCTGCCGTGCGAATCCTGGGTGGCCGCGCAGGCGAGCGAGCCGGCGTCCGCGCAGGACGCGGTGCTCTGGGAGTCCCGTCCCGAGGATGTCGTGGAGTACGTGGTCATGCAGTGGCTCGGGCATCGCCTCAGCGAGATCTTTGCCCTCAGCCGCCTCTCCGAGCTGGCCGCTCGGGCCATGCACCTGGAGGGCAGCTACCACGAGCTCATCCGGATGGGCAAGCGGCTGCGGCTGCAGTATTTCCGGGCGCGCCATGAAATCATCGACCGCAGCATGCGCGAAATCTTCGCCGCGCAGCTCCTCTATGGAAAAGCCCAAGCCCGCTAATCAGCAGGGTTGGATCGCCGGCGTCCAAGGGCCGGTGGTGGATGTGAAGTTCGCATCCACCGCCGCGATCCCGAACATCTATGAAGCGCTCGAGACGACCACCCGAGACGGCCGGCGCCTGGTGCTGGAGGTGGCGGAGCACCTGCCCGGGGATATCGCGCGGTGCGTGGCCATGGCGTCCACGCATACGCTCCAGCGGTTCGCCCCGGTCGCGCGGGCCGGCCCGTGCATCCAGGTGCCGGTGGGGGACGGCTGTTACGGCCGGCTGATGAATGTCCTTGGCGAGCCGATCGATCACCAGGGTCCGATCGCGTCGGAAGAGGTCAGGCCGATCCGGCGGGTCGAAGGGCGCAAGCAGGTGACGGCGGGCGCGGACGGCCAGCGGGTGGAGCTGCTCGAAACCGGCATCAAGATCATCGACCTGCTGTTCCCGATGGTCAAGGGCAGCAAAACCGGCATCCTCGGCGGCGCGGGGCTGGGCAAGAGCGTGCTGATCCTCGAGCTGATCCAGCACATCGTCGAGCGCCATCACGGGGCCTTCGTCTTTGCCGGGGTCGGGGAGCGCATCCGCGAAGGCAATGAGCTCTACCATGAGCTCAAGATGCACCACATCCTCGAGAAGGGCATGCTGGTCTACGGCCAGATGAACGAGCCGCCCGGGGCCCGCTTCGGCGTCGCGGCGACCGGGGTCACGCTGGCGGAATACGTCCAGCGGCAGAACAAGGACGTCCTGTTCTTCGTGGATAACATCTTCCGGTTCGTGCAGGCCGGGGCGGAGATTTCCACGCTGCTGGGCCGGGTGCCGTCGGAAACCGGCTACCAGCCGACGCTCTCGTCCGAAGTGAGCGATTTCCACGAGCGGATCCGCTCGATAGCCGGGGCCGGCTCGGTGACCGCCATCGAAGCCGTGTACGTGCCGGCGGACGACCTCACCGACCTGGCCGTCGTCACGATTTTCACCTACCTGGACTCCATCATGGTGCTGTCGCGCGAGCGCGTGCAATTGGGGTTGTACCCCTGCATCGACCCGCTGCTCTCCTCCTCCGGCAACATGGACCCGGATATCGTGGGCGACCGGCACTACACCATCGCCATGGAAGCCCTGAAGATCTTCAACAAGTACGAGGAGCTTCGCCGGATCGTGTCGGTGATCGGGATCGACGAGCTCTCCAAGGCGGACCGCACGCTCTACGAGCGGGCGCGGAAGCTCCAGAATTTTCTCACGCAGCCGTTTACCGTAGCCGAGGTGTTTTCCGGCGTCAAGGGGCAGTACGTGACGGTGACGGAGACGCTCGACGGCACGGAGCGCATCCTCGCGGGCCGCGTGGACCACAAGCCGGAGGCGGAGTTCTACATGATCGGAACCCTGCCACACTGATGGCCGCAGGCCGCCAGGACGCGACAGGTAAGCGGCTTGGAGAGCTGCTCGTTGAGCAGGGGCGCATCAGCCCGCAGCAGCTCGAAGCGGCGCTCGCCGCCCAGCGCGAAAACGGCGAATTCCTCGGCACGATTCTCGTGAAGAAAGGATGGTTGACCGAGGACGCGCTGCTCCAGACGCTGGCCCAGCAGGCCGGCATCCCGTACGTGCATCTGAATACCGGGGTGGACTGGTCGGTGGCCAGCCGGTTCTCGTTGCCCGCGCTCGTGGCGCACCAGTGCCTCCCCATCCGCCTGGACGACCAGTCGGTCACGGTCGCGGTCGCCAATCCGCTGGAGGCGTGGGCGCTGGACGAACTCCAGCGCCTGGTCGGCGATCGCAAGATCAGCGTGGTCCTTACCCCGCACCGGGAAATCACCGCCGCAATCCGGCAGGCCCAGCGCCATGCCATTGAGTCCCTGAACACCCCGCAACCGCCTGACCATGGCCACCCAGCATAAGCTGAACCAGCTGTTGCTCGACAAGCGGCTCGTCTCCAACGAGCAGCTGGCTGAGGCGCTCGCCGAACAGGAGCGGGAGCGCCGATTCTTCGGGGCCATCTTGGTGGAGCGGGGGTGGGTGACGTCCGAGCAGTTGATGCGCGCGCTCTCGGAGCATTACCGGCTGCCCTTCGTGCGGCTGGAGGAAACGCAGATCCCGGCAGAGGTCGTCACGAAAGTGCCGTTGCAGGTCGCGCTGCACTACCACGTGATGCCGGTCGGGATCCGCAACTCCACGCTCACCATGGCGATCGCGAACCCGCAGGACGTCCGGCTGCTCGATGAGCTCGGCCTAGCACTCCAGCAGCGCTACACCATCGAGCCGGTGCTGGCCACCACGGAGGACATCCTCCAGGCGGTGAAGAAGCACTACGGCGTCGGCGCGGAGACCGTCAGCCGGATCCTCACCGAGCGCTCCGCCACGATGCCGCCGGCCGGCGCGCAAGAGGAGGCCATCGCCGACCTCGAAGAGCTAGCCAACGAGGCCTCCGTCGTGAATCTCGTCAACCAGCTCATTCTGGAAGCCCACAATCGGCGGGCCACGGACATCCACCTGGAGCCGTACCGGGACCGGGTGCGGTTCCGCTACCGCGTCGACGGCATGCTGCACAGCGTCGACGTGCCTCCCACGATCCGCCAGCTCTTCCCGGCGATCATCTCGCGCGTGAAGGTGCTCTCCAACCTGAACATCGTGGAGCGGCGCCTGCCGCAGGACGGGCGCGCGAGCGTCAAGGTCGGCGTGGAGAAGCTGGATCTGCGCGTCGCCGTGCTGCCCACGCCGGTCGGCGAAAGCGTCGTGATCCGCATCCTGCCCAACCGGATGCTGCTCGGGCTCCAGGATCTGGGCTTTCGGCCTGAGGACCTCAAGATGTTTGAGGCCATCATCCGCAAGCCCCACGGCCTGATCTTCGTGACGGGCCCGACCGGCAGCGGCAAGACCACGACGCTCTATGCCTGCCTGAAGACCATCAACAGCGAGGAACGGAAGATCATCACCATCGAGGATCCGATCGAATACGAGCTCGAGGGCGTGACACAGGTGCACGTGAATCCGCAGATCGGGCTCACGTTCGCGCAGGGGCTGCGCAGCATGCTGCGCCACGATCCCAATGTCATGATGGTGGGCGAGGTGCGCGATTTGGACACTGCGGAGTTGAGCATCCGGATCGCGCTCACCGGCCACCTGGTGCTGTCGACCATCCACACCAATGACGCGATCGGCGGCATCACCCGGCTCATGGACATGGGAATCGATCCGTACCTGATCGCTTCGTCCGTGGAGTGCATCGTCGCCCAGCGGCTGGTGCGCCTGCTGTGCGTCGCGTGCAAGGAGCGCGTGCGCTCCGGCAGATCGGACGTCGAATGGGTCTACCAGAACCGCGGCTGCAAGGCCTGCCACCAAACCGGCTTCCACGGCCGGTGCGCCATCTATGAGTTTTTCTTGATGTCCCAGCCCATCAGGGAGCAGATCTTGACCAAGGCCTCCGCCGATGCGATCCGGCATACCGCCATTGAGCTGGGCATGCGGACCATGCGCGAGGACGGATGGGAGAAGGTGAAAGCCGGGCTGACGACATTGGATGAGGTGCTGCGCCTCACCCAGGATGAGTCCTAACGCCATGCCGAGCTTCCGCTACCTCGCCAAGCGCGGCCCGAAGGAGGCGATCGAAGGCGTCTTCCAGGCCGAGAAACGCGCCGACGTGTTTGCGCATTTGAGCAGCCTCGGCTACACGCCGGTGCGCATCAGCGAGGACCGCGCCGGCGGGTCCGGCCGCTCCGGCGCCGCGGCGGCCCGGGCCGAACGCATTCCTGTCAGGCAGCTGAACGTCTTCACCCGCCAGTTCGCGAGCCTGGTGCGCTCCCAGGTGCCGCTGCTGCGGGCGCTCGCGATCCTCAAGGAACAGACCTCCCACGTCCCGCTCCAACGGGTGCTGGGCGCGATCGCCGAGGATGTCCGGCAAGGCCACACCTTGTCTGAGGCGCTCGGCAAACACCCCAGGGTCTTCTCGCCGCTCTTCGTCAATCTCACGCGATCCGGCGAGATCGCCGGGACCCTGGACGAGGTGCTGGATCGCCTCGCGGCGCAGGCTGACCGGGAAGACGCGCTGCGGGCCAAAGTCCGCGGCGCGCTGGCCTATCCGCTGTTTGTCGGCGTCGTCGGCTGCGGCACCGTCGTCTTTCTCTTGGCGTTCGTGATGCCCAGGCTCGTCAGCGTGTTCCAAGGGTTTGGCGGGCGGCTGCCGCTGCCCACCCGCATCCTGATGGCCGTGAGCGGATGGTGCGCGCACGGCTGGTTCTGGATCGTCGCGGCCGCCGGCGTCGGCCTGGTGACCATGCTGATCGCAGGGCGGGGCGAGCAAGGCCGCCTGCTGATCGACCGCGTCAGCCTGCGCCTGCCGCTGCTCGGCTCGATGATCCAGGAGCTTGAGCTGGCGCGATTCGCGCGCGCCTTCGGGCTGCTGTTGGACCACGGCATCCCCGTCTTGCAGGCGGCGGATGTGGCCATCCCCATCGTCAATAACCGCGTGATCCGCCACTCCTTGAGCCGCCTGCCGGCCAGCCTGAAAGACGGCGGCTCCTTGGCCATCGGGTTGAAGGGGCTGCCGGTGGTCACGCCCTTTGTGGTGCACACGGTGGCGGTGGGCGAGGAGGGCGGGCGCGTGGGGGAGGCGCTCGCCGAGGTGACGGCCTTTTACGAGCGGGAGGTGGAGCGGCTGCTCGACACGCTGGCGGCGCTCTTGGAACCGGTGATGATTTTGATGGTCGGGGCCGTGGTCGGGTTCATCGTGATGGCGGTGCTGCTGCCCATCTTTGAGATGGGATCGATTGCGCGGTGAGCGGGAGGGGACGGTGATGGCGCGACGGATGCACGGGTTCACCTTGATCGAGTTGATGCTGGTCATCATCATCATCGGCGCGTTGGCCGCGATGGTGGTGCCTCGGCTGGCCGGGCGGTCCGAGGAGGCGCGGCGCGGCGTCGCCGAAGCGGATCTCAAAGGCAACCTCGCGCTGGCGTTGAAGCTCTACGAAGTGGACAACGGCAGCTACCCGACCTCGGAGCAGGGCCTGGCCGCGCTGCTGCAGAAGCCCACGGCTCCGCCGACGCCCAGGAACTGGAAGGGCCCGTACTTGGAGCAGGAGCCGCTGGATCCCTGGAAGCGGCCGTACGTGTATCAGTATCCAGGCAGCCATCCGCCGCGCGATTATGACCTCTTCTCGCTGGGGCCGGATGGGGCTGCGGGCAACGATGACATCACGAACTGGTGACGCGCTCGGGCTGACGCTGATCGAGCTCCTCGTGAGCGTCGCGATCCTCGCCATGGGATCCGTGTTGACGATGCAGGCCCTGGCGCGGGTGGCGCACGCCCAGATGGTGGCCGAGTCGATGATGGCCGCGCACCTCTTCGCCGCTTCCAAGATGGCGGCGCTCGAGTTGGCGTCGCGGGAAGGCGAGTTGGAGCCATCCGCCTCGGGCAGCGTCGGCACCGGCGACCAGGCGTTGCGGTGGCGCGCGACCACGGAGGCGGTCCCCGAAGATCCCGCCGTTCGGGCAGTCTCGCTGGCCGTGGCCTGGCGCCATGGCGCGCAGATCTATGAACGCCGGCTCGACACATGGCTGCGGACCGGGCGCGCGGCGGATTGACGCTGGTGGAGCTCCTGGTGACGGTGGCGCTCATGGCGCTCGTCGCCGGCGCATGCGCCGCCACCTTCGCGGGCGGCTTGCGCGTATGGGAGCGCCTCGCGGCCCTGGGCGCGCGGCAGGCGTGGGTGCCGGTGGCGTTCGATGAGATCCGGCGCGATCTGCATCGGGTCCGCCGCTTCAAGCCGATTCCGTTTGCCGGGCGCTATGACCGCGTGTCTTTTCCGGCCCTGGTCGCCGCGATCGGCGCTGATGGCGTGGAGACTGATGAGATCGGCCAGCGGGGATATTTTTTTGATTCGGCGCGCCGGCGGCTCTGCCAATCCGCGCAGCCGTACCGGCGCCTGCGGCATGATCGGCTCACCGATGCGTGCAGCCCGGTCTTGACCGACGTGGAGCGCGTGCGCATGTCCTATTACGGGGTTGATCCGGATAGCGGGGTGAACGGCTGGTCCGGCTCCTGGTCAGGACCGGAGCCGCCGCTGGCCGTCAAGATCGAGGTCACGCCGGAGGCGCGCGACGCAGAGACGCAGACCCTCCTGGTGCAGCTGCCCGCGGCGGCCGCGCCGGCCCCGGCGCTGCCGGCCAAGCCATGACCCGGACCGGCAGCATCCTGATCCTGGTGGTATGGACGATGGTGCTCCTCAGTCTCTTAGTCGTGTCCCTTGGTTCGCGCGGCGTCTTTGCGCTGGATGTGGTCGACCGGTTGGACAAACAGCTCCAGGGCACGTACATCGCCGGCGGGGCTGCGCAGCAGATGCTGACGCGCCTTGCCGCCGACCCGACACCCACGGTGGATGGTCTCGGGGACCCTTGGATCACCGGTCCCGGCTTTGCGGATCAGCCGTTTGGCGAAGGCGCCTTTTCCATCCTGCGACCGGCGCGGCAAGGAGACGCCGCTCCCACGTTCGGGACCGTCGATGCCGAGAGCAAGCTGAATCTCAACACGGCCCCTGAAGAGGTGCTCAGCGCGCTCATTCAGCAAGAGGGCAAGCTGCGGGAAGACGCGGCCCGACGCGTCGCTGCGGCGATTGCGGATTGGCGGGATGAAGATAAAGAGGAGCGCCAGGACGGCGCGGAGGATTTCTATTACCTGGGGCTGTCCGACGGCTACGAGAGCAAGGACGGGCCGTTTGAAAGCGTGGAGGAGTTGCGGTTGGTCAAGGGGGTGACGCCGGAACTGTTCGCTCGCGTCGAACCGTACCTGACCGTGTACGGCTCCGGCCAGGTCAATATCAACACGGCGAGCCCGGTGGCGCTTCGCGCGTTCGGCTTAAGCCCGGAGGGGGTGAAGGGGATTGTAATCTACCGGGCGGGAGAGGACAATACCCCCGGCACGGCCGACGATCGTCCATTCACGGCTGCGGCGGCCATCGCGCAGGAGCTGGCCTCCTGGGTGCCGGCCGAAGACGCAAGCCGGCTGTCGCATTTTGTGCAGATGAATAGCTTCACCGCGAAGTCGGAGGACGCGCAGTTCACCATTGAAGCGCGCGCCGCCGGCGCTGCGCACCCCGTCGTGGTGGACTGCGTCGTGAACCGGTCCGGCGCGATCGAGCTGTGGGCGGAGCGATGAAGCTGATGGACTGGCGAGCGCGGCTGCGGACAGCATCCTTCAATCCCATCGGCGGCATCGCCGGGCGCGTCGTCGGGCGGTGGATCCCCCGCACCTCGCAGGGCCTGACCGTGCTGTCGATCGACGGCCGGTGGCTCAAGCTGCTCCATGCAGCCGGCCGCACGTCCCACCGGACCGTCACCGCGCTGCTGGCCCATCCGGTCGAGGGCCTGAGCGACGACGACATCCTGTCATGGCTGCGGCAGGCGTGCAAGGCGAAAGGGATCGAGACCGGCTCCGTGCTCGTCGCGAACCCCTCGCATCTGACCACCGCGCGGCTCTTCACGCTGCCTTCGGTCGACCTGGCCGAAATCCGGGATATCGTCGAGCTCCAAGCCGAAAAGCACATCCCCTACGCGAAGGAAGAGATCCTCACCGATTTCCAGATCGTGGAAAGCGACCGCACCGGCTACTCCCGCGTCCTGCTGGTGATCTCGCACCAGGATATCGTGCACCGCAGCCTGAAGCTGGTTGACGGCGTCGGCTGGCCGCTCGAGCGCGTCGGCTTTGAGCTGGAAGGCCTGGTCAACTGGTTCCGGATCGTGCGGAGCGGCGCGCCGGCCGAGGGCGTCCTGGTCGCCGACGTGGATCGCGAGACAACCACGCTCGCCGTGTTCCAGCAAGGCCGGCTCTCCTTCCATCGCAGCCTCAGCATCGGGTCCTCACATGTGACGCAGGACGCCGCCGAAGGCGTCACCAAGCTCATCGCGGAGTTCCAACGCTCCCTCGAGCTGTGCGAGGCTGAAGGCCTGGCGGTGGCCGTGTCGGAGATTCTCCTGACCGGCCACGCCGAGCGCATCCCCGGCCTGAAAGAGCGCGTGCAGCAGGAGCTGGGGCATCGCACCACCGTGGTCTCGCCGTTTGAGCGGTGCCCGCTCGCGAACCCGGCGCTGGCGCAGGACGAAGCGGCATCGCAGGTCTCATTCGCCAGCCTCCTGGGCGTGGCCCTGGGCACGAGCGAAATCGACCTCACCCCCAAGGCGTTGCGGCTCCACCGGGCTTTTGAAATCCGCTCCCGCGCGCTAGTCGGGCTGGGCTGCCAGCTCATCGCCGGGCTCATCCTCGTCTCCTGCTTGGTGGTCGGCAAGGCCTACAAGAGCGAGCGCCTGCATGCCCGGCTGCTGCACGAGCATGAGGTGGCGGCCGGCGCAGCGAGCGAGCTCGAACAAGATCTCGCGCGACTCGACCTCGTCAAGAAATGGGTGACAGGCCGCGGGCAATTATTGGAGGCCATGCTGGAGCTGGGGCACCAGACCCCGCCGGCCATCCAGTGGGACGCCGTGACCTACGTCAAGGGGGAGCAGGTCGTCCTCAAAGGCGTCTCGCAGGAAATGCCGAAGGTGTTTGATTTCGTGGCGGGGCTCAAAGCCTCGCCGCGCTTCACGAACGTCGAGGCCAAGCGGGTCACCAAGCGGAAGGAAGGCGCGGAGGACATCACCGAATTCGAAGTGGTGTGCTCGCTATGAAGCTGCCCAAGGGACTGGCGATTCCGGATTTCTCGAAGCTCTCGCGCCGCGAGCGGCTCCTGGCAGCCGGCGGGGTGCTGGTGGTGTCCATGGTCTTGTTGGACCGTGTCGTGCTCGCGCCTTGGTGGCAGCATACCCAGCGCGTCCGCCGGGAGATCGACAAGCTGGAGGCATCCATCTGGACCGCTCAGCAGGTCATCGCGCGCCGGCCGCAGATCACGGCGGAGGTGGACGCGTACCGCGACTACCTTCAGCGGCAGGCGGACGGCGTGCTTGACATGGCGTCCTTCCTCAGGGAAATTGAAGCCCTGGGCAAAGAGAGCAGTGTCGTGCTCGGCGAAGTCAAACCGCTTCAAGAGGCGGGTGAGGCCGGCTCGCAAGGTCCGACGCTGGACGTGCGCTGCAGCGGCGCCTTGCCGCAGTGGATCCACTTCCTCTACCTGCTGGAGAACTCCCCTCTCCTGATCGACGTCCAGCGGGCGACTCTTGCGCGGTCGGAAGCGGGAGGCGGGTTATTGGAGGGATCCGTGCGCTTGGGCAGCGCGGTCATGCGCCAAGCCGCGCCGACCGCCCGGGCGCCTGAGAAGCGCGGAGAAGCCGGATGACGGCCCGCGTGCGCCTCGGGCTGGCCCTCGTCGTGGCGGCCATGGCCGCAGCGCCCTCTCGTGCCGCGGCGGCTGATGGCGCCAAGGACGGCAAGACGCCCCCCTCCACCGTCGTGAAAACGCATGACGGCCTGCGCTTCAATCTTCCTGCGGACTGGCCCGTCGAAAAACGGGACGGCGCGGTGGGCCCGATTCCGATCGAAGAGTACCTCGCCAGGAAATTTTCCGCCCTCGACGCTCGCCTGCGGGCGCTCGAGCAACAAATAGGTTCGCTGGACGTGCGGATGCGGGTGCTGGAAGAGTCCGGCAAGCCCCGGTCCGCGGCCCGGTCACTGGAGGCGACTAATCCATGAAGGGTGCGAGGAAAGCGGCGGCATTCGTGGGGGCGTATCTGCTGGCGGCTCCGTGGGGTGGCTCCGGCCGGGTGCTGGCTGCGGACGAGGCCAAGGATCACCGGGGCGGCGCTGCGACCGCAGCGGAGCAGCCGGCCGGCGCGCCGTCGTCGCGCGCGCTGATGGATCAGCTCAACGGGGTCGGCGCGCAGCCCTCGCGCGAGGCGGCGGCCGGCGAGATCTTCGGCATGCCGGTCAGCCTCGGCAACTACTACTTCGCGAAACGCGTGGCCTACACGTTTCCGCGTCCCTGGGGCGCTTCGGATGTCCCGGCCAAGGAGCGCGAGCCGCTCATCTGGGAAAGCCTGATCCTGAACTACGAAGCCTTCCGGCGCGCCATCGACGCCACGGACGAAGAGATCGACAGCATGGTGAACGAGCTCCTGTCGAGCCAGCACCTGCCGTACACGCGCCGAGGCGATCCGGACGCGTACCGCCGCTGGGTCGTGGAAACCTTGTATGAGGACACGCCGGGGCTCGAGAATCAGGTCCGCTTCCTGATCCAAATCCGGAAGCTCAAGGACCAGGCGCGGGCCGAGCAGGTGGTCTCCGTCACCGAGGCGGACATGCAGGAGGAGTTCTTGAATGAGAAACACCATCTCGGCGGCGAGACGGTCACCTTCGAAACCAAGCCTGAGGCCGAGGCGTTCTACCAGCAGGTGAAGGCGCCGGCCGACTGGGATCGGATGAAGGCCGAGGGAAAGCACCAGATCAGGCCGGTCAGCCTCATGACGGTGGAGGCCTACGTCGATCTCTGGGGCATTCCCCGGGACCAGCTCATCGCCTTCCACGCCATGCCGCTGGGTTCCGTCGGGCCGCCGATGCCGTTCGGCAAACAGTGGTGCGTCTACCACCTGCTCGACAAGCGGACCGGGGATCTGAAGGATTTTCCCGCCGCGCGGGATTCGTACCGCGCGCAGGTCGAGCAGCGGAAGCGGTATGAGGCGCTCGCGCGGTGGGTGGACACCCTCAAGACCTCGGCGGCCCTGAAAGTTTTCGTGCCGTCGGGCTAAGCCGCCGGCCCGTCAGGGGCTGGACGGGGGCTTCTTGGGCAGGTGGAGCGTGATCCGGGTGCCTGCGCCGACCTGGCTGTCCAACGTGATCGTGCCGCCATGGGCTGTCACGATCGCGTGCGCGATGAACAGCCCTAGGCCCAGCCCGCCCGTCTTCCGCTCGTGCACCCCGCCGATGCTGCGGAACTGCTCAAAGATGCTGGGCAATTCGTTGGGCGGGATGCCGGGGCCCGTATCGCTGATCTGGATCTCGGCGCGGCCTGGCGCATCCGCGCAACGGATGGCCACCTTGCCGCCTGCCGGTGTCGCCTGCACCGCGTTCTCGACGATTTCGCTCACCGCGTCCTTCAGGCGCTTGGCGTCGCCTGCGCAGGAGACCGGCCGGCCGGCGCCGTCGAGCTCGAGCGCGACCTGCCGAGACTCTGCCAGCGGCCGGAAGGCGGTTTTCACGTCCGCGAGCAGCGCGCCGAGCTCCAGCTCCTTGAACGTGTAGTCGAGCTGGCCGGTGACGAGCTGGCTGGCGACCACGACTTTCTCCACCAGCGCGCCGAGGCGGTCCGCGTTCTGGTCCACCGTCGTCAGGAAATCATGCTGCTCCGCCGCGACCGGCCCCAGCGCGCCCTCCAGCATGAGCCCGATCCCCTCCTTGATCGACGTGAGCGGGATGCGCAGCTCGTGGGAAATGACCATGAGCAGCTCGTTTTTGAGCTCGCCGGCGCGCTTCAGCTCTTCGAGGAGGGAGGCGTTCCGCAGCCCGGCGCCGAGCTGGTCGGCGACGATGTCGATGACGTGCTGCTCTTCATTGCTGAACGCCTCCGCCTTGCCGCTGAAGACGCTCAGCAGGCCGATCGCCTGGTTGTTGACCGTGAGCGGGATCGCGTAGCTTGAGCGCAGGTAGCCGATCGGCGACTGCGCCCACTGCCCCTCGCCGCCGGAGGGCGCTTCCAGCATGCGCGCGACCGTCTCCGGGGTGAGCGGCTCAGGCAGCTTCTCGCTGGCCTTCGCGTACATTCCCCGCATGGCCGCGTCCAGATCCACCTGGGCGATCTTGGCGAACTGGATGAGCTGGAGCTTGCGGGGCTGGATCAGCAGCACCCCGCAGAGCGCCAGCGGGAAGGTCTGGCGCAGGTAGGAGGCCACGAGCCGGACGATTTCCTGGGGATCGGTCGTCAGGCTGAGCAGCCGCCCAACGTCGTTGAGGGTCTTGATCTCTTCGCGCTGCCGCTCGACCAGGTACTTGAGCTCGGCGCGGCTCTGCTCTGCCATGAGGCTTCAATTGTACCAGACTGGCGCGCCTCAGCAAACGTTGCCGAGTCTTGACGGAATTAGTCAGGATTAGGCATACTTAAAGAAGATTCCACTGAAAAAGGCAAACGGTCCGCAAGGATCGGGCGCAAAGCCAGAGGCCCGCACGTGATGTCGCGCGGGCGGCTCAGCTGCCAGCGGAGAACGCTCGCGCCCACCCGGTCAGCTTGCGGGTGGGCGTTCCTATTGAGGGAGATGGCCAACACCTCGTACCTGACCGTCAGCGATGTCGCGCGCCAGTTCAGCATCAACACCGCCACCGTCTATCGGTTGGCGCAGCGCGGCGTCCTGCCCGGGTTTAAGGTGGGCGGGCAGTGGCGGTTCCGGCAGGACATGCTGGAATCCTGGGTCGCGGATCAGGTGACGCTCAAGTGGCTGAAAGCGAAAGACGGGGACGCATGAGCGCGCCGTCCCGGCCGACACTCGCCCGCCGCTTCATCGGCTGGATCGACCGGCGCCTGCGCGGCTCGATGCGCAAGCAGGCGGAGGCGCTGCAAGCCGTCAATGCGCGCTTGATGGATCAGCAGCGCGTGATGCGCAGCCTGATGGAGGACCTGCAGACCTCCAAGGAGCGCTTGGAGACGCGGGGGCATGAGCTGTTGGCGGCGAACCTCAAGCTCAGGGAGATGGCGGGGCTCAAGGATGAGTTCGTCGCGAAAGTCAGCCACGAGCTGCGGACCCCGCTCACCTCGATCAAGGAAGGGCTCAGCCTGCTCCTGGACGGGGTGTTGGGCCAGACCAGCGCCGAGCAATCGGATTTCCTGAAGACGATTGATGCCGACATCGACCGGCTGGCCGGGCTCATCAACGACATGCTCGACGTCTCGAAGATCGAGGCGGGCCGCATGCGGCTGCGCCGCGCCCGGCTCGAAGTCCGCCCGATGATCGAGGCACTCCTCAAGAGCTTCCAGCCGATCCTCGGCCGCATCGCGGTGCGCACCGAGATCCTCGAGGTGCCGCCGGTGTTCGCCGACGCCAACCGCATGCAGCAGGTATTCACCAACCTCTTGTCCAACGCCATGAAGTTCACCCCGCAGGATGGCATCATCACCTTCCGCGCGCAGTCGGAGGACGGCCTCGTGAGCATCGCCGTCGAGGACACCGGCCCGGGCATCGCGCCCGATGATCTGCCGAAGCTGTTCGAGAAGTTTTCCCAGGTCAGCACGCAGGCGCAGGGCGGGCAGCGCGGCACCGGTCTGGGGCTTGTCGTGACCAAGGAACTGGTCGAGCTGCACGGTGGTACCGTCGAGGTGGCCTCGACCATCGGGCGCGGCACGGTGTTCACCGTCACGCTGCCGGCCTACACCGATGCCTTGGCGCTGGCTGAGAGCTTCCGCGAGATCCGCGAGGCCGCGATCGCCGACAGCGAAGGCCAGGCGGCCCTGGTGGTCATCCAGGCGGACCGGTTGCTGGATGCCGCTGCGGATCGCGTCACGAAACGCGAGGCGCTCGAGCGGGTGGCCGTCGAGGCGCGCAAACACCTGCATCGCGGGGATATCGTGCTGCCCATCGAGCCGTCCTGGGCGGTGATCCTCGCCGCGACCGCCGGCGACGGCGCCGAGGCGATCGTCGGACGCCTGCGGGAGCGGTTCAAGGACGGCGAAGCGCTCCGGTTCGGCGCAGCATTCTTCCCGCAGGACGGCGAGGACGCGGCCGGCCTGATGAAACAAGCGGTTTCGCGCCTCGACTCAGGGCCGGTTGCAGCACCGGTCTCGGACCGCGGGGTCGCGCCATGATGAGCGGGGCGCTCTGGCTAGCCGTCGGGGTGTGCGCCGTGCTCATGGGGTGCGCCGGCTACCGCCGCCGGACGGTTCCGCTGCGGCAGCGGAACGGCGATGCGCATCGCAAGCAGCTGGAATACGGCATGGACGTCAAGCGGCTGACGCATGAGCTCCACCGCCTGGCCGCGTTCCAGGATGAGCTGCTGGCCACCGTCGGCCACCAGCTCATGACCCCGCTGACCGCCATCACCCAGGGCATTGATCTCTTGCGCGACGGCGCAGCACGGGCGCCGCGCGACCGGCAGGCGGTCATCGACACGATGGCGCAAGAGGTGGCGCGGTTGGTCCGGCTGGCCGAAGAGGCGCTGGATCTGTCCGTGCTGCAATCCGGCTATCATCAGCTCGCTCGTCAGCCTGGGGATCTGGCCGCGCTCTTACGCAGCGCGCAGCAGCAGTGGCAGGCCGTGGCCGGATCCGCGCACGCGATCCGGCTTGTCTGCCATGACCTGCCGCCGGTCTTCATGGATGCGGAAGCGGTGCGCGGCGTTGTTGACCATCTGCTGCGCAACGCGCTGCGGCACGCGCCGGCAGAGAGCGACGTGCTGATGCAGGCCGGCGTGCGCGGCGAGATGGCGCGCGTGGGCGTGCGCGATCACGGCCCAGGCCTTTCGACCGAGCAGCTTGGCCGGCTCTTCCAGCCTTTCACGCACTTGCAGGCCCCGTATGCGCCGGGCTCGCAGGGCAGCGGGTTGGGGCTGGCATTCTGCCGCGAAGTGCTCGAGCGGCACCGGGGCCGCATCCACGCCCAGCCGAACACGGATCGCGGCATCACCGTGTGGTTCGAGCTGCCGCTGGCCTCGCCGCGGTTCCTGCTGGAGGATGCGTTCCTGTCCGCGCGGGATGACACGGATCAGCAAGCCGGCCCATTCGGTCTGATCCTGGTGACGCCGGCTGGTGACGCGCCGGCCGAGGCGGGCGAGCGGGGGCTGCGCCGGGCCGAGGGACTCCTCCGCAACTCCACGCATCGCGGGGATCGCTTCGTCCAAGTCGATGAGCGGGCGCTGGTCATCTTCGCCGTCGCGGATCGCGCAGGGCTGGAGGCGATGCTCAGCCGGCTCGAGCGCGTCCTTGATCACGCCGGGGTCGCGGTGTCCTGCGGCCTCAGCGTCTTCCCGGAGGACGGACGCGCGGTGGACGTCTTGCTGGAAGCGGCGCGCGCCCGGCGCGAGCCGCCCGCCGAGCTGGTGGATGCACCTCGAGGGGCCGCATGGCGAAAAAGCGCATCCTGATCGCCGAGGACGACCCGAGCATCCTCAAGATGACCAAGCTCCGCCTGGAGCATGAGGGGTATGAGGTCATCACGGCCCAGGACGGGGCGGCCGCCCTCGTCGAGGCCGCGGCCAAGCCGCAGGTGCACCTGATCCTGCTGGACATCAAGCTGCCGAAGCTCAGCGGGTATGATGTCTGCGAGACGCTGAAGCACCAGTCCGCCACGTCGGAGATTCCGGTCATCATCTTCTCGGCCTCGGAAAGCCAGCTCCAGCGGCTGGCGGACCGGTGTATCGAAGTCGGCGCCATCGACTGGATCAAGAAACCGTTTCAGACGCAGGACTTGTTGCGCAAGATTCACCACGTACTCGGGGAGGAGGAGGGGAGCCATGGCTGAGCGGGTGCGGATTCTGCTGGTGGATGACGAACCCAGCATCGTGAAGATGGTGAGCAAGCGGCTCGAGGTGGAAGGCTTCGAGGTGCTGATGGCGATGGAAGGGGAGGAGGGATTGACGAAGGCGCGCGCCGAGCAGCCTGACCTGATCATCCTCGACCTCATGCTGCCAAAACTGAACGGCTACGAGGTCTGCACGATGCTCAAGCAGGATCCCCGGTATCAAAAAATCCCCGTCATCCTCTTTACCGCTCGGGCGCAGGAGAAGGATGAGAAACTTGGGATGGAATGCGGGGCCGACGCGTACGTGCGGAAACCGTTCCGCGCCCCGGAGCTGCTCGAGAAGGTCCGGGGGCTGCTCCCCAAGGTCAGCCAGCCAGGTGAAGTGCAGGGATAAGCGGCGGCGTCAACCGCGCGCCGGCCGCTAGCTATTGAGCCGGCACACGGCAAGCAGGTCAAGCGCTTCGCCGGTCGTGCCTGGCCTCGCGCGGAAACCTTCCACCGTCATGCCGGCGAAATACCGCGCGATCGGATTCAGGCGCGCAGGCCCCAGGCGCATGAGCCCCCACTTCTTCAGCCGCTGGAAGAGCCGGTGCGCCGGCGTCAGGTACAGCCCGTAGAGCTCGACGCGGGGAAACACCTGCTCGAGCAGCGCGCGCAGCTCCGGCCCGGTGAACTCCTTCTCGTGATAGCACAGCTTCTGGTACGGCTTGCCGGGTTTCTGGTTATGCGCCAGGTTCAGCGTTGAGACGCAGAAGAGCCCATCCGGTGCGAGCACCCGCCTGATTTCAGTCACATACGCCAGCAGCTGCGCTTCCGGGATGTGCTCGATCACCTGGAACGAGCCGACCACGTCGAAGGACGCGTCTGGGAAGTTCAGCGCGGTGCCTTCCATGTGCAGGAAGCGCAGGTTCGCGCGCGGGTACTTCGCCTGCGCCCGCGGCGCGTTGCCCGGGGCGAGGTCCACGCCCACGACCTCCCGCGCGCGCTCCGCCAGGTAGTGCGCCCCGTAGCCTTCCCCGAAGCCCACCTCGAGCACGCGCTTGCCGTCGACGAACGTGCGCGCGAAGGCGTACGCGGCCA
>JAHFGU010000164.1 GCA_023247285.1 Candidatus Omnitrophota bacterium
TCTCGATCTCATGATCGGCCCGCGCACCATCACGCTGATCGAATGGGCGGACCGCTTCGCCGGCCTGCTGCCCGACGATCACCTCGAAGTGCGCCTCGAGCATGTCAGCGCGAATCGACGTCGCATCATGCTCAGCCCCCACGGCGCGCGCGCCGAAGCGCTCGCGCGCCAGGCCCGGCCTCATCAGGAGTCGCCCGATGCCGCTGCTGGCGCTTGAGACCTCCACGCGCCAGCTCGGCGTCGCGGTCATCGACGGCGAGCGCGTCCTCTCGTCGGTCGAGATCCTCGCCGACTACCCGCACGCCGTCGAGCTGCCGGAGGCGGTGCGCCGCGCGCTGAGCGCTGCCGGTGCTACCCTGCAGACCCTCGAGGCCTTCGTAGTCGACATCGGCCCAGGCTCCTTCACCGGGCTGCGCATCGGGCTGGCCTTCATGAAGGCGCTGGCCTTCGCCTCCAAGAAACCAGCGGTGGGCGTGCCCTCGCTCGACGTCCTCGCGGCCAATGCGCCGCTGAGCGACGGCCGCGCCGCCGTGATCCTCGATGCGCGGCAGGGCAACCTGTACGCCGCGCTCTTTCAGATCAAAGCCGGGCGGATGCGCCGCGAGACCGACTGCCTGCTGGGCCCGGCGGACGAGCTGCTCGCGCGCGTCGCCTCAGCGGATGTCTTCTTGGGCGATGGCTGCGCCCTCTACCGGGATCGCATCGCGCACGCGGCGCGGCAGGCGGTCGTAGCACCCGCCGATCAGTGGTGGCCGCGGGTTGGGGCGCTCGCGCGCCTGGGCCAGGAGCGCTTCGCCGCGGGCCAGCGCGACGACCCGGCCACCCTGGTTCCGCTCTACCTCTATCCGCTGGACTGCTCCGTTCGCGGCCCCGGCCGCCCCACCAGCGTCCTAGTGGATGTGAATATCCAGGCTTCCCGAGGACGAGGACATTGAATTTTCCACTCCCGTGGCGTACACTTGAGTTGTTGGAAATCCAAGAATTCAGGAGGCAGAATGGCGCCAAAAATTATTACGTCACCGGTCGGATCCAAAGCCCAGATCACGCTGCCGAAGTCCGTGCGGGAGGTGCTGCGCTTGAAGGCGCGGCACGATCTGGTGGGTTTTGTGATTTCCGGGAGCCGCGTTGCCCTGACCCGCATCGAGCCGGTGCCATCGAGCGATCCGTTCACGGACGCGGAATGGAAAACCATTGAGCGGCTGGCTGCTCAAGCGCCTGCCGCCGCCTCGAAGAGCGCGGTCGAATCCTTGCGCTACCTCACGCGCCATCTTGCCCGACGCGGCTGATGCGGTATGCGTATCAGCCAGCGTTCCTCGAGACCGCCCGCCATCTCTCGTCTGTGCAAGGCAGCAAGCTGCTGAAGGCGATCGAGAAGTTCCAAGATGCCATGGAAACCCGCCAGTGGCCGCACGGCTTAGGGATCACGCATCTGCGGGACAATTATTTTGAATTTCGCGTGGATATTCACACGCGAGTCATCTATCACCGAGAAAGCGATGTGATTCACTATATTCTCTATGGCAGCCATGACCAGATCAGGCGCTTCGTTTCTCATCTGTCGTAACCCTCAGGTATACTTTAGGTAACATCCCGAAAAGGTGCCCTCGCCCTCTGTGGCGATGGGCGCAACGCTCGGTCCACCTGAGCTGCCGAAGGATGGCACACTTCGGCAGTTTTTTATCATGATTGGCAATCTGTTTGGAGCGATGTCATCCATGCGTTGTGGATGGTGAACACGCACTCCCCCGGTATGCGCTGGCATCGTTTACCCGGGCGGCGGAGCTTTCGGCTGCTCTGCCACGCGGTGTCGCTGGCCCTGCTCGCGAGTGCCGTTCCGGCGCCGGTAGCGTGGGCGGCTCCGGTCGCCAATCCTCGAGCGGCTGACGATCGCGCCAGGGTTGATGTGGCCTCGCTCACCATCCCGGATTCACTCGGCCACGTCATCGAAACCTGGCAGCCCGAAGATACACCGCCGGCCGGCGTCGTTATCCATCTGCAGGATCTCCACACGCATCCTGAGGCGCAGCGCCATCACAGCGAGCTGCTGGCATACTTGCGCGGCCAGGTCGGCGTCCATCTCGTCGCCATCGAAGGCGCCGCCGGCGACTGCGATACGGCGTTCTATTCCGACTTCCCGGATCCTCCCACCAACGCGCGCATCGCCCGGCTCTTTCTGGACGAGGGCTTGTTCACCGGCGCTGAGCATGACGCGATCACGCATCCCGGCGCGGTGACGCTGTGGGGCGCCGAAGACGAGGACGCCTACTTCGAGCACCTGGCCGCCTATCAGGCCGGTGCGGCCAGCCGCGCTGAAGCGCAGGGGATTGTGGATCGGCTGCGCGGCGCGCTGGAGCCGCTGCGCGCGCCCCTGTATCCTGAGGCGTGGCAGCAGCTCCTGACGCTGCGCGAAGCCGGCAGCGCCAGCGCCGATGACTACCGCGCCTACCTGCGCGCGCTGATTCAGGCAGGACGGCAAGCCGGTGTCAGCCTGGCGCGGGCGCCCAACATTCGCGCCATGGCCGCGCGGTACGGCTTGGCCGCGTCCGGCGATTCATCGCCCGCCGTGTCGGTGCCGCACCTCAGCGAGGAAGTCGAGGCGCTCGAGGACGCGGTCGAAGCCGCGCTGCTGACGACCGCTCCTCAGCGCGCGCTCGCCGCGCTGCTGCGCCAGGCGCGCCTGCTCGATGACCTCATCAACGCGCGGCTCTCCCCGCGCGGGCTGCGCGCCTACCGCGCGGAGCGCCCCGCGCTGACCGCCGACGCACTCTCCGCAGCGCTCGCCTCGCTCGCGCCGGCATCCCCGCTCACCCGCGCCGAGCTCGCCGCGCTGCTGAACGCATTGCCCGTGTATGAGCGGTTCTACGCGCTTGCCCAGCAGCGCGACGAGGCGCTGGTCCGCAACACCCTGCGCCGGCTCCACGAGCAGCCGCAGCCCCTCGCCGTGCTTGTCGCCGGCGGCTTCCACACCCCGGCGATCACCGCACGCCTCAAGGAGCAGGGCATCGCCTACGCGGTCATCGCACCAGTTGCCGACGGCGGATTTGACGAGGCGCGCTACCGCGAGCGCCTGGACAACACCCTGCCTTCGCTCACCGAGCTGCTCCGCAAGCTCCAGCAGCAAGCGCTCATCCAAGAACCTGCGACCGGACCCGCGTCCAATCATTCCCGGCCTGCGCGGCTGCCGCCGGATGCCTCCGGTCGCCGCGAGGAAGTGCGGGAATTTCCGTCGAAGCGCGATGCGGTGCGGTTCGTATGGATCCGCTCCCAAATCGAGTTGCTGCGGGCCAAGTTCGCCGACTGGCCCCACCGGCTGCAGCTCTGGATCGACACCCATCCTGCCGCCGCGCAGCTCTACCACATGACGCTCGCCACGCAGGCGGACACCATCGTCTTCGCCATGATGGGATCCAGCTTTTCTTTCAACCCTACCGCCCCCGTCTTTGCGACCGCCGGCTCGATCCAAAATGAGCATGGCGGTTCCCCCGTTTCTCTTAAGACAATCGTGCGCCTGGAAGCGCGGCTTACGGATTCTAACTGGGCTGTCCGTCAGGCCGTCGCCACTGCGCTCGGGACGATCTATCCAGCGCTCATCCAGCAGGGGCAGCCGGTGACCCTCGCGGCGCTGGAAGCGCGGCTTACGGATTCTGACTGGGCTGTCCGTCAGGCCGTCGCCACTGCGCTCGGGACGATCTATCCAGCGCTCATCCAGCAGGGGCAGCCGGTGACCCTCGCGGCGCTGGAAGCGCGGCTTACGGATTCTAACTGGGCTGTCCGTCAGGCCGTCGCCACTGCGCTCGGGACGATCTATCCAGCGCTCATCCAGCA
>JAHFGU010000054.1 GCA_023247285.1 Candidatus Omnitrophota bacterium
CAGCAGTTTTCGCTCCACGCGGTTGTTGAGGGCACGATCACGAAGGTGGCCGGCTTCGGCCTCTTCGTGGAGATTGCCAAGGACGTCGAAGGCCTCACGCACCTCTCCGAGCTCGAGCTGGGCCCCAACGAGAAGCTGGATGACCGCTACAAGGTCGGTCAGAAGATCCGGGCGCAGGTGATCAAGCTCGACGAGCTCGAGCGCAAGATCGGCCTCAGCAACAAGAACCTCCCACCCGACGCTTCCCCCCAATCCTAGCCCTGCCAGTGATCGCTTCAGACCGTGCTGCTGCTGGCGTCGCGGTTGCCGGAGCGGCGCGTCTGGCGGGCCGAGCGGGCATGGTGCCCCGCCGTAGGCGGGGCGAGCGAGGCCCGACAGCCGAGCGAAGGCCGGACACGCTGGGGCCGGCCGAGCGTCGCCGCGCAGGCACCGCGACGCCAGGACTCGCACGATGACTCCGATCGATCAGATCTGGCGGGGCGCCGTCGAGATCATCACCGAAGGCGACCTCCGTAAGAAGCTGGAGCAGGGCCGGCCGCTGGTCATCAAGGCCGGCTTCGACCCCACCGCCCCCGACCTCCACCTTGGGCACACCGTGCTCCTGCGCAAGCTCCGCCAGTTCCAGGAGCTGGGCCATCAAGTGGTTTTCCTCATCGGCGATGCCACCGCACTCGTCGGAGACCCCAGCGGCCGGTCCCAGACTCGGCCCATGCTGACCCCGGCGGACGTGGAGGCCAATGCCAAGACCTACGTGCAGCAGGTCTCCACGATCCTCAACACCCGCAGCAAGGCGCTGTTTCAGCTGCGGCGCAATAGCGAATGGTTCTGCCCGCCGGACGGCCCGGCCGGCGGGTTCACCTTCGCCCGGCTCACGGAGCTGCTCTCGCGGTACACCGTGGCCCGCCTGATCGAGCGGGAGGATTTCCGGTTCCGGCTGCGCGCCGGCCAGGAAGTGAGCATGCTCGAGCTCTTCTACCCGCTTATGCAGGGCTATGATTCCGTCATGCTGAAGGCGGACGTCGAGTTTGGCGGCACCGACCAGAAGTTCAACCTCTTGGTGGGCCGGGACCTGCAGCGCGCCTACGGCCAGGAGCCCCAGGTGGTGCTGACCATGCCCCTCCTGGAAGGCACTGACGGCGTGCAGAAGATGTCCAAGTCTCTCGGCAACCATATCGCCTTGAACGATCCGCCCGGCGAGATGTTCGGCAAAGTGATGTCCATCCCGGACAGCCTCATCGTGAAATACTTCACCCTGCTGACGGATGTGGACGCGGCCAGGCTGGGCGAGCTTGAGGAGCAGGTGCGCACCCGCGCCATCAACCCCCGCGATGCCAAGGCCGAGCTGGCCGCCGCGCTGGTCGCCATGTACCACGGCGCCGAGGCCGCCCAGCGGGCGCGGCAGGAGTTCACGAATGTGTTCTCGAAGCGGGAATATCCCAGCGATATGCCGACCGTGTTTCTGGAAGCCGGCGGGGACACCGTGAACATCATCGAGGTTCTGGTGAGCCAGGGCCTGGCGAAAACGAAAAATGAGGCCCGCCGCCTGATCAGCCAGGGCGGGGTCAAGCTCAACGGGGTGGCGCTCAAGCATCCGGCGATCCCCCCGGCTCAGGCTGAAGGCGTTCTCCAGGTCGGGTCCCGCTACTACCGGAAGCTCATCGTGCAGCGGCGGGGCGCGTGACGTCCGCGGGTAGACTTGGGGTTGACAAGCCGCGAAAAGCCGCTATACTAAGCATTCGTATTTGCCCGCCGATAAGCTGCGAGACGCTGAAACACAAACCCTAATCCAAGGAGGTGGCTGGGATGAGGTCTAGACTGGGAACTTTGGGCGTCGCGTTCGTGCTCGCCGGAGGGGTGGCGGTCGCCGCGGCCTCCGCGCAAGAGAAAGCCCTCCCGACCCTGCTCATCAAGGGCGAAGTCGTGTCCGTCGACTCGTCCGATCCGGCGGCGAGCCTGCTCAAGGTCAAGGATCGCTATGGATTCGAGACCCCGATCTTCATCACGCCGGAGACCAAGATCCTCCAGGGTGATGCGTCAGCCGCGGCTTCCAGCCTGGCCGCCGGGACGCCGGTGGAAGTCGAGTACAACTTCGACGTCAACACGGCGAAACGGCATGCCGTGTCGGTGAAGATCACGACGGCTGGGCCGGCCGCCGCGCCTGCGGCAGCCCCCGCAACGCCGGCTCCGGCTGCGCCGGAACCAGCCGCGGCAGCCCCCGCGCCATCGGCGCCGGTGGCTGAGTCTGCGGCTCCGGCGGCGCCGCCGAGCGCCTCAGCGCCCGCGACCAGCGCGGCGCCCGCGACAGGGAACAAGGCCCCGAGCACGACGCAGTAACCCGGCCGGGTTGCTGCCCGATCACGTCCAGGGACGCTCCCTCCGGGGGCGTCCCTGGTGTGTTTTTATGCGATGAAACCTGCTGAGTCTTCGTACGCATTTGTTCGGCCGGCCTTCCACGAGCGCAAGCCCATCCATGGCTCGCCGGTCTGGTGGCTGCGGTGCTTCGGCGTGGCCGCCTTCGTCGTGATCCTCCTCGTGCAACTGCCCCGGTCCCAGGAAGTGCGCCTGGACCGGATCGATCTGCGCTGGCTAGGCTTCTGCATGGCGCTGACGGTGCTGCAGCTGCTGCTGGAGGCCGGCGTTTGGCAGGTGCTGCTCGCGGCCCAGCGGATCCGGCATCCGTATCCTAAAACCCTGCTGGCGTACCTCGCCAGCGAGTATCTTGGGCTCGTGACGCCCGGGCACGTGGGCGAGTTTCTGGCAGCCGGGTACATCTCGGTCGACACCGGCATCACGTTCGGCTACGCGCTCTCTTCGGTTGTGATGAAAAAAGCGCTCGCGTGGATCGCCATCATCAGCTTCGGGATCTGGGGCCTGCCGCTGCTGGCCCAGGTGACGTTTCTTCACGGCGTCCAGAAAATCATCTGGTTCAGCGTCATCGTGCTGGCCGTGCTCTCTGCCGGCATTGCGCTGTGGGTCGTCTCGCTGCGCCGCCTGGCCAGGAAGTGGGCGACGCTTTCGCCATGGCAGGTGGACATGACGGAGTTCTGGTCCGGCATGCGCCAGCTGGCGGGCGTGCGGCTGGTGATCCCGCTGGCGATGGCCGCGTTGGGATTCAGCCTGCTCTTCGTGCAGCTGCACGCGGTGCTGCGCGCGATGGGGGTGGCCCTGCCGTTCTTGGTGGCGGCCCGGATCATGGCGCTGTCGCGGATCGCGGCCAGGCTGGCGCCGGTCTCGGCGGTGGGGTTCGGCTCGAAGGACGCGGCGGTGATGATCCTGCTGTCGCAGCATGGCGTCGAATGGTCCGTAGGGTTGACCGCCACGCTGCTCTTGCTGGTCTGTTCCTACCTCGTCACGCTGCTGTTAAGCGGCATTTGCTGGTGGATCAAGCCGCTCGTCATCCGTCGCGCCGCGCCAGCCACGCCATAAGATAGCGGGTCGCCGGCGCCTGCAGGATCCAGGGGTGGTCGGGCGCCTGCACGGCGATGGCCAGCATCCGCAGCCGCATCCCGCGCTCGCCCGCCGCAATCCGCAAAATCTCCTCGGCCAGGCCCAGCAGGTGATACGTGCACACGCTGAGCGCCAGGGTGCCTTCCGGGGCGAGCGCGCCCAGCGCGTGCACGAGCAGGTGGTGCAGCGCCCGACGCCCCTTCGGCGCCTCAGCCTTTGTCTTGGCGAGCGACGGCGGATCCAGCAGCACCCAGTCAAACGCCGCGCCGGCGGCCGCCTTGGCCTCGAGCCAGTAAAATGCGTCGCCGGCCACCCAGTCGACGCGGTCCTGCACGCGGTTGAGCGCGGCGTTGTCGCGGCCGAGCGCGATGAGCGGCTCTTCCTGCTCGACGCAGACCACCTGCGCCCCCCGCGCTGCCGCCGCGATCCCGAACGCGCCGGTGTAGGCGAAGACATCGGCGACCCGCTGCCCCGGCTGCACGAGCGCGCGGATTCGTCGCCGGGTGTCGCGCTGATCCAGGTAGAAGCCGGTCTTATGCCCGTGATGCGGATCCACCCAGAACCGCAGCCCGTCTTCCTCGATCGCGATCCGCGCCGGCACAGCCCCGGCCAGCACCCCGGAGGCCGGCGGCAATCCCTCCTCGGACCGGAATTCTTTGTCGCTGCGCTCCAGGATGCCGGCTGGGCGGAGCTGACGCCGGAGTGCTTCCACGATCTGCAGCTTCCAGCGCTCCATGCCGGCGGTCCGGATTTGCAGCACGAGGCAGTCGGCGTACTGATCCACGATCAGGCCGGGCAGCTGGTCCGCTTCGCTGAACACGAGCCGGCGCGCGTTGGTGCCGGCAATCTGGTTGCGGCGCCGGATGGCCGCCGCCAGGCGCTCGTCCAGCCCGCCGACATCCAGCGGGCGGCCTGGCGCAAGGCTGGTGATCCGGGCGGCGATATGCGAGCGCGCGCTCAAGAAGGCGTAGGCGACGAACGCGTGCCGCCGGTCGACCAGCTCGACCTGCTCCCCGTCCGGCACATCAGGCAGCGGCAGCAGCAGCTCATCGCGATACACCCAGGCATCGAAGTTGCGCGCGCGCTTGGCCGCGGCGTCGGCGAGGGTGACGCGGGGCAAGGCCATGGCGGGAGCATTCTAGCATGGCTGCATGACGTAGGCATTGACGCGAGCGGGCGTATAGGCTGAAATAAGCCATGATGTGCTCAAGGGGGCGGGCAGCGCCTCGACGCTTGTCACCGAACATGAACCGAGGCAGCATCGCGGCTTTACTCCTGCTGAGCGTGCTGGGTATGGGTGCGGAGAAGGAACCCCCGCTACCCACCGTGACCTTTCCCGTCGACATCGCTGTCAATCTGCACGGCCCCAACGCGAAGCATGAGAGCACCGCGCATCAGTTTTCCGCACCGGTCACGTTCAACCAGGCGCGGCTGAAGGTGACCGTCCAAGTACCGGCCGGATTTGTGCAGCGACCCTTCAGCGCCGTTCAACTGTGGGCGAAAGATGCCGAGCGTCGCTGGCAAAACACCGAGTGGACCGATGGGGTGCTCTCGCCGGAGAACCCGCTGTTTCATGTGAGCGACGGGACGCTGACGCTCTACTATCATCCCACGCCGGCTGAGATCAGCCGGCAAGGATGGACGCAGCGCGGTTTCAATCCTGAGGCCGGAGTCCGGAAGGTCGGCGTCAAGATCAGCACGCCGGGTGCCGCACCGAAGGACTACGTGCTGGCTGGTACGGTGAAGGTGCTGGAAGCCGCGGTCGAGCGGGTGCAGATCCCCCCGCAAGAGCCCGCGATCGTCATGCCGCTGTTGCGGTCCGAGGCCGGCCTGCCGCCCCTCACGCCGGCGCCGCTGGAGCCTGCGCAGCTGAAGACGGGGGTGAGCCGGTACATCGTGTACGGTGATCTGCACCGGTGGGACGAGGTGAAAGCGCGGGTGCCCCAAATCTTCGGTGCGCAACAGGTGCAGGGGCTCTTCGCGTTCCGCTTGATGGGCGGGCTTGACATCCGCAGCCAGAGCGGGGGGATCCGGATGGGTCCGCGGGAGATGGATGCGATGGCGGCCTACTTGGAGGCCGCGCGGGCGGCCGGGCAGCGGTGGCAGATCGTGACGCTCTTTGACGCTGCGGTCGGGAACGATACGCTGAAGGCCGCGGCCCTCAACCTGGCGGCGAGGAAGGCGTTGATCGACGCGTACCGGCCGTTCCTCAAACGCTTCGGCACGGCCGCCATTGAAGGGGAGCCGGTGGTATTCGACCTCGTGAACGAAATCCACCATCTCGGCGGCGTGACCGAGCGGCAGCGCCAGCAGCTCGTCGAGGACTTAGTGGAGGCGTTCCTCGATGAGGCCCCGGGAGCCACCGTCACGCTCGGCATCTACGACTACGACGATCTGATCTACTGGCTCTATCTGATTCCCAAGTACGAAGGCAGACCCATTCGCTTCGTGATGACCTACCACCGGTACGATGCGTTAGGCGAGGTGCCGGCCGCGTGGGAGCTCAACCTGCCCAAAGGGACCGAAGTCGGCATTACCGAGGCGGATGCCCGGCTGGGGATCGGCCCCCAACTGCAGGCCGCCGCCGCCAAGGGGTATCGGTGGCTGCTGTTCTGGCAGGATCAGGACTATTCGTATGACCCCCAAGAGCACCGGCAAGCGCTTGATCAATTGGAAATGTTCCGGAGATGACGGCTGAGGCACGGATC
This sequence comes from Candidatus Omnitrophota bacterium, assembly GCA_023247285.1. Next base: position 6,156 of record JAHFGU010000054.1, read on the forward strand.
GGATGACGGATTGATGAGTGAGATCTACGTGAAGCAGTTGGAGCTGGGCCCGATGCAGAACTTCATCTATCTCATCGGCGATCCTGACACGCAAGAGGCCGCGGTGGTGGATCCGGGCTGGGAGGTGCCGCAGATTCTCCAGATGTTGGAGCGGGACGGCTACCGGCTTGCGGCTGCGTTCGCCACGCACCAGCACTTCGACCATGTGGCCGGGCTCGGCGAGCTGCTCAACGCGGCCCCGGTGCCGGTGTACGTGCATCGGGCTGACGCGCCGGCCCTGCGCGTTCCCAGCGCGCAGTTGCGGCCGACCGAGGACGGAGACGTCATCCGTATCGGCCAGGTTGAGGTCCGCGTACTCCACACCCCCGGCCACACGCCGGGCTCGCAGTGCCTGCTCGTCGACGGGCGCGTGTTCACCGGGGATACGCTGTTCATCCAGGCGTGCGGCCGGTGGGATTTGCCAGGCGGCGATCCGGCGCAGCTGTACGAGAGCTTGACGCAGAAGCTCGCGGCGCTGGATGAACGCACGGTCGTCTACCCCGGGCACAACTACGCGGACCGGCCCGCCTCAACCATCGGGGAGGAAAAGCAGACCAACCCGTTCATGCAGGTCCCCAGCGTCGAGGAGTTCTTGCGCGCGGTCCGCCGAGGATGAAGGCTCCGCCGGCCGCGTGCGCCGTGGCACTCAAGGAATGGGCGACCGTGCTTGAAGCGATGGCCCGCGGCGAGCAGCTCGTGCTCATCCGCAAAGGCGGGCTGGTCGAGCCTGGCGCCGGATTTGATCTGGTCGCCGACACGTTCGTGTTCTACCCGACGTTCGAGCACCAGGCCGTGCAGTATCTGCGGCCGGAGTTCCGGCCGTACTTCGAGGCGGCTGCTAGCCGTCGGGCCCCGCCGGACCACCTGCGCGTCGAGCTGGCCGGTGTGGTCGTAGCCTCGGTGCGGTCGGCGGATCCCGCCATCGTCGAGCGGCTGTCCGCGTTCCACATCTATAACGACGCCTTCCTGCAGCAGCGCCTGAAGTGGCAGCCGGAGCAGCCGCTGCTCGTCGCGGTGGTGCGCGCCTTCCGGCTGGCTGAGCCCCGCCTCGTGCCCGTGGCGCCGGCGTATGCCGGCTGCAAGTCGTGGGTGACGCTAGAAGTCCCGGTGCCGCTGGCCCGCGTCAGCCCGGTGCTCGACGAAGGGGTCTGGGAGCGGCGCCTCGCTGCGCTCCTCCCGCTGCTCGAGCAGGGACCCGCTTGATCGCGCATGCAGGTCCTGGTGTTCGGCGCAGGCGCCATCGGCAGCGTGCTGGGCGGGTTCTTGGCGCGCGCAGGCCACGAGGTCACGCTGGTGGGCCGGCCGTGGCATCTCGATGCCGTGAAGGCCCACGGGTTGCGGATCACCGGCTTATGGGGCACGCACATCGTCACAGGGCTTCGCACCGCGACGCGGCTGGCTGATGCCGGGCCACCGAGTGCATACGCCTGGGTCCTGCTGACCGTCAAAGCGCATCAGACCGATGCGGCGGCGCGCGAGCTGGCCGCCTGGCTGCCCGCGCGGGCGCTGCTGTGCGCGCTGCAGAACGGGCTCGGCAATTATGAGGCGCTCATCCGCCACCTGGATCCGGTGCGCGTGGCGCTCGGCCGGGTGATCTTCGGCGTCGAGCTGGAGCCCGGCTCCGCCCATGTCACCGTCTGCGCCGATGACGTCCTGCTGGGCGCCCCGGATCGCCGGTTTCCGGCGAAGCCGCTCGCGGAGCTGTGCGCAGCGCTCCGCGAGGCCGGCATCCCGTGCCGGCTTACCGACGACATCCAGGGCGCGTTGTGGTCCAAGGTGCTCTACAATTGCGCGCTCAACGGGCTTTCGACGGTGCTGGAGGTGCCCTATGGCGGGCTGCTCGATCATCCGATTGCCTCCGGGTTCATGCGGCGGGTGATCGACGAAGCCTACCGGGTGGCCGGCGCGCGCGGGGTTCGGCTGGAGCCGCCGGACGCGGCCGCGTACCTCACGCGGCTGACGACGACGCTCATCCCGGCTACCGCGTCGCACCGGTCCTCGATGCTGCAGGACCTGCAGCGCGGCAAGCCCACCGAGATCGACGCGATGAATGGAGCGATCGTGCGCCTCGGGCTGCAGGCCGGCGTGCCGGCGCCGGCCAATACGCTCATCACGCGCCTGGTGCACGAAAAGGAACGGTTTGCGGGTGTCTCGCCGATCCTGTAAAGTAGTGGCTGTTCCCATTCGCCATGCCAGCAGACTCCCGCCGCGGGCTCGTCATCCTCTATACCGGCAACGGCAAGGGCAAAACGACCGCCGCGCTGGGGCTGGCCCTGCGCGCGCTGGGCCATGGGTGGCGCGTGCTGGTGCTGCAATTTTTTAAAGGCGATTGGCCCGTCGTCTTCGGCGAAGTGGAGATGGGCCGGCGTCTGGCGCCGCAGTTCGAAGTGCTGCAGTTGGGCAAAGGCTTCGTGCAGCACATGGGCGACCGCAAGCCGTTCGCCGAGCACCAGGCCGCAGCCCGCGACGCGCTGGCCGTCGCCCGGGAGCGCATCCGCTCCGGCGCCTATGATGTTGTGATCCTGGATGAGATCATCTACGCCATGGACTATGCCGGGGTGCAGCTCGTGAGCCTGGACGAGGTCCTCGGCCTCATCGAGGCGAAGCCGCCTGCGCTGCACCTGGTGTTGACCGGCCGCAACGCGCCGCAGGCGCTCGTGGACCGCGCGGATCTTGTGACCGAGATGACGGAAATCAAGCATCCCTGGCAGCGCAAGAT
>JAHFGU010000165.1 GCA_023247285.1 Candidatus Omnitrophota bacterium
CATCCGCCTGGGCCGGAGGCTCGGCGCGCCGCTGGAATGGCTCAACCTCGGCGGCGGGTTGGGCATCGTGTACAAGGACGAGCGGCCGCAGACCCCGCGGCAGTTCGCGCGCGCCGTAGTACCGCTGCTGGAGCAGCTCCACGTCCGCCTGATTCTGGAGCCGGGCCGGTTCATCGTTGGCAACGCAGGGATCCTCGTGACCGAGGTGCTGTACGTGAAGCCCGGCCGCGGCAAGCAGTTTGCCGTCGTCGACGCGGGCATGAATGATCTGATCCGCCCGGCACTCTATGGCGCGTATCACGAAGTGGTCCCGACCTGCGCCGTGCCGGCCAACGGCCGCGCCCGGTATGATATCGTCGGCCCGGTCTGCGAGAGCGCGGATGTGCTGGCGCGCGGCCGGCGGCTGGGCAAGATCGAGGCGGGTGCTCGGCTGGCTGTGCTCGGCGCCGGAGCGTACGGCTCGACCATGAGCTCCAACTACAACGGCCGGCTGCGCGCGGCCGAAGTGCTGGTGCGCGGGCGCCGGTGGGCGGTCATCCGCCGGCGCGACACGGTGCAGGATCTCATTCGGCACGATGTCGTGCCGTCAGGGCTGCTGGGATGAGCGGGATTCCCTTCACCAAGATGGTCGGGGCAGGCAACGACTTCGTCATCGTGGACGCGCGCCGCCGAGGCCTGATCTATGGAGCCCCACGGGCAGAGCCCGTGGTACCTCTGCGTCCGCCCGTGGGGCGGAATCCTGAGCGAGCCCACGGCCAGAGGCTGTGGTGCGAGTCGAAGGATCGCTGGCCGCAGGTCGCCCGCGCGCTGTGCGACCGGCACATGGGAATCGGCGCCGACGGCCTGCTTGTGCTCGAGCCGTCGCGGAGCGCCGCCGCGCGCATGCGCGTCTTCAATCCTGACGGCTCCGAGGCGGAGATGTGCGGCAACGGCGCCCGGTGCGTGGCCCGGTATCTTGCCGCGAGCCCTCCGGCGCGCGCCGCGGCCCGCCGCGTCGCCATCGAGACGGCCGCTGGGCGGATCACCGCGTCGGTGCGCGGCGAGCGCGTGGCGATGCGGCTGACGGATCCGACGGAGCTGGCGCTGCGCCGCTCGCTGACCGTTGGGGGGCGGCGGGAAACGCTGGGATTCGTGAACACCGGCGTGCCGCACGCCGTGGTGCCGGTGGCCGACCTCGAGCGCGTCGATGTGGCGCAGCGCGGCCGCTTGCTGCGCAGGCACCCGGCCTTCGCGCCACGCGGCGCCAATGTGAACTTCATCCAACCGGACCGGACCCGCCGCGCGCGGCTGCGGGTGCGCACCTACGAGCGCGGGGTGGAAGCCGAGACGCTGGCGTGCGGCACCGGCATCGCGGCCTCCGCGGTCATCTATGGCCTGACGAACGGACAGCCGACGAGCAACGGCAGGCCTGCCGTCCACCGCATGGAGGTGCAGGCGCGCAGCGGCGACGTGCTCGGCGTGTCCTTTACGGCGCGCGCAACCCGGCGCGGCGCGCAGGTCACCGGGTTAGTGCTGGACGGCCCGGCACGGGTCGTCTTCAGCGGCGTCGCGGCATGGCCTCTTCGGGCGGGCACGTGATGGCGCGGCTCACGCTGCAGGGCTCCATGGTGGCGCTGGTCACGCCGTTCCGCGACGGCACGCTGGATGAGCCAGCACTCAAGCGCCTGATCGAGCAGCAGGTCGAGGCCGGGACGAGCGCCCTGGTCCCGTGCGGGACGACGGGCGAATCAGCCACGCTCTCGTTCGACGAGCATGACCGCGTGATCGATCTGACGGTGGAGGCGGCGCGCGGCCGCATTCCGGTCATCGCCGGCACCGGATCGAACAACACGCGGGAGGCGATCCGCCTCACCCGGCATGCGAAAGAAGCCGGCGCGGACGCCGCGCTGCTCATCTGCCCCTACTACAACCGCCCCACGCAGCAAGGGCTCTACCTCCATTTCAAAGCCGTCGCGGAGGCGGTGGACCTGCCGCTGGTGCTCTACAACATCCAGGCGCGCACCGCGGTCAACATCGAGCCGGACACCTTCGCGCGGCTGGCCCAGATCCGGAACATCATCGGGGTGAAGGAGGCCAGCGGCAGCCTGGAGCAGATGAGCCGAATTCTGCACCTGACGGGCGGCAAGCTCGCCCTCCTGTCCGGCGACGATGCGCTGACCTTGCCGGTGTTGGCCATCGGCGGCGCCGGCGTGATCTCGGTTGTCGCGAACCTCGTGCCGCGCGACGTGGCGGCGATGGTGGCCGCGTTCCTTGCCGGCAAGCGGACCGAATCGCTGCAGTGGCACCAGAAGCTCTTGCCCCTGACGAAAGCGCTCTTCCTGGAAACCAACCCGATTCCGGTCAAGACAGCCATGGGGATGCTGGGCCTGATCGATCCGGAGCTGCGCCTGCCCATGTGCGCGATGTCCGAGGCGAATGAGGAGCGCCTGCGCCAGGCGCTGGTCGCGTACGGATTGCTGAAGGAGCAGCCGCGGGCCAGGGCGGCGAAACGGTGATGGCGATTCGTCTCGTCATTTCAGGCTGTTGCGGCCGGATGGGGCGCGCGATCGCCTCGCTGGCCCTGCAGGATTCCGCGTTCGCCGTGGCCGCAGCCTTGGAAGCCCCGGGCAATCCGTCGCTCGGACAGGATTACGGCACCCTCCTGGGCCGGCCGGCGCCGCTGGGCGTGCGCGTGAGCGATGACGCGAAGGCCGGGCTGGCGCAGGGGGACGTGCTCATCGAATTCACCGCGCCGGACGCCACCCTCGCGCATGCGGCGCTGGCGAAGCAGCTCAAGAAGCCGATGGTGATCGGCACCACCGGGCTCACCGACGCCCAAGTCGGCCAGCTCCGCGCGGCCGCTGAGGCCATCCCGATCGTGTGCAGTCCGAACATGAGCGTCGGCGTCAATGTGCTCTACGAGCTGGCGCGCACGGCGGTGCAGCGGCTGGGCCCTGGGTACGATGCCGCGGTGGTCGAGAGCCATCACCGGGGAAAGACCGATGCGCCCAGCGGGACGGCCAAGCGGCTCGCGGCCGTGCTGGCTGAGGCGCGCGGCGGAACGCCGGTGCCGGTGCAGGCGATCCGCGCCGGGGACATCGTCGGCGACCACACGGTGATCCTTGCCGGGCTGGCCGAGCGGCTGGAGCTGACGCACCGGGCGCACAGCCGCGAGGTGTTCGCCCAGGGCGCGTTGCGCGCCGCCCGGTTCCTCGCCGGGCGCACGCCAGGCCTCTATGACATGGCGGATGTGTTGAAGGGATGACGGCGCAGACCGACGCCGCGTTCGCGAAGGCCGAACGGCTGACCCAGCTGCCGCCCTACCTCTTTATCGAGATCGACAAGACCAAGCGGCGGCTGCAGGCCGAGGGGAAGGACGTGATCGACCTAGGCGTCGGCGATCCCGACCTGCCCACGCCGCCGCATGTGATCGAGCGGCTGCAGCGCGCGGCGGAGGATCCGGCGAACCACCGGTACAGCTTCACCGAGGGCATTGCGCCCCTGCGCGAGGCGATCGCGCGCTGGTACCAGCGCCGGTTCGGCGTGGCGTTGGACCCGGCGACCGAGGTGCTGCCGCTGCTCGGCTCCAAGGAGGGCATCGCGCATCTGCCGCTGGCCGTCACGAACCCCGGCGATGCCGTGCTGGTTCCGGATCCCTGCTACCCGCCGTATCGCAGCGGGACGATCCTCGCCGGCGCCGAGCCGGTCGCGATGCCGCTGCTCGAAGAGAACGGATTTTTCCCTGATCTTGGCGGCATCAGCCAGAAGGCGGCGCGCCGGGCCAAGCTCGCGTTCTTGAACTACCCGAACAACCC
>JAHFGU010000166.1 GCA_023247285.1 Candidatus Omnitrophota bacterium
GATGGAAGACGGGATAAAAGTGCGTGAGCACGAGGCGGCCGCATCCGGCCGCGGCTGCGATCCGGCCGCAGTCGCTCGGCGAAAGATGGCCGGGCACGCGCCGCTCATCTGTCGTGGAGCATTCGAGGATGAGCACATCCACGCCGCGAGCCAGCCGCACGAGCGCCTCGCATGGGCCGGTGTCCCCGGAGTAGACGAGCCGCCTGCCCTGCGCCGAGAGCCGGTAGGCGACCGCGCGTCCGCCATCGTGCGCCATTTGGGCGACCGCGACGTCGTAGCCGGCCAGCCGCAGCGTGCCGGAGCGCCGCTCGACGAAGCGCAAGGCAAAGCCTCGCGGGGCCAGCCAGCCATGCAGCGCGAGATTGAGCCGCTTGAAGAGCTGGCGCAGCCCTGGCGGGCCGTGCACGGTCAGCGGCGCGCGGCGGCCGATGCCTGGGATGCGCAGCGCGAAGAGAATCGTCGCGAGGTCCAGGCAATGATCGAGATGGAAATGCGTCAGGAAGATGCGGTCAAGCCGCGCCCACGGCGCGCCGGCCGCGGCCAGGCGCTGCAGCGTGCCTGGGCCGGCGTCGAGCAGCAGGTGCTCGCCGCTGATGCGGACGTAGATGCCGGCCGGGCTGTAGCCGCGCGCCGGGATCGCGGTGCCAGCGCCCAGGAGGGTGACGCGCATGCGCCTGCCTGGGCGTTATTCCGCGACAGCAGTCGGGACGAAGCCGGCCGGGATCGCGTACCGCTGCCAGGTGGGCTTGATGTCGAGGATGCGGTCGATGCGGAACTGGCGCACGTCCTGGCGGACATGGCAGAAGGCTTCGAAGTACGGCTCGCGGATGTGGTAGACGTCGACGCACCGCGTGCGGCAGCTCGATTCCCCGCTCGCCACGCTCTGCGACAAGTACTCGATCTCCACCTGCAGCCGCTTGCCGTGCGCTTCCGTCAGCATCTTGGCGATGACGGCCAGGTCGCGCTTGCGCTCCGGCCAGAAGACCGCGATCTGAATTTTCTCATTCGCGTTGAACCGGCTCGTCAGGAACAGGCGGCCGTGCTGCTTGCCGTAGTCATAGAGCTCTTTCGTGAGCTTCACGTCATCGAGACAGTACTGCGTGATGAGATCGAACCGCCCTTCCTTGAACCAGCGGAGCGCCTGCAGGCCGTGGCCGGATTTGCCGCGCCCGAGCGTGGCCTGCGCCAGGCTCTCGAGGCTGGCGCGGTGGCCGAGGTTCTTGACCACCTCTTCCATGATGTCCAGCATCGGCAGGGTCGCTACAGGGAATGAGAGATAGGGCTGGAGCACCGGCATGTCGAAGCGGCGGATGTTGAATCCGATGAGCAGCTCCGCCGCCTGCAGCCGTGGGCCGAGCTTCGTGGCAAGGTCGGCCTCGAGGTACGCGTCGAATTTGTTCTCCGCATAGCTGTAGACGCCGGCGACGGAGACACCCAGCAGCTCGAGCTTCCGCCCGTCCACCTCGTTGAAATCCTTCTGCGTTTCCAAATCCAGCACCAGCTTTTCACCCATGTCCCCGCCCATTCATCTGACATCCGTACGTAACAATCGCAAGACGCTTGATCATCTTAGAAATACCTGACCTCGGTGCCCAGCACCTTTCTGATTATCTCAATGGCCCGGTCACAGGAAACACCTCGGCTAGTACTGCTGGCGCGCTGAGCTTCAAAAGACCCGATAAAATAAGGCTTCTACACATTTCGTCGATAGTGTAGTGTACTAAATGCTAGTATACTTGTATATAGTAGTACTTTATGCTATGGTATCTCTGCATGGCATACGTGACTAAGCGCCGGTATTGGCTTCGAGAGATCGAAAACGCGTGGCGCCATCGTCCGGTCATTTGGCTTTCAGGGGTGCGGCGGACAGGCAAGACTTTCCTCGCTCACAGCCTGGCACGGGTTGAGTACTTCGATTGTGAACTGCCCCGCGTTCGACGCATGCTGGAAGACCCTGAGGCGTTCTTGGCCTCCGTCCGTGGCAAGCGTATTGTTTTGGATGAGATCCACCGCCTCCCCAATCCCGCGCAACTGCTGAAGATTGCCGCAGACCACTTTCCCAACGTGCACGTCTTAGCAACCGGGTCTTCTACCCTTGGAGCATCCCGCAAGTTTAGGGACACGCTGACCGGCCGTAAGGTGGCCCTCTGGTTGACGCCGCTGGTCCTAGCCGACCTGCGTGATTTTCGGCGCGAGGACCTCGAGCACCGCCTGCTCCGAGGAGGGCTCCCCCCATTTTTCCTGGCGCATCAACTGCCTGAACGCGATTTCCAGGAGTGGATGGATTCCTACTGGAGCAAAGACATCCAGGAACTCTTCCGCTTGGAGCGAAAAGACTCGTTTCAGCGTTTTGCTGAGCTCTTGATGATTCGCAGCGGCGGCATTTTTGAAGCGACCCGCTTCACGACAGAGTGTGAGATCTCCCGCCAGACCGTGATCAACTACCTCCGCGTGCTTGAGACCACATTTGTCGTCCATCCGATTCGCCCGTTTAGCACGCATCGGCCCACCGAGATCATTGCGGCACCCAAAGTGTATGCCTTCGATACCGGATTTGTGTGCTACCACCGGGGGTGGAACACGCTCCGCCAAGACGATCTCGGCATCCTCTGGGAGCACTTCGTCCTGAATGAGCTGCACGGCCACCTTCAGACGCGGGAGATCCGGTATTGGCGAGATAAGCAGCAGCATGAAATCGACTTCGTCTTGGTGCGAAGAAACCAGGCGCCGATCGCCATCGAGTGCAAATGGTCCGAACGGCAGATGGATCCCAAAAACCTCAAAGCCTTCCGGAGGGCTTACCCGAACGGCGCGAATTACTTGGTCTGCTATGATGCGGACCGCGCTTTCGTCCGCAATTTCGACGGCGTGCAAGTGAGCGTGCTCTCGCTCCCTGAACTGATCCAACGGCTCACCCATCTGTTCGAACGCGAACCCTAGCACCGCTTCAAACCTCCCCATTGCTCGCGAGGCTTCTGCATCTCAACACTGCTGCTCGATTTTCGGCTTGAATTTGGGTTTCTCCAAATAGCGGAAGAGGTACCAGACCCCGACCAGGCCAAACACGATTTCGCCGGCCAGCTCGCCGGGCGAGTGCGTCAGCACGTCCAGCAACACCTGCCAGCCGATCGCAAGATGCGCGGGGATCTCCGGATGGGCCGCATGCACCATATAGGCATAGAACATGATATCGCCGACGGCGATGCCGCCGATCGTCAACACGCTGGCAATCAACTTTCCCAGCCCATCGATTTTGTTCGCCCCCTTCACGTAGGCCCACGCGACCAGCCAGGCGATGCCGATCGCGACCGTGGCGTACATGCGCCTGGTGGCGATGGCCAGCAGGGCCCAGGCGATGCCGCCGATAACCGAGCCGCCTGCTCCATACAGGGCACCGATCAGGTAATTGGTTTCCTGCTGCTCATAGCGGCGCTGCTGCACGTCGCCTTCGCTCACCAAGCGTCCCTGACAGCTGCCGCACAGGTGCATCGGCACGCGCTCCACCAAGACGTAGCGCTCCACCCCCGCGGTGCCGCACTGCTCGCACTGTCCGGAGAATGGCTTGATCGCCAGAGAAAGATGCTGGATGAGCCGCTCAACCCATGCTTGGATGTCGGCGGCTTTGGGTCGGCGGAAGGAACGCGCGTGCTGCCAGATCAGGCTGGAAGACTCAAGCTGCACGCCCGCGGCGCGCCCCTTCCAGCCTGGGAGCGTGGAGAGGCCTGGAGCGCGCAGCAGCTGCTCTCGGAGCGTCTTCAGATCTTGGGATAGCTTTGGAAACCGCACGAG
>JAHFGU010000167.1 GCA_023247285.1 Candidatus Omnitrophota bacterium
GCAACCAACGGAGATTTCTTCTGAGTTGAGACTGTTAGCGGTCAGTTCGGCTCCTTCCGTTAGACAGCTGTTAGACAGCCTGGATTTTGCTCGACGTAACTCATTGCAAACATTGACGCTAATGATTTGCGTCCTCTTGGTCCCGCACCAAGCGCTCTACCAAACTGAGCCACGCCCCGTCCATCGTTAATTCCTTTATGGTAACACGAGTTCGGAGGAGTCGCTACGACGGGCGGCGCAGGAACCGGCGGATCAGCTTGGCGACATAGTCGAACTCGAGGTTGACGCGGTCGCCTTGCCGGCGATGCCGGAGGGTCGTCAGCCGCAAGGTCTCCGGAATCAGGTGGACGGTGAACGACGTCGGGGTCACGCGCGCGCCGGCGGTCAGGCTGACCCCATCCACCGTGATCGGGCCCTTGGGCGCCAGCCACGCGCCCAGGCGTCGGTCCACGCGGATGTCCAGCGCCCGCTCCCCGGCTTGGTCGCGGCGCCGGGCCACCGTGCCGACGCCGTCCACGTGCCCAAGGACCAAATGACCGTTGAGGCGGTCGGTCAACAGCAGGCTGGGCTCGAGATTGACCAGGTCGCCGCGTCGCAGCGCAGCCAGCGTGGTGAGCGACCCGGTCTCTGGGATGAGCTCGAAGTGGAGCTGCGGCGGCCTGGCGTCGACCACGCTGAGGCAGGCACCATTGACGGCAACGCTATCCAGCCGCTGCGCGCCGGAAGCGATCGACGGGGCGTCCACAGATAATCGGATGAGATCGCTGCGCCGCGTGAGGCCGGACACCACGCCGACCTCTCGCACAATGCCGGTAAACATCACTCAGGGATAGACGACCTGCGCATCGACGCACAAATCCGGCCCGATGCGCTCGGTGCGCCAGTCCGCCAGCCGCACCGCCTCCGCCAGGCGCGCGATGCCGGCCCCGCCGACCGACCCTGGCGCAGCCGTGCCGCCAAGCAGTTTGGGCGCGATGAAGAACACGACGCGATCGACGAGGCGCTCGGCGAGCGCGCCGGCAATGAGCTCCCCGCCGCCCTCAATCAGCACCGTGTGCAGGCCGCGCGCGGCCAGCGCGCGGAAGAGGCGGCGCAGCGGCACACGGCCATGGGCGGCCGGCGGAAAAGCCAGCACCTCGACGCCACGACCGACCCAGGTCTCAGCTCGGGACCGCGGACGCGTGACAGTCGCGATCACGGTTGCGGGGGGTCCCATGGCGCACCGGGCGTTAAGCGGCGTGCGCAATCGGCTGTCTACGATGACGCGCACCGGCCGGTCCGCGCGCCGGAGGCCGTTGCGCGCCGTCAGGCGCGGGTCGTCTTCGAGCACCGTGTTGACCCCGACCACGATGGCGTCGGCGTGGCTGCGCCACCAGTGTCCGCGCGCGCGCGCCGGCTTGGACGTGATCCAGCGCGAGTCGCCCGCGGCCGTCGCGATCTTGCCGTCGAGGCTCTGGCCCGCCTTCGCGATCACATAGGGCAGGCCGGTTTCCATGGCTTTAAAGAAGGGCGCATTCAGCGCGCGGGCCTCGCCGGCAAGCACGCCGGTGACGACGCGCACGCCGGCCGCGCGCAGCCGCCGGAAGCCGCGACCGTTCGTGATGGGATTCGGATCCGCGGTGGCCGCCACTACCTCGGCGATGCCCGCAGCCAGGATGGCATCGCAGCACGGCGGGGTGCGCCCATGGTGGTTGCACGGCTCAAGGGTGGTATAGAGGAAGGCGCCGCGCGCGCGGCGGCCTGCTTGCCGCAGCGCCTCGACTTCGGCATGCGGCGCGCCCGCGCGGCGATGGTACCCGCGGCCAACGACGCGGCCTGCGCGGACCACCAGGGCGCCGACCATCGGGTTCGGGGAGGTCGCCCCGAGCGCGGCGCGGGCCAGGCGCAGCGCCTGCGCCATGGAGCGCTCGTGCGCGCGGATGGCCGTCAGCGGGAGAGGGCGGCGGCTTTCCATTGCTTCAACGCCTCGACGAGCGCGTAGGGCACGCGCGAGGTCCCGACCGGCAGACCCTCCTTCGATGCGCCGTGAAAGTCGCTCCCGCCGGTCTTCAGCAAGCCGAGCCGGTCAGCCAGCTGCCCATAGCGGCGCACGAGCTCCGGGGTATGGTCGGAATGGTAGACCTCCAGGCCGGCCAGCCCGTCGGCGACGAATTGCTCGATGAGGCGATCGCGCTTCAGGTGCACCGGGTGCGCCACCACCGGCACGCCGCCGGCCTCGCGGATCACGCGGATGACGTGCCGCGGCGACAGCGGCGAGCCGGGGACGAATCCCGGGTTATCCGGGCCGAGGTAACGGTCGAAAGCTTCCGCCAGCGTGCTGATATAACCGTGGTTGAGCAGCACGCGAGCCACGTGCGGCCGGCCCACGGTCCCTTCGCCGGCGACCGCGAACACCTCCTCGGCGGTGAGCTGGAGCCCAGCCTGCCGCAGCCGCCGCACCATCTCGTGGACGCGCTCGACGCGCCGGGCCTGCTGCTCCGTCAAGTGGCGCGCCAGCCCTTGGTGCGCCAGGTCCAGGAAAAATCCCAGCAGGTGCACCTCGACCCCGTCGGTGGACGCCGACATCTCGATGCCGGGGATGAGCTCGATGCCGTGCCGCTGCGCTACGGGTGCTGCGATCGGGATCGCTTCCACATTGTCATGATCCGTGATGGCGATCGCGGCCAGGCCGGCAGCGCGCGCCAGCTCCACGACCCGCTCGGGTGTTTCGGTCCCGTCCGAGAAGCGGGTGTGCAGGTGCAGGTCAGCCGTCGGATTTGGCGGCATGAGTGGCCTTGTGAACGGCATCCAGGATGCCGTTGATGAACTTGCTGGACTCCGCGTCGCCGAACCGCTTGGCTAGCTCGATGCCTTCGTTAATCGACACCTTCGGCGGCACATCCGCCAGGTGCAGCAGCTCGAAGACGCCTAAGCGGAGGATGTTCCGGTCGATGACGGCCATGCGCTTCATGGCCCAGTTATCGGCGTGGCGCGCAATGAGCCCATCGATCTCGTCAAGATGGCTGAGCGTGCCGGCGAAGAGCTCGTTGGCGAAGGCCCTGACGTCCGGGGCCGCCTCAGGCTCTTCCTGCCAGAACGCGGCGGCGACCTCCTGCTGCCCGGTGTGGCGGATGTCCGCCTGGTAGAGCATCTGCAGCGCGTACTCGCGGCCTTTCGTGCGGTTGCGCATGTTATCGTTGGACCATCGCCACGGCAGCCTGCGCGGCCTCAACACCCCGATTGCCGACAGCCCCGCCGGCGCGGGACGCGGCCTGGGCCATGGTCTCGGCGACGATCACGCCGCACGTGATGGGGATGCCTGTCTGCACCGCAACGAGGGTCAGCCCCTGCGCGACCGCGTGCGCCAGCACCTCGTACTGCGGCGTCTGCCCGCGCACCAGCGCACCCACCGCGATGATCGCGTCCGGCCGCGGCCGTCCTCGCGCCGCGCGCGCGGCGGCCACCGGCAGCTCAAACGCGCCCGGCACCGGGATCACGCGAATGCGTCCGGGGGGCACGCCGGCCGCGCGGAGGGCGCGCGTCGCCCCCTCAACGAGCCGTGTCGCAAGCGGGGCGTGGAAGCGGGCGGCGAGAATCACGAAGCGTCCGGCCATGCGGCGGGAACGCGCGGAGCGCTGGGCGGCCGGCATTCCGGACTCCTCGTCGAGCGCGGAGGCGGTCAGCCGGCCGGCTGCCGCGCCTCCAGCCAGTGGCCGAGCTTCTCGCGCTTGGTCTCCAGGTACTTCGCGTTTTCCGGGCGCGCCGGGATCTCGA
>JAHFGU010000168.1 GCA_023247285.1 Candidatus Omnitrophota bacterium
TGGATTGCGGCATCACCGGCAACGACTGGGTGCTGGAGAACGGCTCGAGAGTGGAGCGCGTCGCGGAGCTCGTCTACGCCAAGCGGACCCGGCACCCGGTGCGGTGGGTGCTCGCCGTGCCCGCCGCAGCGCCGGCGCGCGGCGTCAAGGATCTGGCCGGCAAGCGCATCGCCACGGAGCTGGTCAACGTGACGAAATCCTACCTCGCGCAGCACGGGATCCGGGCCGATGTCGAGTTTTCCTGGGGTGCCACGGAGGGCAAGGTCCGCGCCGGCTTGGTGGACGCGATCGTCGAACTGACCGAGACCGGGCAGACCCTGGTGGCCAATGGCCTGCGCATCGTCGACACCGTCTGCGAGTCGACCACACAGCTCATCGCGAACGCCGCCGCGCTGGCCGACCCCTGGAAGCGGCGCAAGATCGAGAGCCTGCGCACGCTGCTGATCGGCGCCGTGGAGGCCGACGGCAAGGTGGGCCTGAAGCTCAACGTGCCGGAGCGACGGCTTCGCGACGTGATACAGGCCCTGCCGGCCATGAAGCGGCCGACAGTCTCCAAGCTCTGGTCCGCCAAGCCGAATGATCCGTGGTGGGCGGTCGAGACGATCATCGACGAGCTCCAGGTGAAAGCGCTGATCCCGAAGCTGAAAGAGGCGGGCGCCCAAGACATCATCGAGTACCCGCTCAACAAGGTCATCTACTAACCCGTGGATCGTCTCAGCCTCATCATCGCCGCCTCGCTCGCGGCCGGATGCGCAGCGCCCCGCCATGCCACCCGCGAAGCCAACCGCGCCGCCTACGGCGCGTACTTGCGCGGGCTCATGCTGGAGCGCGAGGCGGATTTCCCGCGCGCCCTCGACGCGTACCGTTTCGCGCTGGAGCATGACCGCCGCTCGGCCCAGCTCCAGACGCGCGTGGGCGCCGCGTACCTCAAGCTCGGCGACATGGACCAGGCGCTGCGCGCGTTCAACCGGGCGCTCGAGGTCGATCCCGCGCACACCGATGCGCTCCGGTGGGTCGCGATGCTCTACGCTTCGCGCGGCCAGCTCGACAAGGCCACCACGGCATACGAACAGCTGCTGACCCTGCAGCCCGAGGACCAGTTCATCCTCAGCACGCTGGCGGACCTGTATGTCCTCCAAGGCGAGCTCCAGCGGGCGGTCGATCTCTACCACCGCGTCATCGCGCAGGAAGGCTCCTCCAGCCAGCTCCACTTCAACCTCGGCGTGCTGCACAGCCGGCTGGAGCAGTTTGATGACGCGATCCAGGAGCTCTCGCGCGCCTACGAGCTGGCGCCCGACGCGCTGGACGTGCGCATCGCCCTCGGGCTGACCTATGAGCTCAGCGGCCGGTACGATCAGGCGGCCGCGCACTATGAAGACGCCATCCACCTGGACCCGCTGAACCCGCGGCTCTACCAGCACACCGCCCGCGCCTACTACAACGACAAGCGGTACGAGCAGGCTGAAACGAACTACCGCGCCGTGCTGGACCTGACCCCGCGGGACTTCGACGCCATGATGGGCCTTGTGCGCGTGTGGCTGGCCCAGATGCAATATGAGAAGGCGGCCTCGTTCCTCGCCAAGAAGCTTGAGGAACTGGACGGCCCGGCTGAGCTCTACGTGGCGTTGGGCATCGTCTACCGGGAGGCCCAACAGCATGCCGAGGCGCTGCGGGCCTTCGAGCGCGCGGTGGAACGCAAGGCCGACTACGCGCAGGGCCATTTCTACCTGGCGGCGGAGCTCGACCAGCTCGGCAAGCGCGACGAGGCCCGCCGGATCCTCCGGCGCACCCTGGAGCTGGACCCCAATCATCCGGACGCGCTGAATTATCTCGGCTACATCGACGCAGAATCCGGCGCGCATCTCGAGGAGGCCAAGGCCCTTGTCGAGCACGCGCTGCAGCTGGATCCGGACAACGGCGCCTACCTGGACAGCTTGGGCTGGGTCTACTTCAAGATGGGCAAGCCGGAAGAGGCCCTCCTCTTTCTCGAGCGGGCGGCCGAGCTGCTGGACACCGATGCGGTGATCTTCACCCATCTGGGAGAGGCCTATTTCAAGGTGCAGGACTGGGGGCGGGCCCGGCGCAATTGGCAGCGCGCGCTGCAGCTGGATCCTTCGCAAGCTGCGCTGCGGGAGCGCATCGACCAGCTGCCCTCAACGCCCGCACCGATGGCGACGCCATGACCTCGCCGGCTACCGCTCCGAATCTCGATGAGCTGCGCCGGCTGGCGAACCGGCTGCGGCAGGTCATCCTGCGGACCATCGCGCACGCCGGCAGCGGCCATCCCGGCGGGTCGCTGTCGATGGTGGAGCTGCTCATCGGCCTGTACTGGCACGCGCTGCGGCACGATCCGAAGCGGCCGGACTGGCCGGACCGCGACCTGTTTTTTCTCTCCAAGGGGCACGGCTGCCCGGCACTCTACGTCGCGCTGGCCGAGCGCGGGTATTTCCCCGTCGAGGAATTGCTGACGCTGCGCCGCTACCCGACGCGGCTGCAGGGCCATCCCGAGCGCAACTCCGTGCCCGGCATCGAAATCGCGGCCGGCTCACTGGGACAGGGGCTCTCGATGGCCAACGGGGTCGCGCTGGCCGACCGGCTCGACGGCCGCCGCCGCCCATTCGACCCTGCTCAGGGCGGCGTCCCGAGCGGAGTCGAGGGACGCCGGCGGATCTATTGCCTGATGGGCGACGGCGAGCTGCAGGAGGGCCAGGTGTGGGAGGCGGCCATGACCGCGCACCACCACCACCTCGACGCGGTCTGCGCGATCATCGACGCCAACCAGCTCCAGCAGAACGGGCCGGTCACATCTATCAAGGACATCGAGCCGCTGGCCGACAAGTGGCGCGCCTTCGGCTGGCACGCGATCGAAATCGACGGGCATGATCTGGCGCACGTGCTCCGCGCCTACGACGAGGCCGCCGCAGTGTCCGGCAAACCGCAGGTGGTGATTGGGCGCACGGTGAAGGGCAAGGGGGTGTCGTTCATGGAGCTGAACCCGGCCTGGCACGGGGTGGCGCCGAAGCCGGACGAGCTGGCGCGCGCGCTGGCCGAGCTGGAGGCCGCCGCCCATTCGACCCTGCTCAGGGCGGCGTCCCGAGCGGAGTCGAGGGACGCCGGCGGCGCGCAGGGGCGAAGCGCCTGATGGCCGACAAGCCCACGCGCGACGGGTTTGGGGAAGGCTTGCTCGAGCTGGGCAAGACGCACCCGAACGTCGTCGCCCTCTCCGGCGACCTTGAGGATTCGGCCCGCGCCATCTGGTTCAAGAAGGACTACCCGGAGCGCTTTTTCTCCGTCGGCATCGCGGAGCAAGACCTCATCGGCACCGCGGCCGGCCTGGCCCTGGCCGGGAAGATTCCCTTCGCCTGCTCGTTCTCCCAGTTCGTGACCGGCAAGACGCTGGAGCAGCTCCGCATGGCGGTCTGCTACCAGCGGCTCAACGTGAAGGTGGTCGGCTCGCACGGCGGGCTGTCCGTGGGCGCCGACGGGGCGACGGCGGAGGCGCTCGAAGAGATCACGCACATGCGCAGCCTGCCGCACATGACCGTGCTCGTGCCCTGTGACGCGCTGGAAGCGAAAAAAGCGACCCTGGCCGCCGCCGATTATTCCGGGCCGGTGTTCTTGCGGCTGGGCCGCGCCCCGGTGCCCGCGGTGACGAAGCAGCAAGACCGGTTCCAGATCGGCGAAGCCGTCACCCTGCGCCCGGGG
>JAHFGU010000055.1 GCA_023247285.1 Candidatus Omnitrophota bacterium
TCGATCGCGCACAACATGCGGGAGATGGCGCGGCTGAGGACGCCGCTGTATGTGTGCGTGATCGGCGAGGGCGGCTCAGGCGGCGCGCTGGGGATCGGCGTCGGGGACTGGGCCGCGATGCTGGAAAACGCGTACTACTCGGTGATTTCGCCGGAGGGGTGCGCGGCGATCCTATGGCGCGACCGCGCGCGGGCGCCCGACGCCGCCGAGGCGCTCAAGCTGACGTCGGCGGATCTGCTGCGGCTGGGCATCGTCGATGAGCAAATCGAGGAACCGCTCGGCGGCGCGCACCGCGATCCCGGCCTGGTGGGCGAGCACCTCCGCGCCTCGATCCTCCGCTTCCTCAAGCTCGTCGAGCCGCTGACGCCGGACCAGCTGCTGGAGCGCCGGTACGAGCGGTTCAGACGCATCGGCGCGTTCGCTTCGCCCCCCGTTCCCTCCGCACCCCCCGCCTCTTCCTAGCGCCCGTCCCACGCGAAAATTCGGAAAGACAATCCGCGCGACTATGAGCATGGCATTTTTTAATTCATCTTGCTTGTTCCTAAATGGTGCCGAGGGAGAGAATCGAACTCTCATGACCTTGCGGTCACGGGTTTTTGAGACCCGCGCGTCTGCCAGTTCCGCCACCTCGGCGTCGCACCTACCGTCAAACGAGGGGTGCTCCATAGGAGGGGGAAACCGAGTTTCCCCCTCCTATCGCCCCGCCTACGGCGGGGCTGGTCTCCCTCTTCCGAGCGCTGCGGCCGGTCATCCGCACCGTGCGCTCGAGCTTCCGCTCTCGCGCAACATTATGCCTTGGCTTTTTCGAAGAAGGGCTTGATGAGGTCGATGGGAATCGGGAAGATGATCGTGGAGTTCTTCTCCGTGGCGATCTCGGCGAGCGTCTGCAGGTAGCGCATCTGGAGCGACATGGGCTGCTCGCTCATGAGCTTCGCGGCGTCCACCAGCTTCTGGGCGGCCTGGAATTCCGCATCGGCGCCGATGATCTTGGCGCGCCGGACGCGCTCGGCCTCTGCCTGCCGGGCCATGGCGCGCCGGATCTCCTCGGGCAGGTCCACCTGCTTGATCTCCACCGCTGAAACCTTGACGCCCCACGGGTCGGTCTGCTTGTCGATGAGCGCCTGGAGCTGCTGATTGAGTGTCTCGCGGTGCGCGAGCAGCTCGTCCAGCTCGACCTGCCCCAAGACGCTGCGCAGCGTGGTCTGCGCCATCTGCGAGCTGGCGAACAGGTAGTCCTCCACCTCCACGATCGCCCGGTTCGGGTCGATCACCCGGAAGTACACCACCGCGTTGACCTTGATCGAAACATTGTCTTTCGTGATGACGTCCTGAGGCGGCACATCGAGCGTGACGGTGCGCAGGCTGATCTTCACCAGCCGGTCAACGGGGAAGAGGATGAGGTTGAGGCCGGGCCCGAGCGGTTCGGGGCGCATCCGGCCGAGCCGGAACACGACGCCGCGCTCGTACTCGTTGAGCACCCGGATGCAGTTGATCAGCCAGAAGAAGGCCACCACGATCACGACGAGCGGAATGGTCATGCGGTTCTCCTCACGTTGGCGCGCGCCGGCGGCCGCCGCGCCGGCCCGGCAGCGGGCTCTTAGGGCGGCCTTCGGGCGCTTCGTCCGGCTCCACGAGGAGCCGGAGCCCTTTGACATGGAGCACGCGCACCCGCTGGCCCTGTGCGACCGGGCGAGGGCTGGTGGCGTCCCACGACTCCCCATGCACGAACACGCGCCCGTCGGGATCGATCGCGGTCGACGCCACGCCCAGCTCGCCGAGCAGACCCTGGGCGCCGGTGCGCACCGGCTTGGCCTGGGCGCTGAGGACGCGCTGCAGGATGAAAAGGATGATCGCCGCCAAGGTGGCGATCATCGGCACGATCACGCGCAGCGACACTTGGATGTACGGGTCCGGCGATTCAAAGAGCAGCAGGCTGCCGAGGGTAAGCGAGATCACGCCGCCCACCGCGAGCAGGCCGTAGCTGACGACCTTGAGTTCCGCGACGAGCAGCCCGATGCCGAGGGCGATCAGCGCCAGCGCGGCGTAGCTGACCGGCAGCGCTTGAAACGCGTACAGAGCCAAGAGCAGGCAGATGAGCCCGGCGATGCCGGGAAAGGCGATCCCCGGGTGCGTGAACTCGAAGATCAGCCCCAGGGTGCCGAGCAGCATGAAGATGTAGGCAAGGTTCGGGTTGGTGATCGTCGCGAGGAACTCCTGGCTCTTCGACATCGGGATCGCGACCGGCTGCGCGTCGCGCGTGTGCAGCTCCACTCGGACGCCGGCCACCTCGACGGTGCGGCCGTCGATCTGCCGCAGCAGGTCCGGCACGTCGGTCGCCACCAGGTCGACGATCCGGTCCCGCACCGCCTCGGCCTCGGTGACCGAGAAACTGGCGGTCACCGCCTTGCGCGCCCACTCCTCGTTGCGGCCCCGCGCCTTGGCGATCGTGGTCACCCACGCGACGGTGTCATTGACGATCTTCTCGGTCATCGGGTCCGTGGTCTCTTCTTCCTCGATGACGTCCTCCCGCGGCTTCTCGTCCGTGCCGCGCCGGCCGCGCTCCTCATCGCCGGCCGCCCGCTTGATCCGGCGCACGAGCCTGCGCATCGGGCCGCCGTCCCCGACGGCGACCGGGTGGGCGGCGCCGATATTGGTGGACGGGGCCATGGCGGCCACGTGCGCCGCGAGCGTGATGAAGAATCCGGCCGAGCCGGCGCGCGACCCCGACGGCGCCACGTACACGGCCACCGGCACGCGCGCGTTCATGATGCGCTTGACGATGGTCCGCGTGGATTCCAGCAGGCCGCCGGGCGTGTCCAGCAGAAGCACCAGGCAGACCGCGCCGTCGGTTTCCGAGCGCTCGATCGCCCCAAGGATGTACTGCTGCGTCGCCGGGCTGATGATCTTATTGTCCAGCTCGATGACGTTGGCGTGCGCCGCTTCGGCGCGGCCCGGGGCGATCCCGCTGAGCAGCGCGAGGATGACAAGCGTCGTTACGGTGGGAGGTCGCATGATGCGACGTTCATGGTAGCGTCCGTATGCGGCAAAATCAAGCGCGTCCTTGACTTAGAAGGAGCGTGTGCCTAGGATAATAAGGTTACAGTGATAGGGAGCCAGGACGCGCGCATAGGGAGGAGTGGACGGTGGAGCAGACGGGGATCGAACCCGTGGCCTCCACAATGCCATTGTGGCGCTCTCCCAGCTGAGCTACTGCCCCGTGCGGCGCTCAACTATAACATCGTGTTCCTAGACGTGTCAATCGACGACGAGGAATCATGCGGGTAGGCGTCCATGTCTCCATTGCCGGCGGGCTGCTCCAGGCGGTGGAGCGCGCCGCGCGGCTGGGGTGCGAGACGATGCAGATCTTCAGCCGCAGCCCGCGCGGGGGCAAGGCGGCGCCGATCCCCGGGGCACTCGCAGGGGCGTTTGATCGCGCGCGCCGCGCCGCCGGGATTGAGCCGCTGGCGGTCCACACGCCCTACGTCCTGAACCTGGCTTCGCCGCAGCCGGCGATGTGGGCGTACTCGGCCGCGCTCTATGCGGAGGAGTATGCGCGGGCGGCTGCGCTCAACGCGGGCTTCCTCGTGACCCATGTGGGCAGCCTTCGCGGCGACGGCGAGGCGGCGGGCGTCGGCCGCGTCGCCGAGGCGATCAGCCGCGCGCTGCGCTGCGCCGACGGGCCGACGATGGTGTTGCTGGAGAACACCGCCGGCTCCGGGCAGGGGCTGGGGTACCGGTTCGAGCAGTTGGCCGCCATCCGGCAGGCCGTCGCCGAGCCGGCGCGGGTCGGCATCTGCCTGGACACCGCGCATCTGTTCGCCGCAGGCTTTGCGATCCATACCGCCGACGGCGTGGAGGAGACGATCGCGGCCTTTGATCGGATCGTGGGGCTCGAGCATCTGCGCCTGCTGCACGTGAACGATTCCAAAGCGCCCTTCGCGTCGCGCGTCGACCGCCATTGGCATATCGGACAGGGGGCGATCGGGCTGGAAGGCTTCCGCCGGCTCCTCCGTCATCCCGCCCTTGCGCAGGTGCCGTGCGTCCTTGAGACGCCGAAACAGACCGAGGCGGACGATCGGCGCAACCTGGCCACTGTCCGGAGACTCCTTAGAACCGGTTTCATACATCCCCGCGGCCGCGCTGGGCCGAGCTGCCAGCCGCGCCAGGCGCGAGGAGCGCGGCGTACTCGAAGACGAGTACGCGAGCGACGAGCCACGCCGCGCGGCGCCGCGGATCGGCCCAGCCCCTGGTCAACCCGTGGGTTGCGGCGGCACCGGGCCAGCTGCGGCGTCGCTCCTCCTCGGAGTACTCCAGGGAGTACACCGTCGTCGTCGCTCCTAGCAGCTGGCCCGGTGGCGTTCGCAACGCGGCTCGCGCGGATGTATGAAACCGGTTCTAGGGATGGCACGCGCGACGTCAGGCTCCGCGCCCTTGTCCCAGCCTGAGGCGGGCGGCGCGGCTGACGCGTTCAATCGCGTGGCCGACGCGGTGGAAGGCGCGCGGCCTGCCGCCGAGCTCTTCGCGCACCTCGAGGAGGCGCGCCAGGCGTGCGAGGAGGCCGCGGCCCGCGCCGAGTCATCGGAGCGGCGGCAGATGCTGATCAACGTGCAGTCGGCCCTGCGGACCTGGCGCGAGGTGTGGCCGCGGCTTGGGGCGCACGAGCCCTTTCGCCTCGCCGTGATCCGCGAGGCCCGGTTGTGGGCGAAGCGAATCCGATGAGCGGCCTGATGATCAGCCTTCAGGCGACGCCGAATCCGCACGCGGTCAAATTCACGCTGAACCGGCGCGTGGCCGCGCAGGGCGCCACGTACCGCGATGCGGCCTCCGCCGACGCGGACTGGGCGCGCCGGCTGCTGGAGATCCCCGGCGTGGCGCAGGTCTTCGCCGTGAACGACTTCATTGCGATCACCAAGGGAGCGGATGCGGCATGGGACGCGATCGTGCCGCGCGCGGAGCGGGTGTTGCGCGACGTTTTTGCGAACCAAGGAGGGTGAATGGAACCAGGGATCATCCGATCATTGAAGGCGGGTTTTCAAGCCGCCAATCGGAGCTGGCCGGGCATTGGGCTGTTCGCCGCCGCAGGGCTGCTCATCGCCGTGCTCAGCATGGTCGGACTCGTGGTCACGAATCCGCCGCCGGAATTGTTCCAGGGGATCGAAGGGGCGCCGCCGCAGCCGCCTGAAGCGCCGCTGGTGGCGCCGGCCAGTTCCGCGTCCAGCCCCGCGGCCAAGAAGGATGAAACGCTGTTTAAACAGCTCGAAGGCACCGAGGGAACCACGGTGCCGGCTCCTGCGGCGCAGACCAGCCCTGATCAATTGGGCGCGCCAACCGCGCCGCCGGCCGAGTTGGCCCCGGCTGCGGCGCCGGCGGCGCCATCGGCGGACGACCGGCGCGCGGCTCAAGAACGCGCCGTTCGGGCCTGGCTCGGCCGGTCGTGGCCGATTCTCGTCTTGCTGGTGCTGGGCATGGCCGCGGCCAGCGTCTGGTTAAGCGGCGGGCAGATCGGGTATCTCGTCAGGCAGCTCACCGCAGCCCCCGCGTCCATCGCGGAATTCTGGCGGGCCGCGAACCACGCGTTCGTGCGGCTGCTGGGCGGCTCGGCGATCGCCATGGCCGTGCTGCTGGGCCTGATGCTGGCGCTGGCGCTCCTCCAGTTCCTGCCGCCGATCGTCTCGCTGCTGCTGGTGCTCGTGCTCGCCGCCGCGGCGGGGTGGGTCGCCGTCCGGGTGTCGTTCTGGTTCCTCATCATCGTCGCGGAGCGGCAGGGGCCGATCGCCGCGCTGGCCGCCAGCTTCCGCGCGACCCGCGGGCGGTGGTGGAAGATTTTCGCCATCGGGCTGCTGAGCGGATTGATCTCCTACGCGGTCGTGCTCGCGGAGCGGCTGCTGGGGTGGATCGCCAGCCGGGCCGGCGGACCCTTCGGCATGACGCTCTTCCTCACCGGCAACCTCGCCGGCCTGGTCGCGAGCCTCTATGTGACCTTCGCCGCGCTCGGGGCGCTGATCCGGTTTTATGAGGACGTGAAACGCGCGGGGGCTTCCTCGCCGGCATGAGCCGCGGGGGCGGCCGGCCCCCAAGGCGCTCGCGGCATCTCGACCACACCCGCAGCGCAGCCATCGCCGGCCCGCGCATCAACCCATGGCCGAACGCTATCCCTTTCACGAGCTCGAGCCCAAGTGGCAGGCCGCGTGGGACGCCCGGAAGGCGTTCCGCGCCGTCGACGGCGACCCGCGGCCCAAGGCCTACATCCTGGACATGTTCCCGTACCCCTCGGGGGCCGGCCTGCACGTCGGGCATCCCGAGGGCTACACCGCGACGGACATCGTCGCCCGCTTCCGGCGCATGCAGGGCTTCAACGTCCTGCACCCGATGGGATGGGACGCGTTCGGGCTGCCGGCCGAACAGTATGCGATCGACAGCGGAACGCATCCGGCCGACACGACCCGCCGCAACATCGAGACCTTCCGCCGACAAATCGCGCGCCTGGGCTTCGCGTACGACTGGGACCGCGAGATCAACACCACCGATCCGGGATACATCAAGTGGACCCAGTGGATCTTCCTGCAGCTCTACCGCCGCGGCCTGGCGTACATGGCGGAGGCGCCGGTCTGGTGGTGCACGGCCTGCGGCACGGTGCTCGCCAATGAAGAGGTGATCGACGGGCGGTGCGAGCGCAAGGGCCACCCCGTGGAGCGCCGCCCGATGCGCCAGTGGATGCTGCGGATCACGGCCTACGCCGACCGGCTGCTGGCGGATCTCGAGCCGTTGGACTGGCCGGCGCACATCAAAGACATGCAGCGGCACTGGATCGGGCGCAGCGAAGGGGCGGACGTCTGGTTCGCGGTGGAGCCCTCCGCCGAGGTGCCGGCCGCGGTCGTCGACGGGACGCGCGTGCGGCGGCGCCAGGCCGCGCTCGAGCTGAAGGTGTATACCACCCGCCCGGATACGCTCTTCGGCGCCACCTATCTGGTGCTGGCACCCGAGCATCCGCTCGCGCCCTCGCTGGTGCGCCCGGCGCACCGCGAGCGCGTGGAGGCCTACTGCGCCGAGGCCGCGCGCAAAAGCGAGCTCGAGCGCGCCAGCCTGACGAAGGAAAAGACCGGCGTGTTCACCGGCGCCTACGCGGTCAATCCGGTCAACCAGGAGCGCGTGCCGGTGTGGATCGCCGAGTACGTGCTGGCCGGCTACGGCACCGGCGCCATCATGGCCGTGCCGGCCCATGACCAGCGCGACCTCGAGTTCGCGCTCGCCTTCGGGCTCGACGTGCGGATCGTCATCGTGCCCGAGGGCCGGCCCCTGGAGCTGGCCGGCCTCACCGAGGCGTACGCGGAGCCTGGGCGGATGCACGCCTCCGGCCCGTTCACCGGCCTCTCGAGCGAGGAGGCCAAGGGCAAGATCGTGGCGTGGCTGGAGCAGCGCGGCGCCGGATCCGCCGCGGTCAACTACAAGCTGCGCGATTGGCTCTTCTCGCGCCAGCGCTACTGGGGCGAGCCGATCCCGATCGTGCACTGCGCGCGCTGCGGCCCGGCGCCGCTGCCGGAATCCGCGCTGCCGCTCACGCTGCCGCCGATGGAAGACTTCCGTCCGACGGGCAGCGCAGAGCCGCCGCTCGCCCGGGCCGCGGCGTGGGTCCACACCGCGTGCCCCGCGTGCCGCGGTCCGGCGCAGCGCGAAACCAACACCATGCCCCAGTGGGCCGGCTCGTGCTGGTACTACCTGCGCTATCTTGATCCGCGCAACGACCGCCAAGCCTGGGATCCAGCCAAGGAGCGGTACTGGATGCCGGTGGATGTGTACATCGGCGGGGCGGAGCACGCGGTGCTGCACCTGCTCTATGCGCGGTTCTGGCACAAGGTGCTCTACGACCTGCAGCTGGTGTCCGCGCCGGAGCCATTCCGCACGCTGGTCAACCAGGGCCTCATCCTCGGCGAAGATAACGAGAAGATGTCGAAGTCCCGCGGCAACGTGGTCAATCCCGACGACGTGATTCGCGAGCACGGCGCGGACGCCTTCCGCTGCTATGAGATGTTCATGGGGCCGCTGGAGGCGGTCAAGCCCTGGAGCACGCGCAGCATCGAGGGCATGGACCGGTTCCTCAGCCGCGTCTGGCGGCTGGTCGTCGCCGAGGACGGTCTGAACCCGCGGCTGCAGGAGCTGCCGCTGACGGGCGAACTGCGCCGCCAGGTGCACGAGGCGATCCAGGCCGTGACCCGCGACATCGAGCAGCTGCGCCTGAACACCGCGCTGTCCGCGCTCATGGTCCTCGTGAATGCGCTGACCGAGGCCACACCGCTGCCGCGGGCCGCGGTCGAGACGCTGGTGAAGCTCCTCGCGCCCTTCGCGCCGCATCTGGCCGAAGAGCTCTGGTCGCGGCTGGGGCACGCGCCGTTCATGGCGCACGAGCGCTGGCCCGAGGCCGACGCTGAGGCGCTGCGGCGCGCGACCGCCGAGCTCGTCGTCCAGGTGAACGGCAAAGTGCGCGCGCGCATCAGCGTGCCGGCTGCGGCGACCGAGGCCGAGGTGCGCGCGGCGGCGCTGGCCGACCCGCAAGTCCAGCGCTTCGTCGACGGGCAGCCGGTCAAGCAGGTGATTGTCGTGCCGAAGCGGTTGGTGAACGTCGTGGTGGGATGA
>JAHFGU010000056.1 GCA_023247285.1 Candidatus Omnitrophota bacterium
AGTCATGCGGCGCGGCGCGCCTCGCTTCGCATGAATTGGAAAACCACTCTCGTGCTGTTGCTCGCGGTGGTCGGGGTGGGGGCGTATGTCTCCCTCGTCGAATTGCGGCGCCCCACGCCGGAGCAGCGGGCGCGCTTGGCCAAGCAGATCCTGGACCTGGATCCGGCGCGCGTCCACGGCGTCCAGCTAGACCTGCCCGATGCCAAGCTGACGCTCGCGCGCGAGCAGGGCGCCTGGCGGATCGCGCCTGGCGGGTTCCGCGCGGATGACGCGCTGGTCAGCCGGCTGCTCACTCATCTGGGGCCGCTCATCAGCGAGCGCACGCTCAGCGGCGGGACAACACCGCTCAATCTCGCGAACTTCGGCCTCGAGCCGCCGGCCGGCACGATCCGGCTCCAGGCCGAGGGCGTCGACTACACGCTGCTCTTCGGCGCGCTCACCCCGGTCGGCGACGCCCGGTACCTCAAGCGGGCGGACCAGCCCGACGTGATGCTCGTCACCCCGTCCTTCTACGAAGATGCGAACAAGCCGGCGGACGCGTTCCGCGATCACCAGCTGATCCACCTGGATGCCTGGGATGTGACCAGGCTGCGCGTCGATGGCAGAACCGGCGCGCTCGCCCTGGAGCGGACCGGCACCCGGTGGGCCATCCGCGAGCCGCTCGCCGACGAGGCGGACCGGTCGGAAGCCACGATGTTCGTGAACCGGCTTGGCGGGATGCGCATCCAGCGGTTCGTCGAAGACCACCCGCAGCCGGAGCAGGTGCCGGCGTGGGGATTCGACAAGCCGATGGCCGAGGTGACCGTTGAGCGCCAAACCGGCCAGCCGGCGCGGCTGACCGTGTTGTTCGGCGCGGCCCTGCCCGACGACGCGTCGCTCGTCTATGCCAAGCGGGGGGACGAGCCGTTCGTGTACGCTGTGCCGCGCACCGATGCGCAGACGCTGCTCATCGACCCGCGCGCCCTGCGCGCGCAAGCGCCCTTCAGCTTCTTCACAACCGAGGTGCAGCGGATTTCAGCGGAGCGGGCGCCCGCCGCCTGGACCATCGCGCGCACGAACGCCGAATGGCGGGATGCGGCCGGCCGGCTGCTGGACACCCGGCGGGTGGATGCGCTGGTGAGCGGGCTGGCCGACCTGCGGATCAGCGCGTTTGTCGACGAAGCGCCGCACGATCTGGCCCGCTATGGGCTGAATCCGCCGTGGGCCACCGTGTCCGTGTGGCTGACAGGCCAAGAGCAGCCGCAGCGGCTGCTGATCG
This sequence comes from Candidatus Omnitrophota bacterium, assembly GCA_023247285.1. The sequence goes on from JAHFGU010000056.1 coordinate 1,259, forward strand.
GCGCTGCGATCGAGGGGGATGGGAGCCGCTATGCCAGGGTCGAGGGCCGCGCGCCGATCATGCGGCTGCCGCCGGTCGTGGCGACCCTGCTCCCGGCCGCGGCGGACGATCTGCTACCAGAGCCCTCACGCGCCCCCGCCGCGCAGCCGAATCAGCCGGCGGGCGCGGAGCACGCGCTGGACCACGGTCACGTGAATCAAGGCCGCTAAGCCCGCCGCGGTCCACCAAAACAGATCCCTCCCCAGAGGCCGCCAGGGCGCGAGACTGCCGGCGGCCAACCCGGCCAGGAAGAGCGCGCTGCGCTCGCCCCGCTCCATGAGATCCGGCCACTCGACATTCGAAACCGGGACTTCCATCCCCGCCCGCGCTTTCGCATAGCTCACGAGCAAGGCCCCGACCAGCGCGATCATGCACGGCGCCCAGTAGCCGGTCACCGCCGCCGCCGACAGCGCCACCAGCGCATCGACGTAGCGGTCGCAGAGAGCGTCCAGGTAGGCGCCGAATTTGGTGACCCGGCCGGCGGCGCGGGCCACGGCCCCATCAAGCACATCGAGCAGGCCGACGAACAGCATGACGACGCAGAACGGCACGGCGGCGCGCGCGCGCAGGAACCATGCGCACGCCGCGGCGGTCAGGAGCGGTGCCGCGAGCGTGAGCGCGGCAGGCGGGATGCCGGCGCGCGCGATGCGCGCGGCGACCGGCGCGAAGAACCGGTTGACGGCGGGCCTGTGGAGGGTGAGCACGATATCCCGCCGGTGGTGCGCGCTTACTTTGCGGGAGCGGTGTCCGGCGCGGGTGCTGCGGCGGCCGGAGGCTGGGCAGCGGGCGGGGACGCGGGCTGGGCCGCCTGCGCCGCCGGCGGAGGCTCCGGCGGGGCCGGCTGGATATCCGTGACTTTCACGTCGAAGTTCAAGGTCTTGCCGGCGAGCGGGTGGTTGAGGTCCAGCACCACGGTGGAATCTTTCATTTCGTGGATGGTCGCCTGGAAGGGCTGGCCGCCGGGGTTGACGCCGCGGAGGATCATGCCGGTTTTCGGCTCAACGCCTGTGGGCAGCTGCGACTTGGAGACTTCAATGAAGGCGTTGGGATCCGCCGTGCCGTAGCCTTCGTCGGGCGAGACCGTCAGTTGCTTGCTCTCCCCGACACGCATGCCCTGGAGCTGCCGCTCCAGGCCGTGGATCAGCTGGCGCCGGCCGTGCACATAGTGGAACGCCGGCTTGCCGTCCGTCGTGTCGACGATCTTGCCGTCCACCTGCAGGGTGTATTCCAGGCTGACATCCATGCCAGGGCCCACGACCGCGCCGGAGGGCGCCGCGTCTTTGGGCGCCGCCGGCTGGGCGTCGGTGACGGCCGCTGCCTGCTCAGCCCAGGCCGGCATGCCAGCCAAGCCGACGATCCCGACGAGCATCCATGCCTTCCCTCGTCCCCGACCGCACCCGCTGTTCACGGCGTCCTCCTGGGTTGAATGACGAGCGCACGAAGACTTTTACGATATCCCAACCGATTCCTGAAATCAAGCTGAAGGACCAACCATCAAAATCCTGGCTGGCTTGTTGCTTGGCACGCTTCATGCTATAGTGACGTCATCCCCATGAATCTTCAACCAAAACAAACAACCGAGCAACGCCTACTCTTGGCGCCGAACATGGCGCTGGCGCTGGAAATCCTCCGGATGCCCCTGATGGAGCTGCAGGCCTTCCTGGAGCGCCAAATGGAGGAAAACCCGTGCCTCGAGGTCGGTGAGGAGGAGTCCCCGATGGAGGGGCCGGAGGCGCCGAGCGAAGCTGCGCCGACGGACGGCGCTCTGCCTGATCGTGAGGAAGAGTGGATGGCCCGCTGGACCGAGGCCGAGCGCGAGGATGACGAGGCGACCGACCCGCTTGGCCACGCGGTAGCCGCCCGCCAATCTCTGCATGACACCCTGCTGCTGCAGCTCGGCTGTCACGCGCTCAGCGGCGAGGAGCAGCGCCTGGGCGTCTTCCTTATCCAGCACATCGATGAGGCCGGCTACTTGGAAGGATCGCTGGAGGAGCTGGCCGCGGAAGCCGCCACAACGCCGGAGGCGCTGGAGCGGATGCTGCGCCTCATCCAGCGGTTTGAGCCGGAGGGCGTCGGCGCCAGATCGCTGCAGGAGTGCCTCCTGCTCCAGGCCGAAGCGGCGTACGGCGCGGGGAGCCTGGCCCACCGCATCGTGCGCGATCACTTCCCCATTTTCCTGCAGGGGCGGCTCGAGCTGCTGGCCAACGTCACGCAGGCTAGCCTGCCCGATGTCCGGTCGGCCTGCGAGCAGCTCAGGCGCCTGGATTCAAAACCGGGGACCGCCTGCTCCCAGGACGCTGCGCCGACGATCGTGCCGGACTTGATCGTGCACCACCGGGAGCGGCACTACGATGTCGAGCTCAATGATCACGCGCTGCCGCACGTGACCGTGAGCCGGATGTACGCCCGGATGCTCAGAAGCGCCCAGACGCCCCCGGAGGCGCGCGAGTACCTTGCGGCCAAGGCCCGCCAGGCGGCTTGGGTCATGAAAGCCCTCGATGAGCGCGGGGCTACCCTCCTGGCCATCGGGCGATGCCTCATCAGCCTGCAGCGCGAGTTTCTCGAAGACGGTTCGGGCGCGCTCCGCCCGCTGACCCAGGCCCAAGTGGCCGCCCTGATCGGCCGCCACCCATCGACAGTCAGCCGGGCCATCGCCGGCAAGACCATCGCCACGCCGTACGGGGTGCTGTTCCTGGAGCAGTTCTTCGCCAGCACCGTCCCCCAGCGGGACGGCGCTGGGGTATCGGATGAGCGGGTGAAGGCTGAGATCCGCCGGCTCGTCGAGGAAGAAGACCCGCGCCATGCCCTGAGCGACGCGGCGCTGGCCGACCGCCTCGCGCAGCGCCAGATCACCGTCGCGCGCCGCACGATCGCCAAGTACCGCACGATCCTCCGTATTCCGCCCGCCCACCTGCGCCGCCGCCGCGTTTAGTGTCAGGCACGTTTTCGAGCAGCGCGTAACGAGCGAGAAAAAGTGCCTGACACATTTTTCGTTGGCACTGTGTAGCGGTCTTACGCGGCGAGTGCGCGCGAAGCGAGCGCGAGCAGGGCGCGCAGCAGCGCGGCGTGATCAGGCGGGAACTGCCGGCCGGGGTCGAGGATCCAGAGGTTCAGCACGCCGATGGGCTGGCCTTGCGCATCCGGGGCCAGCGGCACCACGAGCGAGGCGCGCAGGTGCGCGCGCTGCATGCGGCTTTTGACAAGCCCCTCGGCCTGGGCATCCACCACCAGCGTCCGGCGCTGCGCGACGGCCAGCCCGGCTAACCCCTCCCCCGGCCTCACCGCTGCGCTTGCGACGACCGATGGGGTCAGCCCTTGCGCGGCGCGGATCGTGAGCGCGCCGCGGCCGCGGTCGAACAGCATGAGCGAGCCGCCGTCCGCATGCGTCGCCAGGAGGGCGGCATCGAGGATTGCCCGGCAGATCTCATCGGACCCTGCTGCCGTGATGCGTTTCCCGCCGTCGATCCCCGCCCCGCTCTCAGCGGCCCGCCGTGCCGCATCCTCCGCGAGCTGCGCCATCGTCCCCCCGACCTCCTCCAGCAAGCTCAGGGCGCCTCGCAGCGCCACAAACGAGTGCAGCTTCAGCGACAACAGCAGCGCCCACAGCCCAGCCGGATCGCGCCCCATGGCCGCGATCCGCTGGCGAAACCGGGCTTCGTCTTCGCGCGGCCCAACGAGCATCGGGCCGACCACGTAGTAGGCCAGCACCTCTTGCGAGGCGGAGCGGATCGGCACCGCCGCATAGCTCACGCCGATGGGAGTCGCCAGGGTGGCGGTTTCCTGGGGAGGATGCGCGGGGGGCACGAGCCGTTCCAGCTCGTCGCCGATGCCCAGTGCGGCGATGAGCGGTTCGGGCTCCAATCCGTTGGGCCACGTCGGCGTGGAGAGCAGGGCGTGCGAGGGGCTGACGGTGCGGATGGGCACGCCGAGCACGCGCGTGAAATGCTCCTGCAAGCGCTGCCACCGATCAGGCTGGACGAGCGCGTACAACGATCTTCCCGGCGGAATCAGGCTGGCAACCCCGTGGACGAACGGGTTATGAATGAATGCCCAGTTTCCGGATCTTGTGGTACAGCGTCGAGCGGTGGATGCCAAGGCGCTTCGCGGCCTCGGACCGATTCCACCGGACTTCAGCCAGCACTTTCAGGATGAGATCGCGCTCAGGGAGCTTGAGCGCGTGCTTCAGCGTCGCGGCCGGCGCGCCAGGCGCGGCGTCCGGCGCCGCCTCGGCGGCCTGCGCGGGATGGCGAAGCTCCTCGGGGAAATCCTCCGCCTCGAGCCTCGCGCGCTTCGAGAGGATGACGGCGCGGTCGATCACGTTCTCCAGCTCGCGGATGTTGCCCGGCCACGGGTACCGCAGCAGCAGCTGCAGCGCCTCCTCGCTGATGCCGCTGACGGCCTTGCCCATCGCGCGCGAGCTGCGCGCGATGAAATGCTCGATCAGCAGCGGCAGATCCCCGGTCCGCTCGCGCAGCGGCGGCAGGCGCATGGCGATGACGTTGAGCCGGTAGTAGAGGTCTTCCCGGAACGTGCCCTGCTTGACGAGCTCGGCCAGCCGGCGGTTCGTCGCGGCGATGATCCGCACGTCGACATGCTGGGTCCGCGTGTCGCCCACCCGCTCGTACAGCCGCTCCTGGATCACGCGCAGCAGCTTGACCTGGAGCGCCGGCGTGAAGGCGTCGATCTCGTCCAGCAGGATCGTGCCGCCGTCGGCCAGCTCGAACCGGCCCTGCTTGTCACGAATCGCGCCGGTGAATGCCCCGCGCACGTGGCCGAAGAGCTCGCTTTCGAGCAGCGTCTCCGGCAAGGCCCCGCAGCTGATCTCCACGAAGGGATGGTTGCGCCGCTTGGGGTCCGCGCGATGGATCGCCTGGGCGATGACGCGCTTGCCGGTGCCGCTTTCCCCTTCCAGCAGCACCGTGGCCGGGCTGGCGGCCACCGACCGGATCATCGTAAAGAGCTGCTGCATGGCCGGGTCATCGGTGATGATCCCGGTGAAGGGGTCCTCCGCCGGGGCCTGCTCGCCGGCCGACTGGCTGAGCGCCCGCTGGATGGTGGCCTCCAACTCCTCCGGCCGGATGGGCTTGGTGAGGTAGTCGACGGCGCCTTGCTGGATGGCCTCGACCGCGGAGTTGATGCTGCCGAAGCCGGTGATGAGGACGACGCTGGTGTCCGGATGCTGCGTGCGGATGTGGCCGAGGAGGCTCATGCCGTCGACCTGCGGCATCTTCCAGTCGGCGATGACGAGATGGAACCGGCGCCGCCCGAGGTGTTCCATGGCCTCGGCGCCGTCCGCCGCCATCTCCACGTCGAAACGGCGGCCCCGGAGCATCTCATAGAGGGACCCGCGGATCAGCGGGTCGTCATCCACGACGAGGATGCGGCTCCGATCCATTGGGGGGCTGGTCGGCGGCGTCGGACGCCGCAATGGGCACGGCCATGCGGAAGGTCGTGCCGACGCCGGCTTGGCTACTGAAGTCGATGCGGCCGCCGGAGCGCTCCACCACCTCTTTGGCGATCATGAGCCCCAGGCCGCTCCCCTGATGGATAGGTTTCGTGGTGAAGAACGGCTCGAAGATCCGCGGACGAACCTCGTCCTGGATCCCGCTGCCGGTGTCCTCGACCTGCACCTCGACGTGCGCCTCGGCCACGCGGGTGATGATGGTCAGCGTCCCGCCGCGCGGCATCGCGTCGAAGGCGTTCTTGATCAGGTTGACCAGCGCGTGCTGCAGCCCGGCGTCCGGCACCGCCGGCAGCGGATCGGCGAACCGCTTGACCACCCGGATCTGCTGGAACTTCGCGCGGTGCTGGACGAGCAGCAGCGCGTCCTCGACGAGCTGGTTCAGGTTGGCGAGGCGATTCACCGGCGTCGTGACCTGCCGGGAGAATTCAAGGAAGACGCGCACCGCGCGCACCATCCGGTCGAGCCCTTCCTTGACGTGCACGAGGTACTCCCGCAGCGGCGAGTCCTCGGTCAGGTGCTCGAGGGCCAGATGCGTGTAGCGCAGGACGCCGTCGAGCGGGCTGTTGAGCTCGTGCGCGATGCCGCGCGCGAGCTTGCCGATCGAAGCCTGATACTCGGCCCGGTGCAGCCGGCGCTCCAGCGTCGTGACGTCGGTGGATTCCACGACGCTGATGAGCACGTCGTGCAGGCCGCCGGCCGGCGCTCCCCCTGGGGCGTCGGCAGGACCGGCGGGCCGCGGCACCGACACGGCGCGCAGCCCGAGTGTGGCCCCGCCTGAACCGGGCACGTAAAAGTCCACCGACTCGAACGTGGACTGCGCGTCAAAGAGGGAGGTCAGGCTGGCGTAGAACGAAGTCTCTTTCCAAGCAGGCAAGAGCTCGGCCAGGGGCCGGCCGGCCGCGCAGCTCGGGTCGAGGCCCAGCAGCTTCGCGGCGCACGGGTTGAGCGTTTCGATCATCCCGTGGCTGTTCAGGAGCAGCAGACCGCACGGCGCGGTGTTGAACAACTGCTCCCATGTGTAGACAAACGGCGGTGTCTGGGTCATGCGACGGTCGGTCACGATCTGACGGGAAAACCCGCTGAATCCGAGCTTAGGACGGTACCATATCCGATGACGAGCGTCAAGCTGTCTGAAAGTCGCAACAGGCTGTCGGTATGCCATCAGGCTATCTCGCAGGCGCGGAGGAGGATTGAACGGCGGGTGCGGCGGCGATCTGGAGGGTTTCGAGGTGGAAGGACTCGCTGTGCGCGCGCCGGTCGAGCGCGTAAGTCTGGGCAATCGCCAGCCGCGCCAGCCCGCACAACCCCTGCTGCTGCGGGGACTCCGCGAGGATGCGATAGTACGCCTCCCGCGCCGGCTCCGGCTCCTGGCGCAGGGCGTGCAGCGATCCGATGACCGCGTGCGCGCGGGCCGCCCAGATCGTCCCGGGGGCAAGCCGGGCCACGCGGTCAAAGTCGGCGATGGCCGCCGCAGCCTGCTCCGGACGAGCGTGCGCCGCGTCGCGCAGCGTGGCTGCGTGCGCCGCCCGCGCATCGCGGAACATCCGCTCAGGCCGCGTCGTCGAACTGCAACCTGACGCCACGGCGACGATGCACAGGGCGCGTGTCAGCAGCGCCCTGGCGGAGAGCCGGCGGATCATCGCGAGGGCAGTTGGGCGATCACGGTGGGGGCGGCGGTATAGGAGGTCAAGAAGGCGAGCAGCCGGCGGTGCGTGGCCTGCGGGGTGTCGCGCGGGGTGGAAATGCGCACCAGCGTCCCGTAGCTGGACTTGCCCTGCACCGCATCCAGGACCAGCCAGAGCTGCTGCTGGTAATAGCTGTGCGTGATCCGGTCGCCGACCGTAAACCAGTACCAGGCTTCGTACT
>JAHFGU010000057.1 GCA_023247285.1 Candidatus Omnitrophota bacterium
CGCTCCTGACGCAAGCGGGGCGCCGGAGGGCGCCGCAATGCCCTTGATTCCAGACCACCTCATCGATGAGATCCAGGCCCGGGCCGACATCGTGGACGTCATCGGCCGGTACGCGCCGTTGACGCGCGCCGGGCAGCACTACAAGACATGCTGCCCGTTCCATCAGGAGCGGACGCCTTCGTTCATGGTCAATACGCAGAAACAGATCTTTCATTGCTTCGGATGCGGGGTAGGGGGCAACGTCTTCAGCTTTCTCATGCGCCATGAGCGGCTGACGTTTCCTGAGGCCGTGCGGCAGCTGGCCGACCAGGTGGGTGTGCGCCTGCCGGACGCCGCCGGGGTCGACCGCAGCGCGCCGCTGTTCGAGCTGCTGGAAAAGGTGACCGGCTATTTTGAGCGATGGTTGCAGGACGCGGCCAGGGGCAAGGCGGCCAAGAGCTACCTGCTGTCGCGTGGCGTCTCTGACGAGACGCGCGCCCGCTACCGCCTGGGTTTTGCCCCGGCAGGATGGGACCACCTGCTCACGGCGGCTACGGCCGCCGGGGTGTCTCCCGAGCAGCTCGAAGCTGCGGGGCTGGTCATCCCGGGCCGCACGTCGCGCTACGATCGGTTTCGCAACCGCCTGATCTTTCCCATTATGGATGTGCGGGGCCGCGTGGTCGGGTTCGGCGGCCGCAGCTTGGACGGCCAGGAGCCGAAATATCTGAACAGCCCGGAGACCGCGGTCTATTCCAAGAGCCGCCAGCTCTTCGGGCTGCCGCAGGCGAAGGACGCGCTGGTCAGCGGCAAGACCGCCATCGTCGTCGAGGGTTATTTCGACTGCCTGGTGCTGGTCAACGCCGGCATCGCGCCCGTCGTCTCGCCGCTGGGCACCGCGTTCACGACAGAGCACGCGCGCCTGCTGCGCCGGTATGTCGAGACGGTCATCCTCGCGTTTGATCCAGACGCCGCCGGCGAGCAGGCCACCTTGCGGGGCATTGATCTGCTGGTCGAAGCCGACCTGCGCGTGCGCGTGGCCGAGCTGCCCTCCGGGATTGATCCGGACGAGTGCCTGCGCGCCTCCGGGGTCGCGCGCTTCCGGCAGCGGCTTGAGGACAGCGCCAGCGTGATCGAGTTCCTGCTGCAGACGGCCCGTCGCCGCTATCCGCTGCGGACGACGGAGGAAAAGGTCCAGGCGGCGCAATTCGTGTTGCCGACGATCGCTAAGGTGCCGAATGCCATCCTGCGGCGCGAATACGCGCGCCTGGTGGCGCAGCGGATCGATGTGGACGAGGCCGCGGTCACCGAAGAACTGCGCAAGGTCCAGCCTCGCAGAATGATCTCACCGGTTGCGGTGTCGGCACGACCGGCGCAACCAGGGGCCCAAGGGCCCGAGCGGCTGTTGGTGGCGCTGACGTTGGAGGATCCGTCGCGCTGGCAGAGGACCGGCTTGCGCGTGGAGGATATCACCGATGCTGCGCTGCGCAGGATCCTTGCGGTGGTCTGCGGGCTGCACGCGGCCGGCCATCCGGTCACGCCGGCGCACGTCGTGTCGCGCGTCAGTCAAGATGGGTTGGACGCCGCGGTGAGCGGGCTGGCGGAACTGGCCCAGGCGTCGCCGGACCAGGAGGCGGCGTTCGCGGATTGCGTCCGTCGGGTGCAGGCCAGCGCGCGCGCGCGGGAGCAGACGCGGTTGCGGCAACAGATTCGGGCGGCCGAGGAGGCCGGGCAGGACATCGAGGTCCAGCGGTTGCTGGGCCAGTATCAGCGGATGCTCGGCACAAGACAGCGCACGGCCGGGGCACTGGCCAACGCGTAGGGGGACTTAGGATGGCAGAGATCAGCAAGCGAAAGCCCATCAGTGAGCGCCTCGCGCATGTGCTGACGGTGGGTCGGGACAAAGGGCGCCTCACCTACGATGAGCTCAATCACCTCTTGCCGGAGGACGTCGCTTCGCCTGAGGAAATCGAAGAGCTGCTCACCCTGCTTGGCAAGGAAAACATCGAAATCGTGGACAAGCCGTCGTCTCCCGCCGCCTCGCGGTTGGAGGAGCGGGAAGAGAAGGAGCAGCGCGAGGAGGAGGTCGAGCTCGCGGAGATCGGCCAGCTCGACGATCCGGTGAAAATGTACCTGCGCCAGATGGGCCAGATCTCGCTGTTGACGCGCGAGCAGGAATTGACGCTGGCCAAGCAGATCGAGGCCGCCGAGCTCGCCTATCGCGACGCGGTCCTTCGGTTGCCGATCGCCCGCCGCGAGATTCTCCGGTTGACGGACCTGCTCATTGAGGGCGAGCTGAATCCGGAAGACTATTCGAAGGACGATCCGAACCTGAAGCGCGAGGAGCTCGTCGAGCAGCTCATCGGTTTGCGCAAGCGCCTGCGCAAGGCGCGCAGCAAGGCCAAGGCGCGCAAGGTCATCGACGGCTATCATCTGACGATTAAGGCCATCGAGTGGATCGTGGCGCAGACCAAACGGTACGCGCGGGCGGTCGAGGCCGCCGAGCGGCACATCCAGCAGGTCAAGCGCGCGCGCCGGCCGGGCGCCGCCGCGAGGTTGCGTGAGCTGCGCGCGCGGCGGGAGGAACAGCTGCGGCTCTTGGGGGGGGCGCCGGAAGTCCTCCGGGCGGCCCTGAAGATCATCAACCAAAAAGAAACCGAGTACACGCGCACCAAGAAAGCGCTGGTCGAGGCGAACCTGCGGCTGGTCGTCAGCATCGCCAAGAAGTACACCAACCGCGGCCTATCGTTTCTGGACTTGATCCAGGAAGGCAACATCGGGCTGATGAAAGCTGTGGAGAAGTTCGAGTACCAGCGCGGCTACAAGTTCTCGACCTACGCCACGTGGTGGATCCGACAGGCCATCACCCGGTCCATCGCCGATCAGGCGCGCACCATCCGCATTCCGGTGCACATGACGGAGACGATCAACAAGCTGATCCGCGTGTCCCGCGCCATCGTGCAAGAAACCGGACGCGAACCGGCGCCGGAAGAGGTGGCGCGCGCCACCGGCATCCCGGTGGACAAGGTGCGCGGCATCCTGAAGATCGCGCAGGAGCCGATCTCGCTCCAGACTCCGATCGGGGAGGACGGGGACACGCACTTCGGGGACTTTATCGAGGATAAGCGCGCCGTGTCGCCGGCCAACGCCACCGCCTACAGCATGCTGAAGGAGCAGATTGGGGACGTGCTGGTCACCCTCTCGGATCGCGAGCGGCAGGTGCTGCTGCTGCGCTTCGGCCTGCAGGACGGCTCGCCCCGCACGCTGGAAGAGGTCGGCCAGATGTTCAACGTGACGCGGGAGCGCGTGCGCCAGATCGAGGCCAAGGCGTTGCGCAAGCTGCGCCACCCCACCCGCAGCCGCCGGCTCCGCAACTTTCTGGAACTGACTTTCTCCCAGGAGAAAGGCCCGGCGCTCTGAGGCCCAGCGCTTCGGATCAACTGGAAAGTCCTCAGGAAAAAGTGTAAAGTGAGTATTTCGACCCGCTTTACACTTTTTCATTTGATAGTGGCGCGATGGGCGGTTAGCTCAGTCGGTTAGAGCGCATGCCTCACATGCATGAGGTCACAGGTTCGAGTCCTGTACCGCCCAGGTTTCTCCGCCAGCGGTGCAGGACTCGAAGGGAGCGTCCATGGGAAAGGGGTTGACCCGCAAAAGCCGGTTCCTCCTGGTCTATCCGCTGCTTGTCTGGCTGCTGCTGGTGGCCCGCACGACCGAACAGCAGCTCCGCCTTGGGGCCGTGTTCGTGGCCGTGGGCATGCTGATCCGCTTTTGGGCCAACGGGTACGTGGGCCACGTCAAGGTCAACTGGACGCAGAAGCAGCGGGGTGACGCGAAGATCGGGCAGCTGGTGACGGCTGGGCCCTACGCGTTTGTCCGCAATCCGCTCTACTTGGGCACGCTTGTCATCGGGGTTGGGTTCTGCCTGATCGCCGGCAACCTGTGGGTCAGCCTGGTCGCCGCGGCACTCTTTTTCATCGTCTATCGGCGCAAGATCGCGCAGGAAGAGCGGCTACTGCGCGATGAAGTGGGCGAGCCGTTCATCGCGTACCAGGCCGCCGTCCCGCGCCTCCTGCCGAGCCGCCGGCGATACCCGGCCCGCCATGGGCGATGGAGCTGGCAGGGCATCGGCGCCAGCAAGGAATGGAAGACGATCATCTGGGTGGTGGTAGCGGTGCTGGCCCTGTACTTCCGCGAAGAACTCTTGCAAGAACGCGAGCGCCTGTTCCTGGCTCCTGAGGGGCTGAAGCGCACCGTGCTGCTCATCATCGCCTGCGTGCTGATGCTGACGGACGGGGTGGTGGAGCTGGTGGTCCGTCGCCGCCACGCGCTGCATCATGCCCATCCTGCCAGCATCTAACCTATGCTGACGCGGAGGGGGAGAACAGCGAACTCCTATCGGAACTCGGTGGGAGTGAGCGCCAGGAGGGAAACCCCGGTTTCCCCCTCCTATGGAGCGTCCCTCGTTTGACTATGGACGCGACGGGCCGGTAGCTCAGTGGCAGAGCAGCTGGCTCATAACCAGTTGGTCGGTGGTTCGATTCCACCACGGCCCACCTTAGGTTGATGGCAGAGCAGCTTGAGCTCCTGAAAAAACTGCAGATTATCGACGGCGAGCTGCACAAGCTGCGCCGTGAACAGGACGCCAGGCCCCGGCAGCTTGAAGAGGCAAGGGCGGCGCTGGCAGCCCAGGACGCGCGCGTCAAGGCGACGGAGGCCCGCCTGAAACAGGTGCAGTTGGCGCAGAGAGAGAAAGAGATGGAGCTCCAGGGTCGCGAAGCCACCGTCAAAAAACTGCAGGGCCAACTGTTCCAAGTGAAGACCAACAAAGAATACACCGCCATGCAGCATGAGATAGACGCACTGAAGGCGGACGCATCGCTGCTTGAGGAGGCCATCCTCAAGCTGTTTGACGACATCGATCAGGCCGGCAAAGATCGGCAGCGTGAGCAGCAGGCCCTGACACAGGAGCAGGAGCGGATGCGGCAGGCGCAGGCGCGGGTAGAGCAGGAGTTGCAGACCATCGGCGAGCAGATCGCGCAGCTGGAGCAGCAGCGCAGCGGCATTCTGCCCGATGTACCGAAGCCGGCCCTAGCCGCCTACGAACGCGTGCTGAAGATTCGGGATGGGCTGGCGCTGGTGCCGCTCGTGAACGATACCTGCGGGGGATGCAACCGCCGGCTGCCGCCCCAGGTGATCAACCAAGTCTACCTCAAAGCGGATCTCGTCAGCTGCGAGAGCTGCAATCGGATTCTGTACTTCGATGAAACCTTCTCGAAGCTGTGAGCTGATCGTTGATGGCGCTAGCCGCGGCAATCCAGGCCCAGCCGGGATCGGGGTCGTGGTCCTCGAGGGGCAGCCGGAACCCGCGCACCGGCTGGCTAAGTTCCTCGGCGAGACGACCAACAACGTCGCGGAATATCTCGCGCTGATCTACGGCGTCCAGTGGGCGCTGCACGCCGGGTACACGAGCGTCGGCATCAAGACCGACAGCGAGCTGCTGGTCCGGCAGATCCACGGGCGGTACCAGGTGCGGGACGCGACCCTGCGGCTGTTCTCCGACATCGCGAAACACTTGCTCGCGCAGTTGGCGCACTGGTCCTTGGAGCATACGCCGCGGGCGCACACCGTGCTGGCCGACCGCTTGGCGGCCGGCGCAGCCAAGCGCCGCGCGCCGGAGGCGCTGGCGCCTGTTCTGTGACAACCAGCCGTCAATCCTGCCCGGTCGGATGGTCGCTCCACCACGCGGTGGGGAGGAAAGTCCGAGCTCCAGCGGGCAGCGTATCCTGATAACCTCAGGACCGACTCAGGCTTCGCCATGGAAGGGCAACCTTCCGCACGGAAGCAGGGGTTGCGGATTAGAGCCACAGAGACGAGTAACCCGGCCGGAACCTTGAGGCCGGGGGACGTGAAACGCGGCAATCTCTACGCGGAGCAAGGCCAAACGGCTCGGTTTCCGATCGTTGGAATCAGGCGCCCGCCTGACCCCGCCTGGCGGGGGCCGAGAGGGTAGGCCGCAAGACCCTGGCGGCGACGCCAGGGCCAGATGGATGACCATCTCCCACCGCCCGGCGAATCTTGTACGGGAACAGTGCCAAAAAGTGTCAGGCACTTTTCTCGAAAAGTGCCTGACACTTTTTTGATCTATTGCCGGGTGGTGGGAACAAAACTCGGCTTATAGACCGACAGGATTGACGGTTGGTTGCTTCTCCGCTATACTAAGCGCCTTCAGAGCGCACGCACAGACGACGATGCCAGACCCACTCATCACCAAGTTGCGGTTGCACGAGCAGGACACCGGATCGCCCCAGGTCCAGATCGCGCTGCTCACGCAGCGCATCAATGATCTCTCCTCGCATTTCCAGGCGCACAAGCGCGACTTCAACTCGCGCCAGGGCTTGCTCCGCATGGTGGGCCGCCGGCGCAGCCTCCTCGAATACCTCAAACGCCACCACGAAGACGCCTACCGCTCAATCCTCGACACCTTGAACCTCCGCAAATGATCGCCGCATGACGGCTCGTGTCACCGCCACGCTCGGGGCCGCAGCCCCGCTCTCGCTGGAAACCGGCGCGTTGGCCCGCCAGGCTGATGGGGCCGTCGTGGTGGCGCAGGGCGGCACCGTGGTGCTCGTCACCGCGGTCGCCAGCGAGCAGCCCACCGAGAGAGTGGACATCGTGCCGCTCACGTGCGATTACCGCGAGAAGACGTACGCCGCCGGCAAGATCCCAGGCGGGTTCTTCAAGCGGGAGGGCCGCCCGACCGAAAAGGAAATCCTAACCGCCCGCCTGATCGACCGGCCGATCCGGCCGCTGTTCCCGAAAGGCTTCCTCCACGAGCTGCAGGTCATGGCCGCGGTGCTGTCCTCCGATGGCGAGTACGATCCCGACGTGCTCGCGCTCATCGGGGCCTCGGCAGCCTTGCGCCTCTCCTCGATTCCGTTCCCAGAAACGGTCGGGGCTGTGCGGGTGGGTCTCATCAACGGCCAGTTCGTGCTGTTTCCGACGTACCGGCAGCTTGCCCAGAGCGCCATCGACCTGGTGGTGGCCGGCACGGCGCGCGGCATCGTGATGATCGAAGCCGGCCTCAAGGAGGTTCCCGAGCAGCAGCTGGTGGAAGCCATCACCTTCGGCTATCAGCAGCTCCAGACGACCATCGCGCTCCAAGAGGAGCTGGCCGGCCGCGCCGGCAAGCCGAAGGGATCTTTCCAGATCCGCAAGCCTGAGAGCGCGCTCGTTGACCGGGTCCGCGCCGCCGCGGTCGATGGGCTGGCATCGGTCAATGAACCGAAGAAGAAAGGCGAGCGGCATGAGGCGCTCGCCGCCCTCAAGGTCCGGGTGACCGAGCAGCTCACGGCAGACGGCGCGGTCACGGCCCAGCAGGTCAGCCTGGCGTTCGAGGGCGTGGAGCGCGAGGAAACCCGGCGCGCCATTCTCAGCCGGAAGATCCGGATGGACGGTCGCCGGTACACCGACCTGCGCGAGATCGCCTGCCAGGTGGGCGTGTTGCCCCGCACGCATGGCTCCGGCCTGTTCACCCGCGGCGAAACCCAGAGCCTGGCCGTCGCCACGCTCGGCACCAGCGATGATGAGCAGCTTATCGAGGCCCTGGAGGGCGAATCCTACAAGCGTTTCATGCTTCACTACAACTTCCCGCCGTTTTCCGTGGGCGAGGTGCGGCCGCTGCGCGGACCCGGGCGCCGCGAGATCGGGCATGGAGCGTTGGCCGAGCGCGCGCTCGAGCCGATGATCCCGCCGAAGGATGAATTCCCGTACACGGTCCGCGTCGTCTCCGATATCCTGGAATCCAACGGTTCCTCAAGCATGGCGACGGTGTGCGCCGGCAGCCTCTCGCTGATGGACGCCGGGGTGCCGATCAAAGCCCCAGTAAGCGGGGTGGCGATGGGGCTGGTGAAGGAGCCGTCAGGCACGGCTATTCTGACCGATATCTCCGGGCTCGAAGACCATGTGGGCGACATGGATTTCAAGATTGCGGGCACCCGCCTGGGCACGACGGCGATGCAGGTGGACGTGAAGCTGACCGAGGGCCTGAGCATCGAGCTGGTTCGGCAGATCGTCGATCAGTCGCACCCGGCCCGGATGGCGGTCCTGGACCTGATGGGGCGCACGCTCGAGCGGCCTCGCCCGCAGCTCTCCCTCTACGCACCGCGCATCACCACGATCAAGATCAACCCGGAGAAAATCCGCGAGGTCATCGGCCCAGGCGGCCGCGTGATCCGCCAAATCATCGCGGAGACCGGCGCGTCTATCGACGTTGAGGATGACGGCAGCGTGGTGATTGCCTCCAACGACGCCGAGAAATCGCAGAAGGCGATTGACATCATCCGCACGCTGACCGAGGAC
This sequence comes from Candidatus Omnitrophota bacterium, assembly GCA_023247285.1. The sequence goes on from JAHFGU010000057.1 coordinate 8,338, forward strand.
GTCGAGGTGGGCCGGGTCTATCAGGGCAAGGTGAAGCGCATCATGAATTTCGGCGCCTTCTGCGAGATCGGGCCGGGGAAGGAAGGGCTCGTGCACATCTCCGAGTTGGCGGACAAGTACGTCAACAAGGTCGAAGACGTGGTGAAGATCGGCGATGAGTTTCCGGTCAAGGTCATCGAGATCGACGAGCAAGGACGAATCAATCTCTCCCGGAAGCGCGCCCTCAGTTCC
>JAHFGU010000005.1:0-8106 GCA_023247285.1 Candidatus Omnitrophota bacterium
GCACCCACGTGCCGCACACCGGCTTCGTCGGCCCGTTCCTCATCACCGGCGAAAGCTCCATCGCCGCGGGCACGCGCCGCGTCGAAGCGCTCGTCGGCGAGGCGGCGGCTGAGCGCCAGCGGCAGCAGGCGCGCCTGCTGCACGAGGCGGCCCGGAAGCTCAGCCGGCCGGCGCAGGATGTCGTGGCCGGCCTGGAAGAGCTGCTGGAGCAGCTCAAGCGCGCCGGGCAGGAGCGCAAGGCGCTGCAGGCGGAGCTGGCGAAGGTGGAAGCGCACCGGCTGGTCGCGCAGGCCACGCGCATCGGGGGGGTGACCGTCGTGACGTCCGTGATCAAACAAGCGGATCGCGAGTTGCTGGCCACGATGGCCGACGCGGTCCGGCGCGCGCTCTCCGGCAGCGGGGTGGTGTTGTTGGCCTCCGCGGTGGCCGCGGACCAGGTGGCGCTGGTGATGGCCACCACCAATGGGGCGGTGAAGGTGCACGCGGGCCAGCTGCTCAAGGCCATTGCCCCCCTGGTGCAGGGCAGCGGCGGCGGGCGGCCGGATTTTGCGCAGGCCGGCGGCAAAAACCCGGCCGGTTTGCCGGCCGCCATGCAGCGGGCCGAGGCGCTGCTGCGCGAAGCGCTCGAACGATCATGACCCCATCGACATGAAAGTGCTGACGACCCGGAGCCAGGAATGGCAGCGGCTGTGCGCGCGCCAGCTGGTGCGCCGCCGGCGCGTCGAGGACACGGTGCGCCGCATCATCGATGACGTGCACCAGGGCGGGGATGAGGCGCTGCTGCGGTACACGCGGCGCTTCGACAAGGTCCGGCTGGCGCCGCGGCAGCTGCGCGTGACCGAGGCGGAAATCTCCGGCGCGTTCCAGCATCTGGACCCCAAGTTCGCGCTGCAGCTCAAGCACGCGATCCAGAACGTGCAGGTCTTCTACGGCCGGCCGCGGTTGAAGCCGGTGCGGTCCGTCGATGGGGACGGCGTCGTCCTCGGGGAAAAATTCGATCCGATCGAGCGGGTCGGCATCTACATCCCCGGCGGGACGGCCAGCCTCGTCTCGACGGTGTACATGACGGCCATTCCGGCCAAGCGCGCCGGGGTCAAACGCATCATCCTGGCCACGCCCCCGCGGCGCGACGGCAGCGTCGATCCGCACATCCTGGCGGTGGCGAGCCTGCTGGGCGTCGACGAGGTCTACAAGGCCGGCGGGGCGCAGGCCATCGCCGCGCTGGCGTTCGGGACCAAGAGCATCCCGAAGGTGGACAAGATCGTGGGGCCGGGCAACGCGTATGTGGCGGAGGCCAAGCGCCAGGTGTTCGGGTTCGTGGACGTGGACACCATCGCCGGCCCCTCGGAGATCGCGGTGATCGCCAACCGGCATTCCAACGCGCAGTACGTGCTGGCCGACTTGCTGGGCGAAACCGAGCACGCCGGCGGGGTCGGATTCCTCATCACCACGTCGCGCGCGCTGGCCGGGCTGGCTCGCAGGCAGATCCCGGGCGGCTACTGCATCCTCGTGAAGAATGTGGACGAGGCCGTGGAGGTGGCGAACCGGCTTGCCCCGGAGCACCTGGAGATCATGGTGCGCTCGCCGCTGAAGGTGGCCAAGCGCATCACGCGCGCGGGCGCCATCTTCCTGGGCCAGTATTCGCCGGTCACGGTGGGCGACTACGTCGCCGGCCCGAGCCATGTGCTGCCCACGGGGGGGTCGGCCCGCGTGTTCTCGGGGCTGGGCATCGACGATTTCATCCGCCGCACCCACCTGATCAGCTATACGAAGAAAGCGCTGGAGCGCATGCGGGAGCCGCTGGCCCAGCTCACGGCGATCGAAGGCCTCCCGCGCCACTTTGACGCCATTAAAGTGCGACTCACATGAGCAGACGAGCTACGGCCACGCGCACGAGCAAGGAAACCACGATCGCGGTCACGGTGAACCTGGATGGCGCCGGCAAGACCACGGTGAAGACCGGGATCCCGTTTCTCGACCACATGCTGGTGCTCTTCGGCACGCACGGGCTTTTCGACCTGGCGGTCAAGGCGCGGGGCGACCTCGCCGTCGACCTGCACCACACCAATGAGGACCTCGGCTTGGTGCTGGGCCAGGCGTTCGACAAAGCCCTGGGCGACCGGCGCGGCATCACCCGGTTCGGCGCGGCCTACGTGCCGATGGATGAGGCGCTGGCCCGCGTCGTCGTGGATATCTCAGGACGGCCTAAGCTGGTCCTGCGCGATGCCCGCGGGCGCCGGCCGGCCGCGCTGTCCTCTACCGCCTCCTACGGGTGGGGCGATGCGGAGCACTTCCTCGAATCGTTTGCGCGGACGAGCAAGCTGACGGTCCACATCGACGTGCTGGCCGGGGCTGATTTCCACCACACGTGCGAAGCGGTGTTCAAGGCGCTGGGCCGCGCGCTCGAAGCCGCCACGCGGCTGCACCCGCGCGTCAAGGGCATCCCGTCATCCAAGGGCCGACTGTGATGTCTACCGCATGATTGTCGTCGTGGACTACGGCATGGGGAATTTGCGCAGCGTCTCGAAAGCGCTCGAGTCGCTCGGGGCCTCGGTGCGCGTGAGCGCGGATCCGGGCGAGGTCGCGCGGGCCGACAAGCTCGTGCTGCCTGGCGTTGGCGCGTTTCCCGCCGCGATGCAGGAGCTGACGGGACGCGGGCTGGTCGAGCCCATCAAGGCGGCCATCAACGCTGGCCGGCCGTATCTCGGCATCTGCCTGGGGCTGCAGCTGCTCTTTGAGCGCAGCGACGAGGGAACAGGCGCCTCAGGGTTTGGGATCTTGCCCGGCGCGGTGAAACGCTTCGCCTTCGACGGCGGACCTGCGCTGAAGATCCCGCACATGGGGTGGAACCAGGTGCTTCGCTCGGCGGCGGGGGCGGGCTGCCCGCTCCTGCAAGGCATCGCGGATGGCAGCTTCACGTATTTCGTGCACTCCTACTACGCGGAGCCGGCTGATCGCTCGGTGGTTGCGCTCGAGACGGATTACGGAGGGCGGTTTGCCGCCATGGTTTGGCGCGAGCGGCTCTTCGCAACGCAATTCCACCCGGAAAAGAGCCAGGCGGTCGGACTCGCGCTGCTCAAAAACTTCCTCGCGCTCTGATCCTCGGTCGCATGATCATCCTTCCGGCGATCGATCTTCTTGACGGGCAGGTGGTGCGCCTGGCGCAGGGCCGGCGCGAGCAGGTCACGGTCTACGGCGCCGACCCCGTGGCCGTGGCACAGCGATGGGCGCAGGCCGGGGCGCGGTGGCTTCACGTGGTCGATCTCAACGGGGCCTTCGACGGCACGTACACGAACCTGCCGCTTGCGCGCCGCATCATCGAATCCTGCGAGGCCCAGGTGGAGCTCTCCGGCGGCATCCGAACCCCTGAGACACTCGCGGAGGCGTTCGCCGCCGGCGCCTCGCGCGTGGTGCTGGGCACCAAAGCCTGCGAGGATCAGGCGTTCCTTGAGGCGGCGGTCCGTCGCTACGGGGACCGGATCGCGGTCGCCATCGACGCGCGCGCCGGCCAGGTCGTCTCACGCGGCTGGGTAGCCGCGACAGCGGTGACGCCGGCCGCGCTCGCGCGCGCGGTGGCCGGGGTCGGCGTGCAGACGCTGGTGTGCACCGACGTGGGGCGCGACGGCATGCTCCAAGGCCCAAACCTGGCACTGCTCAGCGAGGTGCTGGACGCAGCCCCCTGCCGGGTGATCGCCTCCGGTGGTATCGCCTCGCAGGCAGACATCGAGCAGCTCAAGCAGCTTGCGCCGCGCGGCGTGATCGGCGCCATCATCGGCAAGGCGCTCTATGAGGGAGCGATCGACCTGGCCCAGGCCATTCAGGCGGTGGCGTAGAGGCGCTCTGCATGCTGGCCAAGCGGATCATTCCATGTCTCGATGTGGACCAGGGCCGGGTGGTGAAAGGCGTGCGGTTCGTGAACCTGCGCGATGCCGGCGACCCGGTGGACGCGGCGCGCGCGTATGACGCAGCGGGGGCAGATGAGCTCGTCTTTCTCGACATCACCGCCAGCCACGAGCAGCGGCCCATCCTCCTCGAGGTGGTGGCGCGGACCGCGGCGGCGGTGTTCATGCCGCTGACCGTCGGCGGCGGCATCCGCAACGTGGAGGATATCCGGGCGCTGCTCAACGCGGGGGCGGATAAGGTGTCCCTCAACACCGCCGCGCTGGAGCGGCCGGCCGTCGTCGACGAAGCCGCCGAGCGGTTCGGCGCGCAGTGCATCGTCGTGGCGATTGACGCGCGGCGCGCCGGCACCGGCTGGGAGGCGTACACACACGGCGGCCGCACCCCGACGGGCAGGGACGCGGTTGCCTGGGCCAGGGAGGCCGAGCGGCTCGGCGCCGGCGAGATCCTGCTCACCAGCATGGACCGCGACGGCACGAAGCAGGGCTATGACCTGGAGCTGACCGCGGCGGTCGCGCAGGCGGTGGGCATCCCGGTCATCGCCTCCGGCGGGGCCGGGTCACCCGCGCATTTCCTCGAGGCGCTGACCACCGGCGGCGCGGACGCCGCGCTGGCCGCGTCGCTGTTCCACTTTGGGGAGCTGTCGATCCATGACGTCAAGGCGTATCTGCAAACCCATCAGGTGAGGGTGCGATGAAGGCCAGGGAGGCCGGATACCGCGCGTTGCGCCGGGCGCTGCGGTTCAATGAGCAGGGGCTCATCCCGGCGGTCATCCAGGACGCGAAGACCCGCCAGGTGCTGACGCTCTGCTACCTGAATGAGGCGGCCTTGCGCAAGACGCTCGCCACAGGCACGGTCCACGTCTACCGCCGGTCGCAGCAGCGGGTCATGCAGAAAGGGGAAACCTCCGGGCATATCCAGCGCATCCACGAGGTGCGGGTGGACTGCGAGGGGAAGTCGCTCGTCCTCCTCGTGCGCCAGCAGGTCGCGGCCTGCCACGCGGGCCACTTCACGTGCTACTTCCGGCGCGTCGGGAAGGGCGGGACGCTGACGACAGTCGGCAAGCGGGTCTTCGACCCGGCGGCGGTGTACAGGCAGGCCGCGTCATGAGCCTTACCGTGAAGCCGAGCGAGTCGGAGTTCCTGCGGCTCGCGAAACAGGGCAATGTCATCCCGGTCTACGGCGAACTCTTGGCGGACCTGGAGACGCCGGTGAGCGCGTTTCGGAAATTGGATGACGGGCGCTTCAGCTTCCTCCTCGAGTCGGTGGAGGGGACGGAAAAGCTGGCCCGGTTCTCCTTTCTTGGCAGCCGGCCCCGCCAGGTGGTGACCGCGGCCGGCCGGCACATGGAAGTGACGGAGTGCGCCGAGGGCCGCGCGCCGCGGACGCGGCGGTTCGAGACCGCCCGCGACCCGCTCCGCGAGCTCGAGCGGATTATGAGCCGGTTCCGGTTCGTTCCGGTGCCCGGGCTGCCGCGGTTCTGCGGCGGACTGGTCGGCTACCTGGGCTACAATGTCGTCCGGTACATCGAGCGGCTGCCGCCGCATCAGGTCGATGATCTCCACGTGCCGGATCTCATGCTGATGCTGACCGGCACCATGGCGATCTTCGATCATGCGCGGCATCAGCTGCTCTTGGTGGCGCTGGCGCACACGGATGGCTGTACCCCGCGCGCCGCCTACCGCGCCGCGGTGCGCGCGATCCATGACATGGCGGCACGGCTGCGCGGCCCGCTGCCGGCGGTGAAGCGCCCGCGCGCCCCGCGCGCCCGCGCGATCCGCTCGACGGTCAGCCGCCGGGAATTCGCCGCGATGGTCGCCCGGGCGAAGGCCGAGATCCGGGCCGGCGAGATCATCCAGGTGGTGCTGTCCCAGCGGCTCGAGCGGGACCTCGCCTGCGAGCCGCTGGATCTCTACCGCGTGCTGCGTTCGCTCAATCCTTCCCCGTACATGTTCCTGCTGCGGTTCGGGCCGCTGGCGCTGGTCGGCGCCTCCCCGGAGATGCTCGTCCGGTGCGAGGAGGGCCGGTTGGAAACCCGCCCGATCGCCGGCACGCGCCGCCGCGGGGCGACCGAGCAAGAGGACGAACGGCTGATCCAGCAGCTGCGGACCAGCCCCAAGGAGCGCGCCGAGCATCTGATGCTCGTGGATCTGGGCCGCAACGATTTGGGGCGCGTGGCCCAGGTGGGGTCGGTCCGCACGCCGGAGCTCATGGCCGTGGAGAAGTACTCGCACGTGCTGCATCTGGTGAGCAGCGTCACGGCCCGGTTGCGGGCGGGGAAGAGCGCCTTCGATGTGCTGCGGGCGACCTTTCCGGCCGGGACGGTGACGGGCGCGCCGAAAGTCCGCGCCATGGAGCTCATCGCCGAGCTCGAGCGGTGTGATCGCGGCCCGTACGCCGGGGCGGTGGGGTACCTCGGCTTTTCCGGGAACCTGGATACGTGCATCACCATCCGCACGATCCTGGTGCAACAGGGCCGCGCGTACATCCAGGCTGGTGCTGGCATCGTGGCCGATTCCCATCCTGCGCGCGAATATCAAGAAACCCTGAACAAAGCGCAAGCTATGGTGCAGGCCATCAACCTGGCCGAGGCGCGGTTTGCGCGCGCGGGGGGGCGGCGCGCCGCCCGATGAGCATCCTGATGATCGACAACTATGATTCGTTCACCTACAACCTCGTCCAGTATCTGGGCGAGCTGGGCGAGCGGCTCATGGTGAAGCGCAACGACGCCATTACGATCGCGGGCATCCGGCGGCTGGCGCCGACGAGTGTGGTGATCTCCCCCGGGCCGGGCAGGCCGGCCGACGCCGGCATCTCCAATGAACTCATCCGCACCTTCGCCGGGCGCGTGCCGATCCTCGGTGTCTGCTTGGGCCACCAGTGCATCGGGGAGGTGTTCGGCGGCGAAGTCGTGCGGGCATCACGGCCCATGCACGGCAAGACCTCGCAGATTCACCATGCGGGCGCGGGCGTGCTGCGCGGGCTGCCGAACCCATTTGAAGCGACGCGCTACCATTCCCTGATTGTGAAGCGGGAGACGCTGCCTGATGCGCTGGCGGTCACCGCGTGGACCGCGGACCAGGAGATCATGGGCCTGCAACACCGACGGCATCCGGTCTACGGCGTCCAATTCCACCCCGAGTCGATCCTGACGGCCGCCGGCAAAGACCTGCTGCGGAATTTCCTCACCCTCGCCCGCCTGTCGAAGAGGCGGCGCGTCCGCCGACGCTGACGCGATGGCGACGTATGCGCAGCCGCTGAGCGCATCCCGCATGCGGGAGGTCCTCGGCGCGATCATGGCCGGCCAGGTGCCGGCTGAAGAGATCCGCGCGTTCCTCGCCGGGCTGGCCGAGCGGGGCGAAACGGCCGAAGAGATCGCGACGGCGGTGGAGGTGCTGCGCGCGCACGCCGTGCCGCTGCCGCTAGCCTCGCGCGAAGGCGTGTGCGACACCTGCGGCACCGGCGGGGATGGGCAGGGCACGGTGAACGTCTCCACGCTCGCCGCGCTGGCGGCCGCCGCGGGCGGCGTGCGGGTGGCCAAGCACGGCAACCGCGCCGCATCGAGCCGGTGCGGCAGTGCGGACCTGCTCGAAGCCCTCGGCTGGAACCTGGCCGCCACCCCGGGACAGGTCGCGCGCAGCATCGACACGCTGGGATTCGGATTTTGCTTCGCGCCCGCGTTCCATCCGGCCATGAAAGCCGTCGCCCAGGTTCGCAAGGCGCTGGGCATCCGCACGCTGTTCAACCTGGTTGGGCCGCTCGCCAATCCGGCCCCGCTCTCCTTTCAGCTCGTCGGCGTGTCGGAGGCCCGCCTGCTGCGGCCGATGGCCGAGGCGCTGGCGCGGTTGGGCATCCGCCACGGCCTGGTGGTGCATGGGGCTGACGGGCTGGACGAGGCCACGACGACCGGCGAGACGCTGCTCTGTGAGGTGCAGCACGGCCGAGTCGCCGAAGGGCGGCTCACCCCGGCGGAGGCCGGCGTGCCGACCGCGCAGCCATCAGCGCTGCGCGGAGGCGAGCCGGCGGCCAACGCGCGCATCGCGCGGGACGTGCTCGCCGGTAGCGGGCCGCCGCCCATCCGCGATCTCGTGGCCCTCAACGCGGGCTGCGCGCTGTACGTCGCCGGCCGGTCCAGCGCCATTGCGGACGGCGTGCGGCTCGCACAGGAGACGTTGCGTTCCGGCCGCGCCGCCCGCCTGCTCGAGG